>CAZADA010000001.1:0-62919 GCA_964483775.1 uncultured Caulobacterales bacterium
GAACCTGGGCCCCGACAATCCCGTGGCCGCCGTAAAACTCCTTTTCGCGGCTGAACATGTGCATGGAGCCGCCTTTGCCCTTGGAGTAACCGCCAATGCGGCCGGTCAGCTCCGCCATCACGCCGCGAGCGTCCATACCGCAGGCCAGCATGTGGCCGTGATCGCGATACCCGGTGATGACCTGGTCGCCTTCACCGATGGCGGCTTGCATGCCGACCACAACCGCTTCTTGGCCAATATACAAATGGCAAAAGCCAGCAATGAGCCCCATGCCATAGAGTTGGCCAGCTTTCTCCTCAAACCGCCGGATCAGCAGCATGTCCTTATAGTATTTGAGCAATTCTTCGCTGCTGACGTCCGACGCATCGGCGGCGGGCGTGGCGACATCGGTGGCGGCCATGGACGTTTCCTTCGCACGAACTGTTCGGCGCGGTCACACACCCCACGCCTGATTATCAATCCACGTTGGCGAGAGCATAAGCGGGTGTGCGGTCAGCGTCCACCGGAGCGTCATCGTGAAGATCATCGCGTTCTGTGGCCAACAACGCGGCCAGTTCGCCCGGCGGCACCACCACCTCTCCGGCCCGCGCATACCCAAGGACAGCCCGCACGCGCTCCTCAAGATAGTCCAGATCCAGCGTGTCCGCCCGCAAACGCGCGACGCGCGCTTCCAGCTGTGCCTTTTCCGCTTGTAAATCAGCGACCTGGGTCTTGGTGTGCTCCAAATGAGCGGCCGGTGAATTGGGTTTCAGCGGCGTTTGGTGCGCCAGAAAAAACGCGTAAAGCGCAGCGATGACGAGCGCCGGCGTCATTTGTATCAGTTTGCCCATGGTTGGTCCCCTGTGTCCTGCGTCCCGGAGGACACCAGACGCCAGGCGCGTAAAGGAACCGTAAGCGCGCCACGCTGCGGACTGCTGAAAAACTGAAAGCCCGATCCGCGCACCCTGCACGAAGATTGCTTGGCTTCGCTTTGCGCGCATCAAGATCTGCGCTATCGATGCTCGAACCGCCAAAGGGTGTTTGGTATGAGAAATCTCTGGATTGTGGTCGCTGTGGGATCGCTGGTTGTTCTGGCGTTCGCGGTATTCACGTTGTGGCAGCAGCGCAATGACCACCTGCAAACGGCCTTGCTGGCCGAAAGGCTCAATGCGTGCGGCGCCATTGCAGGCGCATCGGCTGATTTTCTTGGCGACTCACAGACCGTCTTTGATGAATGGCGCGCCAACAATGCGGTGGAGGCGGCCACGGTCAACGAACTGCACCGCGGGCCGGGCGAGGTGATCGCCGCGGCGTCGGTCGGCCTTTACGTGTTGCCGCGCGAGGGGTTTGAGACTGCCCTTGAAAAGATGATCGACGCCGCCAAAGACACCAACGTTCAGCTCGCTCGTGGTGATTTGGAACAGATCGAAGAGCATATGGACGAGTTCGACGCCGTTCATGACATCGTTCAAGATGAGTGCGCGGAAATGTTTGAGGGATCGCGTTTCGCCCAATAGGCGAGTCCGAGTGCGCGCCAAGCGCGTCCGCACTGGCGGGTCGCATGGCGTTGCGCTGAGGGGCCAGGCAAACCACGGGGCAAAGAAGGATAGCGGCCATGCGCGCCATAGCCACCATATTCGCCTCCACCGCGCTGGTGATGGCCACGGCGCAGACGTTTTTGGTGTGGTCCACCTATGCTGACTACAAACGCACCATGCAGGCCGTGCTGGACTTGGCCGCTGAGCCGCGTCCCTCAAGCGCCGAACCGACGCGCTTCACCGCCGAAGACCCCATCGGATCGGCTCTGCCCGCCATCGCTCAGCCAGCAACCGTTGGCGAGGCCGAGCGTATCGCAGCCGCCATGCAGGCCGCCCGTGTCACCGCCATCATCACAGCGCGGCTCAACGCCTGTTCTGAGATCGGCGCGGCGAGCGCCGAGTTCCGGGCCGTCGCCGAAGACGCCAGCCGGCGTCTCGACGCGTTACGCCTTCAGGAATTGGAGCTGTTGCGCACCGCGCCCATTCAGCTCGCCCGTTCCGTGGCGGGCGTGCGCCACACCTTGCCCCAGAGCCTGTTTGACGCCCCGCTGGACGATCTTACGACCTCCGCATCAGCCGCGGCGAACGCCGTCTTGAGCGGTGACGCAGACCAAGTTGCGGCCGCCCTGACACAATTGGCGGCCGCGGCCGATGCAACCCAAAGCGCGTGCGCACGTCTGGTGGAAACCGAGCTGCGAGCAGGCTAAACCCCCTTTTGTCGACGCAGCGCAACGCACCGTTGCGTGCAACAAGGGGGACGTCATGCAGGTCATTTCCATCATCATCTCAGCCCTCGCCGTGATTCTCGCCACCGGCCAGGCCTATCTGTCTTACGAAGCGCGCAACAACCACATCGAGGCGATCGCCATCAGTCAGCGCGCGGAGGTGTGCGCCGACCTCGGCGGCAGCCTTGGCGCCTTTGAAGCCGATTTGAGCCGGATCGCCGCCATGCCCCGGATCACGGCGCCTGACGACATCACAGCGCTCACAGCGCGTGGTGAGACGGCGCGCGACGCCGCATTCGCCGCCAGCTATGTGCTCCCCAATGACATTGACGAAGACGTCGCTGCGGTGGAAAGCGTCTTTGTGCGCAGCGAGCAGGCGGCCAATGAACATCGCGACCCACGCGCTGAAGTCACGCTGGAGGAGTTGCTCGCACAGTTCCGGCCCGCCGCTGAGCGCATCCAATCGGTCTGTCGCAGCGCAGTCGCGGCGGGCTAACACGAGGCCATCGCGCAACGGGCGGTTGAGAAAATGAGTTCAGAACTGTTTGTCACGGCGTTGGTGACATTTTTCGTGGTGATTGATCCGATCGGCGTCACGCCGATCTTCGCGGGACTGACGGCCGACTCTTCAAGTGGTCACAAGCGTTTGATGGCGTTCAAGTCGGTGATCATCGCCACGGGCGTGTTGATTGGCTTCGCCTTTGGCGGGGAGTGGTTGTTCAATCAGCTCCACGTTTCCCTCGACGCATTTCGCGCAGCCGGCGGGGTGTTGTTGTTTTTGCTCGCGCTTGAAATGCTCTTCGAGCGCCGCGCCGAGAAGCGCGAAAGCCGCGTCGTCGCCGTGCGTGAAGTCAATCCCGACATACGCGATACCGATGTTTCGGTGTTTCCGTTAGCGATCCCGCTCATCGCCGGTCCAGGATCGATCGCCTCGGTGATGTTGCTGATGGCCGAAGACGATGTGGGCGCTGCGGGCCAGGCCCAGGTGCTGGCCGCCATGGGCGTCAACTTGGCCCTCTGCCTGGTGTTGTTCCTGTTGGCCAGCGTTGTCATGCGGCTGATCGGTCAGACGCTGGCGGCGATGATCACCCGAATATTGGGTGTGATCCTCGCCGCTTTGTCGGCGCAGTTCATCATCGACGGCGTGGCTGGCGCGGTAACCAGCTATCTGAGCAACGCCGCATGACGAAACAGCCTTGCCAACAGCGTCCGGCGCAGCTTGGTTAGGGCGTCTCTCGGCCGGACCCCCGCGCCGCCCCATCGTAAGGAGCCAACCATGGCGAGCGATTTTGATGTTGTGGTCGTGGGCGCGGGCCCAGGCGGCTATGTGGCGGCGATCCGGGCTTCCCAGCTGGGACACAAAGTGGCGATTGTCGAGCGTGAACATCTCGGCGGCGTTTGCCTCAATTGGGGCTGCATTCCCACCAAAGCGTTGCTGCGTTCGGCTGAGGTGTTTCACCTCATCGAACATGCTGATGCGTTTGGCCTGAAGGCCGAAAAGCCAAGCTTTGATCTCGCCAAGACCGTCGAACGCAGCCGCAAAGTCGCCAAACAGCTGTCCAACGGCGTCGGCTTTTTGATGAAGAAGAACAAGATCGAAGTCATCGACGGCGCCGCGCGCTTTGAAAAGCCCAGCAGCGCCGGGCACACCGTGGTCATCAAACCCGCCAAGGGCGCCGAGAAAACCATCAAAGCCAAGCACGTCATCGCCGCCACAGGAGCGCACGCACGCACCATTCCCCAGGCTGGCCTTGAGCCGGACGGCAAGTTCATCTGGACCGCCAAAGAGGCCATGGTCCCCGACGTGATGCCGGAAAAACTGCTGGTCATCGGCTCTGGCGCGATCGGCATCGAGTTCGCGAGTTTCTATGCGACCATGGGCGCACAAGTGACCGTCGTTGAAATGGTCGACCGCATCTTGCCCGCCGAAGACCCTGAGATCTCCGCCTTCGCCAAAAAGGCCTTTGAAAAACAAGGCATGACCATCTTCACAGGCGCCAAAGTCGACAAGCTCGACCGCGGGGCGAACGCAGTGAAGGCCGCCATCACCGACGCAAAGGGCAAATCCCACACTGTTGAGGCCGACCGCGTTGTCTTGGCCATCGGCATTGTCGGCAATTCCGAAGGGATGGGCCTTGAAGACGTCGGCGCCAAAATCGACCGAAGCCATGTGGTGGTCGACGGTTTTGGTCAAACCGGCGTGCCCGGTTTCCACGCCATCGGCGATCTGACCGGCGCGCCCTGGCTCGCGCACAAAGCCTCCCATGAGGGCATCGCGTGCGTGGACAATTTCTCCGGCCTGCACGCCCATCCGCTCGACACCAGCCTCATCCCGGGGTGCACCTATTGCCTGCCGCAGGTCGCCTCGATCGGCATGACCGAAGAGCAAGCCAAAGCCGCCGGCAAGGATGTGCGCGTGGGCAAATTCCCGTTCATGGGCAATGGCAAGGCCATCGCGTTGGGCGAACCAGAGGGCCTTGTGAAGACGATCTTTGACAAGACCACCGGCGAACTCCTTGGCGCGCACATGATCGGGGCTGAGGTCACCGAGCTGATCCAGGGCTACGCCATCGCGCGGGCCGGCGAGCTCACCGAGGCTGAGCTGATGCACACCGTCTTCCCACATCCAACGCTGTCGGAGATGATGCACGAGAGTGTGCTCGACGCGTATGATCGTGTGGTTCACATCTAGTCTGAGGGGCGGGTCCTCGTCATGAACCGCGTTGTTTTCGCCGCCATCGCTATCGCCGTCATCGCCTTGGGTTATGTCGTCATCGATTCCGGTGCGCTCGTCGGCGTGTTGGCTTTGCCGCCGCTGATCTTGGTGATCCTCGCAGCAGCGCACCGGCGATGTGAGCACATGGGTCTGCCCGGCTGGCTCAGCCTCACCTTGCTGATTCCCTTGTTCAACGTTGGCGCGTTGGCGGCGTTGTGCGCCGCGCCCGAAGGATCCGCGGCCGGTCCATGGCGCCGGCGTCCGCGCCCGTTTTGGCGCCACTGACCACAGCGCGCCAGGCGCATCGTTAACTGGACGCTCCGTTCGGTGCTGCGCTAGCGTCCGGCAACGCAACGGGTAACGCGCCCAATGGCGCGAGAAGGGGTGAGTGATGGGTCTTCAGATGATGAAGCTGTCGGCGGCGTGTGTGGCGGTGGCGGCTTGGGCTGTCAGCGCGGGCGCTCAAACCATCCAACAAACTAAGATGGAATGGGAAGACAAGTTTCGCCAACTCGGCGCAGTCGAGCTGCCCACGCCCAATGTTTATCGCACTGCTTCAGGCGCACCGGGCCCGCAATACTGGCAACAGCGCGCCGACTACAAAATCGACGTCCGCTTGGATGAAGACGCTAAGCGCATCTTTGGCGAACTGGAGCTCACTTATACCAACAACAGCCCAGACCCACTGAGCTATATTTGGATCCAACTCGATCAAAACCGCTTCGCTAACAATTCGATTGCCCGCAATTCAGCCACTGTTGGTTCGCTCGCTTCGCGGCGGGCCAACCGCGCTGACGCCGACTCGATTTCCTATGGTCAACTCGAGGCCATGCAGGTTTACGAAGACATCGAGTATGGCTTCGAAATATCGAGTGTCGCCGGCGCCGACGGTTCGAGCCTGAGTTACACAATCGTCGACACAATGATGCGGGTTGATTTGCAACAGCCTTTGTTGTCGGGAGAGCAAACACGCATCGACATCGACTGGGAGCACAACATCATCGAAGAAGCGGTGATTGGCGGTCGCGGCGGTTACGAGCGCTTCGTTGATCCCGACACTGGCGCAGAAACCTTCCAGTACTTTCTTGCTCAATGGTATCCCCGAGCCACCGCCTATACCGATTACGGCGGGTGGCTCAACAAGTCATTCTTGGGGTCAGGCGAATTTACACTGGAGTTCGGCGACTACGAGGTTTCGATTACGGTCCCCGACGACCACATCGTCGCCGCCACCGGCGAACTGCAAAATCCCGCCGAAGCGCTCTCCGCCCGCCAACGCATGCGTCTTGAAGATGCAAGGGAATCGGACCGACCGATTTTCATCGTGACCCCCGATGAAGCCCGCGACAACGAAGCCGAAAAATCGACGGTCATGCGCCGTTGGGACTTCAGTGCGGAGAATGTGCGCGACTTTGCCTGGGCGAGTTCGCGCAAATACATCTGGGACGCCATGGTCCACCGCCAAGAAGGCGGCGAGTATGACGAAGTTCTGGCCATGTCGTACTACCCCAGAGAGGGCGAGCCGCTTTGGTCGCGGTATTCGACCCATGCTGTTGCGCACACCATGGAAGTGTATTCACAATTCGCGTTCCCGTATCCTTATCCTGTCGCGATATCTGTGAACACATGGGCGCGCGGCGGGATGGAATACCCGATGATCACCTTCAATGGTTACCGCCCCACGCCATACCAAGACGACCCGGACAACCCCAATGATGACGGCGTCACCGCGACGTATTCCAAGGCGACGAAGTATAGCCTGATCAGAGTTATTATTCATGAAATTGGCCACATCTACTTCCCCATGGTGGTCAATTCAGATGAACGGCAGTGGACATGGATGGACGAGGGGATCAACACCTTTCTCGATCAAGTCGCCAGCGCACGTTGGGATGACGACTACGACATGCGTGCTGGGGCGGACGCCATAAAGGCCTACATGCTCTCGAACAACCAAATGCCAATCATGACTCAATCCGATTCAATTGTGCAGTTCGGCCCGAATGCCTATACCAAGCCGGCCACAGCACTCATGGTGTTGCGCGAAACCGTCATGGGCCGGGATGTTTTTGACTTTGCATTCCGTGAATACGCCACACGTTGGAGGTTTAAGCGACCGACGCCCGCCGATTTCTTCCGCACCATGGAAGACGCGTCGGGCGTGGACTTGGATTGGTTTTGGCGCGGTTGGTTTTATTCCACCGACCACGTGGACATGGCGATCACCGACGTGCGCGCCTATCAGCTCTCGACCCAGGATCCGGACGTTGAGTTTCCACTCGAGCGTGCAAACGCTGAAGCGCGCCCGTCCCTCCAGGCGTTGTTCCAACAGCGTAATGACGCCAGCGATAATCCCATCGAGGCTCAGACCTATATTGAGCGCAATGCGGGTCTCGAAGACTTCTACAATGACAATGATGATTTCACGATCACGAATGCCGACCGCAATGCCTATCAGTCGTTTCGCAGCAACTTGACTCCAACGCAGCAAAGAACGTTGGACCGCGCCTTAGAGGCTGATCATTACTATTACTTCGTTGATTTCGATAATGTCGGCGGCTTGGTCATGCCATTGCCTGTTCAATTGAATTATGCCGACGGCGACTCGGAGTTGCAGATGTTATCAGCTGAGATCTGGCGCCGAGACTCCAAGAGGGTCACGCGCTTGTTCGTGACCGACCAACCTGTCGCCCAGTTTGTGCTCGATCCCTTGGATCAAATTGTCGACGTCGATCACGCCAACAATGCGTTGCCGCGCGAAATCGCCCCGTCGCGTCTTGAGGTTTACCGCTCGGACTTCGCGCAGCGCGACCAGATGCGAGACGCGCTGGTGCGGCTGCGGCCAGCGCAGTAGGGACCCAAAATGAAGACCGACGCACAGCTCGAGCGTCAAACAGGCGGCGGTGCGCGGCGAGCCCTTCTGGCCGCGCTTGCCCTCGCCGTGACGGCCGGCCCGGCCCAGGCGCACAGGCAACACCACGCGGTGGTGACCGTCGCATGGTCGCCAAGCGCGGCGCGGCTCGAGGTGGCCCACCAACTCCACGACCATGATCTGGAGGATGCGCTGGTTCACGCTGGCCACGCCGCCGACCTCACGCTGGAGAGCATCGACGCCCAAGCCCTGGCCGCACTCTATGTGGCGGATCGGTTCACCCTGACCACCCCGGACGGCGCACCCATTCCGCTTGAGATTCTCGGTGTCGAGATCGAGGACGATACCGTTTGGGTCTATCAGGAAGCCGCACTGGCCGCGCCGCCGGACGAGGTCTGCGTGATCAACGTGGTTTTGTTTGATCTGTTGGACGACCAGGTCAACACGGTGATCTTGGACGCAAACCGCGAAGCGTCCGGCCACGCCGGCTCGCTCACCTTTAAGGCTGAGGATGGCGCCGCGGTCCAGTGCCTCACCTTCGCCGATCGCCAGCCGCACGGCGCCTGGGGCTCGGACGGCTAACAGCGGCCCATGCGTTGATTAAGGCTGCACAACGCGCCATCTTCCGATCATGGTTACGCTCATCGACACCCGCGCCACCGGCAAGCCCGACAACCCAGCGCGACCGCGCCATCCGGAAAAGCAAAACAATCCGGACACGCCCGTCTTGCGCAAGCCCGATTGGATCCGCGTCAAAGCGCCCGTCACCCAGGGCTACGCCGACACCCGCAAAATCGTCCGCGAGAACAATCTCGTCACCGTTTGCGAAGAAGCCGGGTGTCCCAACATTGGCGAGTGCTGGGAGAAAAAGCACGCCACGTTCATGATCCTGGGCGAGATCTGCACCCGGGCGTGTGCGTTCTGCAATGTGGCCACCGGCTTGCCCGGCCCCGTGGACGCCGAAGAGCCGGCGAACCTGGCGCGCGCCACGGCCCAGATGGGCCTTGAGCACGTGGTGATCACGTCAGTCGATCGGGATGATCTCGAAGACGGCGGCGCCCAACACTTTGTGGACGTCATTGCAGCCGTGCGTGGACAAGCGCCGTCGACCACAATCGAGATTCTGACGCCAGACTTTTTGCGCAAAGAGGCACGGCATATCGACGCGGTGATTGATGCGCGTCCCGACGTCTTCAACCACAACCTGGAGACGGTGCCGCGGCTGTATCCATCCATCAGGCCAGGGGCGCGCTACTACCATTCGCTACGACTGCTTGAGCGCGTCAAAGAGCGCGATCCGCAACAATTCACCAAGTCTGGCATTATGGTTGGTCTTGGGGAGAGCAAAGAAGAAGTTGGGCAGGTCATGGATGATATGCGTTCAGCCGGCATCGACTTTCTGACCATAGGGCAATACTTGCAGCCCACACGCAAGCACGCCGCCGTCGACCGCTTCGTCACGCCGGCCGAGTTCAAAGCCTACGAAACCATCGCCCGCGCCAAGGGATTTTTGATGGTGTCGGCCAGCCCTCTGACACGCTCGTCCTACCATGCCGGCGAGGACTTTCAGCGCTTGCGAGCCGCGCGTCAGGCGCAAACCAGTGCGCGATGAGCCGCCAGGCCGGCGACTGTCAACCCATTGTTTGGCGGCTCAAGCTCAACGCCTCGCCACAGGCGGTTTTCGATTGTCTCGCAACAGATGAGGGACGCGAACGCTTCTGGGTTGATGAAAGCCGCACCCAATCCGAGGGCGTCAATCTCTGGTTCGCCGCCATGAACATCCGCACCGTGATGACGATCCTCGAGGCGCGCCCCCCCGAACGTCTGGTGGTGCGCTATTTCGGCGCTGACACCGCATTCACGCTGACGCCGCGTGAGCCGGGGGGATGCGATCTGGAGTTGCGTGTCGACAGTCCGCCAGCCCACGATTGGCATGAGATTCACGCCGGTTGGGTATCAGCGCTGTTGGCGCTGAAGGCCGCGGTGGACTTCGACGTCGACCTGCGCAACCACGACCCCGCCCGCACATGGTCACAGCGTTACTGTGACAACTAGGTAACGAGTAGAGGGGCTAGAAATGGCCATTCACCAAGAGCGCCGCCGCGTTCCCCATGGCTGTCAGGACATCTTCACGTTGGTGTCGGACGTGCGCGACTATCCCAACTTCATCAAGTGGATCAGGGCGATGCGGGTGTTCGATGAGAACGTCGTCAATGGGGTAGGCACGCTGAACGCCGAAGCCATTGTCGGCTACAAGTTCGTGCGCGAACGTTTTGCCACGACCGTGCGCCTAAATGAACCGGAAGGGGAGATCGACGTGTCCTTTCTCTCCGGTCCATTCTCCAAGCTGGAAAATCGCTGGCGTCTCCAACCCCTCCCCGATGGTGCGACCGAGGTGGAGTTCTTCATTGAATTTGAGTTCCGCAACCGCATCTTGCAGGCGCTGTTCGACGCCAATTTTGATCGCGCCAGCAACAAGCTCATGGCCGCCTTCGAAGCCCGCGCCGCCGAGCGCTTTCCCACCGTTGAAGGCGCTGAACTGGGAACATCCCAGATCTAAGCAGCGCCCGAGCGCGCCCTCACCGCATCAAGCAAGACGTCCAGCGCAAACCGAACACTCGCCATCCGCACGCCATGGCGGTCAAGGGTGTCGAATTGGCGCATCAGCGCCACGGGCGCCTCAGCTTGCCGCTGAAACACTCCAAAGCACACCAAGCCGACAGGTTTGCCCGGTCCACCGCCGTCAGGCCCGGCCACGCCCGTGATGGAAATCGCCAAATCCGCCAGCGAATGCGCCAGCGCCCCCTCAGCCATCGCTGCGGCGACCTCTTGGCTCACAGCGCCATGGGCGACGATGAGAGGTTCGGGCACGTCCAATTGCGTGGTCTTGGACGCGTTGGAATAGGTGACCCAACCACGCTCGAACACCGCCGAGGAGCCCGCGACGGCCGTGATCGCTCCGGCCAACAGCCCGCCCGTGCAACTCTCGGCCGTGGCGACACGCATCCCAACCGCTTGCCCCTGCTTAACGAGCTCGCTCGCAGCGCTCAGCACATCGGCTGGGATCATCACAAGCTACCGATTGGCGAGCGAGACATAATCGCGCCGCGCAGCGCCGGTGTAGATTTGTCGTGGTCGACCGATCTTCTGGTTTGGATCCTCAATCATTTCGGTCCACTGGGCGATCCACCCAACGGTACGGGCCAGCGCGAACAGCACCGTGAACATGTCTGTGGGGAACCCCAGGGCGCGCAGGGTAATGCCCGAGTAAAAGTCGATGTTGGGATAAAGTTTCTTCTCAACAAAATAATCATCCTGGAGTGCAATTTTCTCCAGCTCGATTGCGACCTTGAGTAGGGGGTCGTTGTGCAGGCCCAATTCGTCAAGAACTTCGTGCGCCGTCTTTTGCATCACTTTGGCGCGCGGATCATAGTTCTTGTACACACGGTGGCCAAAGCCCATGAGCCGGAACGGGTCGTTCTTATCTTTCGCCCGTTCGATGAACTCGGGGATGCGATCCACCGAGCCGATCTCAGCCAGCATGTTGAGCGCCGCCTCATTCGCGCCGCCGTGCGCAGGTCCCCACAAACACGCGATCCCCGCCGCGATGCAGGCGAACGGATTGGCCCCGGACGAACCGGCAAGGCGCACCGTAGACGTCGAGGCGTTTTGCTCATGGTCCGCGTGGAGGGTGAAGATCCGGTCCATAGCCCGCGTCAAAATCGGATTGGTGACATAATCTTCGGCAGGAACCGCAAAGCACATCCGAAGAAAGTTTTCTGAATACGCCAGATCATTACGTGGGTACACGAAGGGTTGGCCAGCCGAGTATTTGAACGCCCGCGCCGCGATGGTCGGCATTTTGGCGATCATCCTGTGGCTCGCCACCATCCTTTGATGCGGGTCATTGATGTCGGTGCTGTCATGGTAGAACGCCGACAGCGCCCCAACCGCGCCGACCATGATCGCCATCGGGTGGGCGTCCCGACGGAAGCCCTCAAAGAACCGGTCAAACTGCGCATGCAGCATGGTGTGGTAGGTGATGGCGGTGTCAAAAGTCTCCAACTGGCTCGCAGTTGGCAACTCACCATGGAGTAGCAAGTAACAAACCTCAATGAAGCTGGACTGCTCAGCTAGCTGATCAATGGGATAGCCGCGGTATAACAACTCGCCAGCGTCGCCATCGATAAACGTGATCTGAGATTCACAGCTGGACGTCGACGTGAAGCCAGGGTCATAGGTGAAAACATCGCCCTGTTTGTTCAGCGTCCGAATATCAACAACGTCATTACCGAGAGTGCCGGACAGGACCGGTAGTTTGAATTCTTTGCCGTTGGGAAGCCAAACTGTGGCGTCTCCACTGTTTTTGCTGTTACTTTCCATTGCCCACGTCCTCTCTTCACAGACTCTGCACCGTTGGAGCGATGCGCATTGTCACGATGCGGTGGCGCGCGAAACCGCGTCGTCAAGGCGAGCGAGGCTTTCCTCGCGCCCGAAAATCGTTAGCACTTGGGCAAGGTCCGGGGACGGCGCGCCCGCGGTCAGCGCCGCGCGCAGGGGAGCGCCCACTTTTCCAAACCCAACACCCAACATATCGGCCACTGACTGCAACGCAGCGCTCAACGCCGCTTCGGACCAGTCGGGCGCGTCCGCCAAAACCGACCGCGCCTTCGCGACGCGTTCCAGCGCGGCGTCGTCCAACGTCTTGGCAGCCTTCCCCGACATCACCAAAGGACGTTCGCTCAACACGAATCCGGCCATGTCCGCCATGTCGACAACCGTTTTGGCGCGATCCTTCAACACAGGCGCGGCGCGGTTTAGGCGTTCGCTCACGCCGGCGTCCCAATCCCCGCGACCGTCCTCGGCCAGGCGCGCCAACAACAGGGCGCTCGCCCGCTCCGCGGTCAACGCTTTCATGTGATGGGCGTTGATGCTGGCCAGCTTGTCAAAGTCAAACCGAGCGGCGGCCTTGTTCAGTCGCGTCACGTCGAAGGTCTCTTGCGCCTCAGCGTCGGTGAACACTTCCTGATCGCCATACGAAAAGCCTAGGCGCAACAGATAGTTCCGCAACCCCTCAGGCAGATAGCCCATGTCACGATAGGCGTCCACGCCAAGGGCGCCATGCCGCTTGGAGAGCTTTTTTCCATCCGGCCCGTGGATCAGCGGCACGTGGGCGAACACGGGAGGCGCCCAGCCCAGCGCCTTATAGATCAAGCTCTGCCGAGCCGCATTCGCCAGATGGTCATCGCCCCGGATCACGTGGGTGACGCCCATGTCATGGTCATCCGCCACCACCGCCAGGTTATACGTCGGCGACCCGTCCGAGCGCAGCAAAATCAGATCGTCCAAGCCCTCATTGGCGAAAACCACGTCGCCTTGGACAGCGTCGCCGATCACGGTCTTGCCAGAGAGCGGTCCCTTCAGCCGAACCACAAAGGGCGCATCGTCTGATGGAGGCGCCACGTCGCCGCTGCGAAACGGTGACCGATACGCCTGCGACAACGCCGCGCCAAGGGCGTGCAGATGCTCGGCCTCGGCTTGGGACATCCCATGACTCAACGGCGCCTTGATGGCCGCGCGTACGTGCTCGGCCAAGCTGCGACGTTGCTCCAGCGCCTCAGCAGGCACATAGCAACGGTAGGCGTCACCGGAGGCCAACAGCTGTGCGACGACCTCTTGGTGGCGCTCAGCCCGCGCATGTTGAGAGATCGGGTCGCCGTCCCAGTCCAGCCCGAGCCAGGTCAGCCCGTCCAAAATAGCCGCCTCGGCTTCTGGGGTTGAGCGTTCACGATCGGTGTCTTCTATACGCAGGACAAAGCGACCGCCGCGCCCGCGCGCGAACAACCAGTTGAACAGCGCCGTGCGCGCGCCCCCAATGTGGAGAAACCCGGTCGGAGACGGGGCAAAACGCGTTGTGGGTGTCGATTGCGACATGAAGACCATGGGACTGCGGCCGAAAAGTCGACCAAGATGAACGGCTGATAGCATGCGCGTCACAAATTCGCCTAGTGCGCGTCAGGCAAAAGCCGCTTATGCGGCGCCGACGGTGCTGCGACTGCGAGGAGGAGGGGGGTGAAGGCGCAAACGGGTTGGGGCGAACGCGTCGCCGAGCGCGATGGGGGAGCAAGGCCGTACCCCGCAGTGTTGATCGAATCCAATCGCTGGCGCGGTCTCAGTTTTGCGCCGGGCGGCGGCGCAGTGGCTGTCATCTTCGCAGCCGCGCTGGGGGCGGCGAGCTATCTTGGATGGCCCAGTGAACCGCCCGCCCGTGTTGTTCTGGTGATCGCCGGCCTGATGGCGGTGGCGACGACGATCGCACAGATGCGCGCCGCGCCCCAGCCTGTCCGTCTCGCCCTGATGGCCAGCTGCGCATTCACCCTGGGGTTTGCGTGGTGTCAAACCCACACTCATCTCAACACCGCTCCCCGCATTGAACGCCCGACCGAGGTGTGGGTGACCGGATGGGTTGAACAGATCGATCCAGCCAACCCCGAGCGCCCACAACGCTACACCATTCGGGTGACCGAGCTCGCCGGCGCTGACGCCAATCTCGTACGGGTCCGTGTCACCCCGCGCAACGCCGACCCGCCCGCGTTCGATCCCGAGCTCGGTCAGTCGGTACAGGTGCGCGCTCTGCTCTTACCGCCCCCAGGCCCAGCGGTGCCGGGCGGCTATGACTTTGCGCGTGCGGCGCATTTTGAACAGCTTGGCGGCGTCGGCCGCGCCCTCGACCCCATACAGCCCGCCCAGCCGGCGGCTGTTCGCCCAGGCTTTGCGGTATCGATCGCCCGCATCCGCGACGACATGGCCCGCGCGGTCTTCACCGCCGGCTGCCGCGGCGCTGCTCGATTGTCCACGCGCGCCGACACCGTCTGCGACCCGCGACGCCGTATTGTCGCGATCGAGGACCCAGCCCTGATGCGCTACCGCGCCGCGGGAGCGTTGGTCGCCACGGTGGTCACCGGCGACCGCTCGCGCATGCCGCCCGAGGCCGCCGAAGCGCTTCGGGTGTCCGGCTTGGGTCACATCCTTGCCATTTCCGGGTTGCACATGGCGCTGGCGGCGGGGGGGTGCTTTGCGGTGTTCAGCTGGGCGTTGGCCGCCATTCCCGCCTTCGCCAGGGGTCGTGACGTGCGCCGTCACGCCGCTCTCGCCGCCCTCGGCGTGGCGACCGCGTATCTCCTCGTGTCTGGCGCTGGCGTGGCGACCCAGCGCGCCTACGTCATGGCGCTGGCGGTGTTTGCCGCCGTGATCGTGCGCCGCCGCGCGCTGTCGTTGCGCGTGGTCGCTGTCGCTGGCGCAGTTGTGCTTGCGCTTGCCCCCCAAAGTGCGGCGGCGCCGGGCTTTCAGATGTCGTTTGCCGCCACGATCGTCTTGATCGGCGCCCACCAGGCGCGCGCCCAGCGCCGGCGCGCACAGCACATCCCCAGGGCCGCGCCCGACGTCGTCGAACGGGGACGGAGCTTTCTCGCCGATCTGACTTGGACCAGTCTCCTCGCCGGCGCGGCGACGGCGCCGTTCGCCGCCTATCATTTCCATCGCGTCGCAGCCTACGGCTTGGTCGCCAACATCTTGGCCATGCCGGTGTTTTCTCTGCTTGTGATGCCCATGGCGGTGGTCAGCGGCGCCCTGGCGGCCATTGGCGCGCCGTGGGGGTGGGATCTGCTCGCTGCAGCGCCCGCCGCTCTTGCAGGATGGGGCGCGCACATCATCCTCGGTGTGGCCCAGTCGACGGCCAACATGCCCGGAGCCTACGGCGTCGCCCCGGCCGGCGCGCCGATGGCGTTGGCGAGTGTCGCCGCGGGGCTCGTCGCCGTCGCCGTCTTGCAACGCGGCCGCTGGACGATGGCGTTGGCGTTTTGGTCGCTGGCGGCCCTCGCCTGGATCGCGACGCCAAAACCAGACCTGTGGCTGGGCGCGGACGGTGATTTGGTGGTGCTCGCCCCCAGCGGCGATGCGTTGGCGATCGCTGATCCACCCTATCGCGGCGACTACCGGCGCGCCACGGTGTTGCGCCGGGCTGGCCGCGGCGGAATATCGGTCGAGCAGGTGGCCCGCCTCGATGCGGCCTTCGCCTGCGATGCGCTGGGATGTCAGGGGTGGGCTGGAGGGATCCGAGTGGCCGCTCCCAAAGACCAACGCGCGCTTACCGACGATTGTGCGCGCGCCGATCTGGTCGTGCTGCGCGGGCCCCTGTATCCCATGGGTCGAGGCTGGTCAGCCGCACGCCAACGTCGCCGCACGCTCGCCCACGCCAGCAGCGTTTGCCGTCAGGCCCAGATCCTCGCCCCCGATCCCGACAGCCCGTTGGCCGTGTACATCACTGCCCCGCAATCCGTTATGGTGCAACGCGCCAGCCCATCAGGCCGGCCCTGGTCACCCCACTAACCGACAACCACAGGCCGGATACAGCGTCGGCCGCACACAGTTTAGAACTCATGCGGATCGAAGTTGCAGCCATGCCGGCCACGCAAAAGACGCCGTTTCGAGAAGAGGGCGCTTTTACGAATACTGGCGCGTCAAACCCACAAGCGTTCCTTGAACCTTCACGCGATCGGCGGACAGCTCGCGTGTTTCATAGTCGGGATTTTCCGCAATCAGCGCCACCGTCGGACCATTCTTGCGCAGCCGCTTCAATGTGGCTTCCTCATCGTCCACCAGCGCCACCACAATGGCCCCGTTCTCCGCCGTGGACGAGCGTCGGATGAACACCGTGTCTCCATCCAGAATGCCGGCGTCGACCATGGAGTCGCCCTTGACCTGCAGCGCAAAGTGCTCGCCGACCCCAGCCATGCCGGCCGGCATCGTCACCCGGTCCACCTCATGCTGAATGGCCGTGATCGGGGTGCCCGCTGCGATACGGCCAAGCACCGGAACCTCATACCCAGCCTGTTGCTCCTCGACGCCTCGCAGCGGCGGCGGAGCCGACGGCGCCGCCACCGGCTCATGAGCTGTGGGAACCTTCGCATTGGCCGGCAGCTTCAACACCTCGAGCGCCCGCGCCCGATGGGGCAAGCGACGCAGAAATCCGCGCTCTTCCAAAGCGGTGATCAATCGGTGGATCCCAGACTTCGAGGCCAGCTGCAAGGCATCCTTCATCTCATCGAATGAGGGCGAAACGCCCGTGGTTTCAATGCGATGATTGATGAAGAGCAGCAGTTCGTACTGTTTGGGCGTCAGCATCAGGCGATCCGTGGCTATCTCCAGAACACACCCCTCGTTCTAGGCATGTTCCGGGCTGTCGTCAAGTCGTTCGCGGTGCGTGCACGGTAAATCCCATCAACGCGCGGGCGGCGGCGGTCAGATCGGCTTGGCGCATCAAGCTCTCGCCGACCAAAATGGCGCGCGCGCCGGCTTGCGCCATGCGTGCGGCGTCCGCCGGTGTGCTCACGCCGCTTTCAGCGACCAGCACAGCGCCGCTGGGCGCGTGCGGCGCCAGCGTTTCAAAGGTCGTCAGCTCGGTCGTGAAGGTGCGCAAATCTCGATTGTTGACGCCGATCAGGCGCGCGCCAAGACCCGCGGCGCGATCGAGCTCGTCGCGGTCATGCACTTCGGTCAGCACATCCAAGCCATAGTCGGCGGCGGCGGCCAACAGGTCGCGGGCGCGCGCGTCGTCCAACACAGCGAGGATCAGAAGGATTGCGTCCGCGCCGAGCGCCCGAGCTTCAGCGATCTGGTAGGGGTCCCACATGAAATCTTTGCGCAAGATCGGGAGGGGTGTCGCCGCGCGCGCCGCCTGCAAATGCTCGTCGGCGCCACCAAAGCCCGGACCATCGGTGAGCACCGACAAACAGCTCGCCCCGCCTTCGGCGTAGGCGCGCGCGTGGGCGGGCGGATCGAAGTCTGGGCGAATGATCCCGCGCGATGGGCTGGCGTGTTTGATCTCGGCGATGAGACTGAGGTCTGGAGCTGACACGGCGGCGGCGAACCCGCGCGGCGTCGGCGTGGCGCGCGCGGCGTCGTCCACCTCCGCCAGCGGGCGCTGAGCCTGGCGCACGGCGACTTCCTCGCGCTTGCGCGCCATAATGGCGGTGAGGGCGTCAGCCACGGGCGTGTTCCTTGGCGGCGTTGGTCACGCGCACGAGGGCGTCGAGCGCCGCGCTGGCCTTGCCGGTGTCCACGCTCGCCTGGGCCTGGGCCAAGCCGTCGGCCAACGTGGCGGCGCGCCCTGCGACCAGCAACGCGGCTCCCGCATTCAAGCAGGCGATATCGCGCAAAGCGCCTGGTGAGCCGCCGAGCATCGCGCGGATGGCGGCGGCGTTGTCGCCCGGCCCTCCGCCCATCAGCGTATCCGGCTCACGGCGCTCAAGGCCGAGGGTCTCAGGCCGGATGGTGAGACGTTCCATCACCCCGTCGCGCAGCGAGACGGCTTGTGTGTTCGCAGCCGTCGTCACTTCATCCAGACCGTCTTCGCCGTGCACGACCAGCGCGCGTATGGCGCCCAGCGCGTTGAGCGCCTCGGCCATGGGAAGCATCAGGCGCTCGTGATTGACGCCCACCAGCTGGCGGCGCGCGCCGGCCGGATTGGCGAGCGGGCCCAGGCTGTTGAAGATGGTGCGCACCCCCAAGGCTTGGCGCGCTTTGGCCACGTGGCGCATGGCCGAGTGGTGGGCCGGGGCGAACAAAAAACACACGCCCGCTTCGGTCAGACATGCGCTCGCGGTCTCCGGCGGCGCGTCGAGCCCAACCCCAAGCGCCTCAAGCACGTCGGCCGAGCCTGATTTGCGTGTCACGGTGCGATTGCCATGCTTGGCGACCTTGGCGCCCGCGCCGGCGGCGACCAACGCGGCCGCCGTCGACACATTGAACGAGCTGTAGCCTCCGCCGGTTCCACACGTGTCGACCACATCGCGTGGCCCCTCGATGGTCAGCGCGCGCGCCCTGAGCGCCCGAGCGCCGCCGACCAGCTCATCGGCCGTCTCGCCGCGCACCTTCAGCGCGAGCAAAAAGCCTCCAACCGCAGCATCCGGCGCATCCCCATCCATCAAGTGCGCGAAGGCCGCTTCCGCCTGGTCTGCGGTCAGCGACCCGCCCTCTGCGACGGCTTTGAGGGCTTCAGCAAATGCGCTCACGCCGCCACCCGATCGCGGACCAAATCAACAAACGAATCAACGATGCCCTGGCCGCCCTCGCACGCCACCGACTCAGGGTGGAATTGTACGCCGTGGACCGGCCGCGCCGTGTGGCGCACGCCCATAACCACTCCGTCCGCGGTGCGCGCGGTCACATCCAGACTGTCCGGCACGGTCTCAGGCCGCAGAGCCAAGCTGTGATACCTGGTGACGCCGAGCGAAGGCGGGGCCTTGGCGAACACGCCGGAGCCGTCATGGGTGATGGCGGTGACCTTGCCGTGAACAATCGCGGGGGCGGCGTCGACCGTGGCGCCAAACGCCATGCCAATCGCCTGGTGACCCAGGCAAACGCCGAAAATGGGCAGATCGACCGGCGCTTGAGCGATGAGATCCAAACAGATTCCAGCCTGCTCCGGCCGGCCCGGCCCGGGCGACAGAACAATCGCGTCCGCCCTGCGTTCGAACGCATCGTTCACGCTTAACGCGTCGTTGCGCACCACATCGACGTCCGCGCCGGCGCGGTGCAGGGCGTGCGCAAGATTGAACACAAAGCTGTCGTAGTTATCGATCACGAGAATCATCAGGCGGCTCCGCGACGAAGCGGGTGCATACCGCACGCGGACTCGATCGCCAAGCGTTGGAGGGACAATCCCCTGATCAACCAAGCGTTAACCATTTTCTGGCCCAATTTGGGTCATGGTGATGAATGGATCAAAAAACGAAAGCGTCACACTGGTTGGAAAGCTGGATGACGCGGAGACAGCGGGCGCAAAACGCGTTGGCGTTGTCGTGGCGGCCATGGGCTGGCTTATGACGGTCCTTGGTTTTGTGGCTTTGGCGGGCGGTTTTTGGCTGGCCTGGCAAGAAGGATCAGCGCCCCAGGCTTTGGCGGCCCAGCCGGTGGCGAACCAAGGTGCGGCGGATCGGGTCCCGACCAACGACACGCCCATCCTGGCGATGGCTTTGCGTGGTCCGAACGAGCGTGTCCAGCCATCGCTGGCGGAGCCCTATGTGGCGGTCATCATTGATGATTTGGGGCCAAGCAATGCCGCCCTCGAGCGCGTGCTCGCACTGCCCTATCCCGTGACGGCATCCATTTTACCCGACGCGCCCAGCCCAGCAGCAACGGCCAACCGCGTGCGCGCGGCCGGCGGCGAGGTGTTCGTCCATTTGCCCATGGAGCCGGAGGGGCTCGACGATCCTGGTCCCATGGCGTTGCTAACGTGGCAGTCACCGGAAGAGATCGAAGCGCGCGCCCGCGCCGCGCTCGACGCTGTTCCCGGCGCTGTGGGCGTGAACAACCACATGGGCAGTCGGTTTACGGCCTGCGCGGCCTGTGTCGACGTCGTCGCGCGCGTGAGCGCTGAGCGCGACCTTATGGTCGTTGATTCGCTCACCTCACCGCATTCGCAATGGGCGCAACACGCTGAGTCGCATGGTGCGCCGGCGCTGCGACGGACGGTGTTTTTGGACCACGACCGTGAGGAGACCGCCATGCGAGCGGCCTTGGCCGAGGCCGAACGCACCGCACGCGAAACCGGCATGGCGGTTGTGATTGGCCACCCCCACGCGGACGCCTTGGCTGTTCTCGAGGGATGGATGCATGACGCGGCGGACCGCGGTGTTGCGGTGGGTCCCGTTGGCGTCGCCGTCACAAGATCGCTGGTCTCGTCAGACAGCGCGGCGGCATAGCGAACCCCTAACCAAGCATTGAGAGCGTGCGTTTGTGACGGCGAACGCGTACACCGCCCTGATGGCGCGCTCGTATCATGACATCGTTCCCGCCCAGGATCAGAACCCGACGCCGCCAACGCCGGCGCGCGCCGCGGGCGTGCCCCTGGTGCGCTCGATCCTCGCCGTCGCCGGCTCGTTGTTGCTGACGTTTTCGGCGATCATGCTGGCGGTGCGCCTTCTCCAGGCCGACGCCTGGCGATTTGATCGCGACGCCACCGAAGCGGCGATCGCCATAGCGTTTCAACGGGCCGCCGGCGCCGACCCCTACGACGCCTGGACGAGCGAAATCGCCAGCGCGCTGGGTTCACAGGCTGGCGATCGTGATCCGAACTTTGACGCCGTCGCGGGCTGGTTGGCCGCCGCACCGGACATGGTGGGCCGCGAAGCGCTGCTGGCTCGCTCCGCGCTGAAGGGGTATCCCGCGCCGCGTCTCAATGTCACTGACGCGGCCTCTGCAGCGCAAACGGCGGCGCTGTACGCACAGGTGTTGGGTTTGGCCCGACAGAACGGCGTGGAGCCGCCAGAACGGGTCTTCCTGCCCGAGGATCTCGCCAACCATGGTGCGTGGACGTCCCCGGCGGCGGCTTCGCTCACCGAGTTCGGCCTGCAGGGCGGGCAAGCCGGGCCGCGTCCGGCGGCGAGGTTGCGCCGGGACAATGGATCCGATGTTGTCGTCTATGGCGCGCTCGCCCTGATCGTGGCGCATGCGTGTGGGCGAGCGGGTGCGGCCGAGGGGCGCGCCGCCTGTGAGAACGTGGCCATGGGGCTCGACGCGACGCCCGAGCTTGCGGTCGCGCTCAGCCTGATTGATGGCGCCCTGACTGGGGGGCTCGCATCTCACCCGGACTGGACTGAGGATACACGTCGCGCCGCTGGGGCGTACCGGATCGCGGCCCGCGAAGGCCGGCTGGCCACGAGCCTTGCGCAACCGGCCTTGCTCGACGCGCGCGCCGCTCTGATCCCTGGCGGTGAGGAGCGGATCACTAGCGTCCTGGCCAACGCTTTGGTCCAAGGACCACAGGCCGCAACCGTGGTCGACGAGCTCAACGCGGCCGTGGCGGCAAGCGTACGACCCGCAGCAGTGTCGGTGCTGGCCGATCGCCTGGGTCCGCTTGGCGCGGCCATGGCGGAGGCGTCCCCGCACACGGTCCAACAGATCATCGGCGTTGCGGGCAATGAACGAGATCTGATGCGCCTGCTTGTTGTGGCTGAGGTGAGCGGAGAGCGTTGGCCGGCGTTGTGGGCGCTGCATGGTGAGGGCGTTCGTCGCCTTGCGCGGCGCGAAATACGATGGGACACAACGCTTGTGCTGGCCGCGGCCGGCCTCCTGCTCGGCGTCGGTTTGCTCGCCGAGGCCTTTCGCGAAACCGCCGTGGCGCGCCGGCGTCGTCGCCGGCCTTGAAAACAAGCCGGCGCCATTTTTCGCCTTGATTCCGTCCGCCATTAACGCCCTGGCAAAGCCTCGCGCCCTAAGCCCTTGGTGTGCGCCGTCCCAAGCGGGGTTGTTTGGCGCAACAACGCTCGCGCAACGCCAGTGGAGGGAACGGCATGAGCATGACGAGTACCGCAAAGGTCACGGCCCGTGATGAGGTCCTTGATCCCGAAGCGATTTCCGATGTCATTTTCGGCGAGGATACGGTCACGACGGGCGATGACATGTATCGCCTGGGATTGAAGTATTCCACCGGCGCTGGAGCGCCGCTCGACCTGATCCAAGCGCACAAATGGTTCAATCTTGCCGCGCTCAACGGATCGCGCGAGGCGCGCACCTACCGTCGCGAGCTCGCCGAGCAGATGAGCAGCGAAGACGTCGCGGCCGCCCAGCGCGCCGCGCGTGAGTGGTTGCAGGCCAACTCATTTGATCCCTCGTCGCGCGCGTCCTAGCGCGTGTGTGTCGGTCGACTCAAGGTTCAGTCGGTCAGCGCATAGACGAGTTGCAAATCCAAGCGGACGCGTTTGAAGACCTGGTGTTGCGCGTCTCTGCCGTCGTCGTGCTCGCCCGTGACGACCAAGGGCGTATCCGAGGCCGAGGCTAACGGCCCCAGCGTCGCGCCGGCATCTTGCGCCAATTGTTCTGCGGAGGCGTGCGCGACCGTGCGCGCCTCGGCCGCCAAAGAACGACGCAGGCCGTTCAATTCGTCGGTCAGCGCTGTAATTTCGTAGATCGGACGGTCTGCGCGCGCCGGCACGCCAAGACCCAAAAGCGGGTTCAGATCCAGGCTCACCGCGGTCACCCGATCGATTTCACTGGTGCGCACCGTGATGGTTTGCGCCAAGTCGAGGAAGCCTTCCGCATCTTCAGACAGCCTTTGGCCTTCGACATGGATCTCAGCCAGATCAAAACCCTGTTCTTGAAGAAACGCGCGCACCGTCGCGACATCCGCGCTGAGAGCTTCGGCGACGATCGCCAAGTCAGCGCCCTGCCGCGCCACGGTGATGGACCAGCTCGCCAAATCTGACGGCAACAAACGTTCGGCTTGCCCAGATACCGTGATCAGACGTTCGGACGTCTCGGCTTCCCCGCTGATGTCCCGGTTCGAAAGGCCGGCAAAGGCGATGCCGACGGCCAGAATGGCGCTGGCGGCCAAAACCGAAAACGGGCCAACCCCGCCGCCGTCACGTCCATAGGCCATGGTGAGTCTCCTTCCCGC
This sequence comes from uncultured Caulobacterales bacterium, assembly GCA_964483775.1. Lineage (GTDB taxonomy): Bacteria > Pseudomonadota > Alphaproteobacteria > Caulobacterales > Maricaulaceae > CAZADA01. The sequence goes on from CAZADA010000001.1 coordinate 23,288, forward strand.
CAATGCATCGCCGTACCGCTAACGCGGTTGAAACGCCGCGTTAAGCCGTCCCTTCAGCTCCCATGCGATCAGTCTGTCGGCAAGCCCTGATGCGCCGAACCCTCAGCGTGGGTCGTCATCTTCATCGCGCTCGCGGTTGCGCAGAAAGCCGGACAGGGCGTCACGTACGGTGTCTGCGTCGCCTTGGCCGCTGATGACGTCGGTGATCACGCCGGCCGCGACGTCATCGCCCACCAACCGGTTGATCGCCAATCCGCTCCAAGCCGTCGCAATGGCTTCGGTGTCCGGCTCCACCGACACACCGCCCCACGAGCCAGCGATGAGCAGCGGAATGCCCCCCTCGGCGAGCGCTGCGACCGTGCGATCACCGCCAAGGTCAAGCAATTGAGGCGTCAGATTGAAACGCACAGACTGATTGGCGATGTCGAGCGAGCCCGATCCGAAAGCGGCGAAATCACCGCTCTGCATGCGAAAGTCCCGACTGATCGCCACGCCGTCAGCGACCGTGAAAGCCCCGCCCATATTGTCAAAGCTGGTCAGCTGACCTTCGCCGCGTGCGGCGTTGATGACGCCGAACACGCCTTGGGGAGTCACCTGGCCGCCGGACAACTCACCCAGCGCATCGCGAATGCCGCCAATATCAAGGCCGCCAACGCCCCCGTCGACAAAGGCGTATGACCCCGCTCCTTGGAGCGACTGCATCCAATCGGCCAGGCTCGCTCCGCTACCGCGCAACGAAAGCTCTGCGCCGCCCGCGCCGGTCAGGCGCCCAAAGCCCGCCACAGCGTCCAAGAAGGGCGAGGCGTTGATCTCGGCCAGCGAGACATCCAAGGCAAAACTTGGGGCCCGCTCAGCGTCCACAAGCGCGGCGCGCCCGGCATTGACGATCAGCTCACCGGTCACCGCTCCGCCATAAGCTTCAAGACGCTGCAGATCGGCCACCAGCCGTCCGTCGCGCAAGGTTGTGGTCAGCACGCCCGAACCGGTCTCCACCGCGCCAAACCGCAGGCCGTCGACCTCCAGTTCAAAGTCCGCGTCGACAAGACCAAACGCGGTTAAATCAAACGCTTCGGTGTCCCAGCTGGGTTCGGCTGCCGCTTGGCTCGCTTGTGCGCCGCTTGCCGAGGAGGGCGAGCCCGAGGCCGGCGCGTTCGCGGTAACATCACCGCCTTCGGGTGCGGCTGGCGCATACGGCGTCAGGTCCGCCACGCCATTGACCGACAAGCGTCCCGTGACAAGCGGTCGCGGCTCGCGCAATTCGATCGCGATGGTTCCGCGTCCGCGCAAATCGTCCAAGGTGACGGTGGCGTCATCGAACCCAATGCGCGTGAAGTCGCCAGCCGCGCGACCTTCGATGCGCGCAGGTCCATACACGCCCGCCGGCAGTGCGGCCGGATCCTCCGACAATGCGCGCACAGACGGCGCGTCCACGAGCGCGTCGCCCGAATAGGTCAGCGACGCACCCTCGTCGATGACGCCATCAAAGCTGGCGGTGAGTGTCGGGCTTTCAAAGGTCGCCGCAAGCCCGGCCTCGCGCCCGTCAAACACATCGCGCAAGGTCGTGACCGTCGCGGTCAACGCTTGGGGCGCGCCGTCGAGCGTAAACGTGCTGTCGAGCACCAAAGGTTCGTCAAAGCTCTCCAACGTGAAGGTGGCGTTCAGCGCCTCGATCACGGTTTGCGTCTCGGCCTTGTGGTCAATGTACACGCCCGACCCGTCCTGGATCCGGACATCGCCCAGTCTGGCGTCGAGCGTGACAGCGCCCGGCGTGCGCTCAAAGCCGTCAGTCTCGCTGGGTGAAGGCCCAGGGGTAGGGGAGCCATTGTCCGCGTTGTCGGCCGGCTCATCCGCGGGCGCACCGAGCATCCAATTGTTGGAACCGTCGGCTTTCGCCTCCAGCCGCAGGTTGGGGCGCACCAAGACAAACTCGCGGACTTCCACGCGACGGGCGAAAAGCGGCGCCAAAGCAACCCCAACACGCAACTCGTCAATCTGTGCGAACGGCTCCTCGCCAAAGCCTTCCGCGTTGGCGATGGTCACGCCTTCGGCGCGCGCCGAGAAACTGGGGAGCACGGCAAAACGCACGTCGCCACCGATGGTCACCTCGCGCCCGACCGCCGCACTGGCTTGTTCTTGGACAAAAGCGCGCAGCTTGTCCTGCGGTATCAGCATCGGCGCGAAAACCGCCGCGCCGCCCGCCAAAACAATCAAACCTCCAACGATCCCGATAATCCAGCGCAGCATGGTCAACCTGTTCCCTTATGACGCGTCAGACTGTATTTAGGTGTTTGCAGGCGGCGTGTCTTGTGTCGTGAGCGCACAAAGACGTGTGTCCGTTCGCAGGGCGAGCCAAGCTCCAGGGGAGAAACGTGATGGACGACGCGAAAACACCCACCATTGTGATGAAACGCCGCGATTTGATCCGTGGCTTGGCGGCCGGGACCGTGATCGCCTATTTGCCGAGTTGTGAAACTCTGCCTGACGGGACAACGGCGTTCACTGGCGGATCATTTTTGATCTCTGACCAGCAACTGGAATTGTTGTCGCGCGAGTCCTGGAACGAATTGCGAGCCCAGGAGAGCATCTCCTCGAACGTGAGTTACAATCGTCAGCTCGGGCGCATCGGTGAGCGCGTCACCAACGCCTCGGGGCAGGGCGCGATGCCGTGGGAATACGCAGTATTTGAGTCGGAACAGGTCAACGCGTTTGTGCTGCCGAGCCGACAAGTCGGCTTCTACACCGGCCTGCTCGAACTGGCCGACAATGACGACCAGGTCGCCACGGTCATGGGGCATGAAGTCGCGCACGTGACCTACAAGCACTCCAAACAGCGTTACGCCCAGGCGCTCGCGGCCGCTGGCGTTACCGGCATCGCCGCCGTCGCGTTGGAAGCGGGCGACGTCGACAATTCGGGCGTCATCGCCGCTGCGATCGGCTTGGGGCTGCAATTCGGCGTTCTGCTCCCCTATTCGCGCCAACATGAGCTTCAGGCCGACGCTGAAGGGCTCAGATATATGGCCGAAGCGGGGTATGACGCCTATGAGGCCGTCCGGTTCTGGGAGAAAATGGAATCCAACAACGCCGGCGGTCGCCCACCGGAGTTTCTGTCCACCCACCCCGATCCCGGCCGGCGCATCGAGCGGCTGGACCAACTGGCCCGGAACATGGGGTTCACCCCAAGCTAGGTCACGTGACGGCGAAAGACGGCGGCCTGCGTCTTCCGGCCGCCCGCCTCGGTTGCAGCGAACGGCGCGGCCGCCGCGCAAAACTGTGATGGGGCGAGGGGTGAAACGCCTTGCCCCCGGGCAGCCGGGCGCGTAAAACGCTGCGCTTACTGCGCCGCCTTAGCTCAGTCGGTTAGAGCGCTAGATTGTGGATCTAGAGGTCCCCCGTTCGAACCGGGGAGGCGGTACCATTGCTTTTAATGGATGAGCGCACGTACGGCGCCGGACAGCGCCGTGCTGCTGGCAACGTCCTGGCGAGGCAGGCGCGTCTGCCTTGGGTGAAATGGGCGACTCTACCAGATACCGATCAATCGCGGCCGCAGCTTGCGCCCGGTAGGCCGGATCGAACGGCGCATGGAGTCATGTCATCGCGAAACCGGGCCGCTTGTATCCCAACTGCGCCGACACGTCCCGCGCATCGGCGTAGGGGCCTGCTCCCCAACGCGGGTCGGCGGAACGGGGTCCCTGTTATGGGTCGTGGCCATCAAGATTAGGGGCGAACGTCGAACTGCGGCGGCGCCAAGGCCAGCGTTTCCGGCGCGGTTCCATCGGCGAGCCAGGTGCGCACAATGTCGATCATGCGCGGATCAGCCTCATAGATGTTGTGCCCGCCGTTTTCGACGATCACGTGACGGCTTTCCGGCAGCCGCGAAAGCGCCTCACGGGCCGCTTCAGGATAGGTGCGCCCATCCAGCGTGCCCGAGATAAACAGAATCGGCGTGTCCGCCTCCAACGGCGCGCGGAAGCCCCCGCCAAGGTCGAGATCCGGCGCGATACCGTGAATGTGCGGCATCGGAAAGTTGAGCGCGTCGGCCAAAATGGCGCCCTCGGTTTCCACCTCAACCCGCGCCAGTCGCTCATCAGAGATCCCAGAGGCGTAATCCATCGCGGTCGGCATGGCGCGCAAACGGGCGGGCCCTGAGAACCAGAACCCGTGAATGATCCCCGCAACCGGCTCATAGTAACCCTGGTCCATAGCCAGATAGAGCGCAGGCAGACGCGAGACGCGCGCCGGGTCGCTGATCATCGCGCCGCCGGTGAAGATCTGCACCGGCAAAGCGTCCATGCGCATGGTCACCGGCTCGTCAGCTCCGCGAGGCGTGAAGGTGACCTCGACCGGCTCCTCGTCCAGGCGGGTGAGGACGCGCCGCATGAGCCCGATGAGGTCAGGGTAGGCGGCGCTGGCGGCCGGGTCCGCCGCAATCACGTCAGCGACACGCTGCAGATAAGCGTCCGTGCGCGACGGCAGTTTCACCGTATCGTCCGGCCCCTCATAACCGGCGAACACGGCCCGTCCGACCCTGTCATCATGGTTGCGCAGATACGCAGCGCCCAAATGGGTACCATAGCTGATCGCCCAAAGGTCAATCTGCTCAGCCCCGATGGCGCGACGCAGGTCCTCAATATCCGCAGCGTTTTCGGCGGTGTTCCAAGCGGCAATATCGACGCCCTGATCGCGCCACCATGCCAGGCACCGCTCCGTCTCCTCGCGATAATACGCGACAATGGTCTCGCGCGTGAGCGGGGTATCCATGCTGAGCGGGGCGTCATTGACGCAATCGGGCGGCGTCTCCGACAGACCGGTTCCGCGTTGGTCAAAGGCGATCACGTCGGCCTGCTCGCGCAAGGCCATGAAGATGTCAAAGCGCGGCCCCGCCGCTGTGCCCGAGCCCGACCCGCCGGGTCCGCCAGAAAGATAGACAATCGGATTGCCGGGGTTTTCCGCCGTGCTGGCAAAGCGCACAAAGGCGATTTCCATCATACGGCTGTCGGGATTGGCGCGGTTTTCCCGAACAAAGAAGCGTCCGATTTCGGCTTCGACAGTTTGCCCGCTGCGCGATGTGAATTCATAAGGCTCAAGGTTCAGCCTCGGCGGCTCTTGCGTCACAGCGCAGCCCTGGACCACGAGCGCGCCGACCATGCCGGCGATTGCGATTCTCATTGGCGTCCCCCCTTGGTGTTCACGTTGCGCCAGCGCGCCCATGGCCAGGCCTGACCGTATGCGCATCAATGGCCAAGGCCACGGATGCCAGCGACGGTCAATCCGATCGCGTCGCCGGTCCATCCGTGTGCTGCTCAAAGATCACGCAAAACACGCTCCCATCACGGACGGGATCAATCAAGTCAGGTCTTTCGCCAGGCGCAGGCCGGTGAACTGCCAGCGCGCATCAGGTGGAAAGAAGTTTCTATATGTTGAGCGAATATGATCCCTCGGGGTCGCGCAGCTCCCCCCCTTCAGCACAACTTGGCCTGACATGAACTTACCATTGTATTCGCCGACGGGTCCCGCCGGTACATTGAAACCTGGATAGGGCGAATAACTTGAACTCGTCCACTCCCACACAGAACCAAAGACGTGCTGAAGGCGCGTGTCGCGATCCCTGACGGTTCCAGGGTGCAGGCGCTGCCCTGGCGCCATCAGGCACGCGTCGGACGTGTTGGACAAATCGGCCAGGGCTTCAAGTTCAAACTCGGTCGGGAGGCGACATCCTGCAAAAGCCGCATAGGCATGCGCCTCGTATGCACAGATATGGCAGACGATCTCATTGGGATCCAACGTTTTCAGGCCGTGTGCGGTGTAGACAAACCAGTCGCCATCAATCTCACGCCAGTAGAGAGGGGCGCGAATGCCGTTATTTTGAATAAACGCCCAGCCGTCCGACAGCCAATATTCAGGGCGCTCATAACCATGACCATTGATAAAGTCGATATAGTCACCGTTGGTGATGGGCGCGAGTGACAGCGCCGCGGCGTACTGAAAGCGGCGGTGCCGCGGCAACTCATTATCATAAACGAAATGCGAGCCATCGGCCCCGAAGGCGTTCAAGCCTGGGGGCAGCTCAATCCACCCGCTGGCCGCTTCATGCCGCCTCTCGGACGGTCCTCGGCCATCCACGCCGTCATCCATGGGGTCGGGGAAGATCGCAAATGGAGTGGGATTGAGACTCATCGCGTACTTGATGTCGGTGACCAACAACTCTTGATGCTGTTCCTCATGGTGCAGGCCGAGTTCAACGACTGGCGCAATGGCCTCCCAGTCACGTTCGGACACGTGCTCGGCGGCTTCGCAAAGCCGTTCATTGATGGCTTGCCGATAGAAAAGCACCTCGTCGACGTTTGGGCGTGACAACAACCCGCGATGGGGGCGCGCCCAACGCTCGCCCACACTCTCATAGTAAGAATTGTACAAGTACTGATAGGTCGGCTCGAGTGGTTTATAGTTATCGATGAGACGCGGCAGAACGAATTCTTCAAAGAACCACGTCACATGCGCCAAGTGCCACTTTGTCGGACTAGCGTCAGGCATCGCCTGAATAACCATGTCTTCAGCGGTTAAGAATGAAGCGAGGTATTCAGTGTGCGCCCGAACTGACCTGAACCGATCCATCAGGCGCTCCCGATTCCCATGGTCATCGCGATAGCGCAAAACAGGGTGCGTCATAGAGCATGCCTCATTGCTGTTCGATGCTGTAGATTTTGGCGGGATGCGGCACCATCCGCCCACTCAATGTCTGGAGCGACGCGGCCTTGAGCGCTGTCATCACCGCGGCGCGCGAGTCGGCCGACAAGCGATCCCAAACAGATTGAATGATGAACTCAAGGATCAAACAGCCCTGGGGAACATTATCATCCAACACAGATGTTGGTAAAAGCCCAACGAACTCAAGGCTATTGAAGGTGATACCTTGAGCGTTGAGCAGGGCGTCCAATTCGTCAACGTAAAAGGCCTGGACATTCTGGCGTTCCCAAAAAGCTTGGGCGATCTCATTCATGGCGCCACGTGGGGCGTGAGCGATCACAATCGCTCCGCCCTCGGTCAAGTTCTTCAAGCTTAAACGGACAAAGTGTGCGGGGTCCTCCAGATAATACAGAACGTGGGAGCACAAGATAAGGTCATAGTGTGGACCGTTTCGGTGACTTCGTTCAAGAAGGCGTTCTCCCGATTCAATATAATAGTTAATCTCGAGCGGATCTCGGTTGGGTTGGACAGACATCAGAGCTCGAAAGGTCTCAATCTCATGTTGATTGGGATCGACGGCGTCGTAGCGTTGAATGAGATGACCGCAGTGCTTGAGAAGCGGTATGTCCAAGAGGCCTGAGCCGCAGCCAAAGCTTAAAATGTTCAAGCGCCGTCCCAGAGACGCGGAGACGCGCAGCAGTTCGCGTTCAAAACGATGACGCACTTGGGTCTGTTGTGTGCTGGCGGTCTCAAAAGCAATGTGCGCGTCCATGTAATGTTGGCCGCACAGTGGTTGTGGGCTTTCCAGTTCGACAACCGATGCCAACCAATGATGGATATCGTCGTTAGGGTGTTGGAGATTCATGTGAAGTAAAAATCCCGTGTGCGCAGCCGTAGACTCTGTTAAGGGTAGTGATCGGTAGAGTGGGGCGCTCAGCAAGAGGTTCACCCAATCTATTCCAACCTTTTCGCGTCCGCGCAACAGATATGTGACGCTCCCAAGACTTGGCCCCCTCCAACCCAAGCGGCTGACGACCCCCATGCGAGGCCAGGCGCGCTGCGCGTCGATCTGAGCCGTCGCTAAGCCGACGCCAGCATCGTCTCGCTCAACGCCCACAACCGTTCGGCCGACTCATCTGAACAGGCGTGGGCGTTCACGCCAAAATAGCGCGCCATCGGGCTGTCGAGGTCGGTGGGGGCGGCGATATCGCAGTCCTCGCAATACACGCCCGGGCGACCCAACAGGGCCATGGCCGTCGCGGCCCAGACCGTGGTCGAAGCGCCTTGCTCAGGTGTCTTGAACCCCTGCTTGGCGAGTTCGGATGGTTCCCCATCCTCACCCAACCATCCAAGTGCGATCATTTCCTCCTTGGGCAAATGGCGTTGCAGCGGAGTGAAGATCCCGCCCGGATGGACCGAGAAGGCCAATCCGCCATCGCCGACGAGCCGCCTGGACAACGCATTGGCAAACAGCGCATTGGCCGTCTTGGACTGACCATAGGCCTGCCATTTGTCGTAGGGCGCGCGCTCATAATGCACGTCATCCCACAAGACATCGGACATCTTGTGCGCGGTCGATGACAGCGCGACCACCCTTGCGCCCTCGGCGCGCTGGAGCAGGGGGAAGAGGGCCTTGGTTAACGCGAAATGCCCCATATGGTTCACGCCGAACTGGGCCTCCCAACCCGGACCGACCCGCTGCTCCGGACAGGCCATAATCCCGGCATTGTTGATCAGCAGATCAAGGCGCGACAGCGACCCGACGAGGTCGTCGGCGAAGGCGCGTATGCTCGTCAGGTCGGCCAAATCCATGGGCGCGGTTTCGATCAAGCCAGACAGTCCGCCAAGCGTTTGGCTCGCCTTGTCCAGCGAACGCACCGGCACGATGACGGTGGCGCCAGCGCCGGCGAGGCTCCGCACGACTTCCAGACCGATCCCGCTATAGCCCCCCGTGACGACGGCTGTCTTGCCCTCAAGAGTGACGCCCGCAATGACCTCCGCCGCGGTGCTCTTAGCGTGAAATGCAGACCCTGTCGGGACTTGGTCGGAAACCGCCATGTGATGCTCCCAAAGTTGAGGCCACAGGCCATACGCGCTCCATCGGGTCGAGCCAAGGACGAACGGCGCGCAAATGCTTTTCGCGTGCGCTCGCTACGTGTCCAGACAGCCCCAATCGAACAGAACCTCGTCGGTGTGCGCCCCGGGCTGAGGAGCGGATCGGACCGGCGTATGCGGCGTATCGCGAAACCGCGGCGCAGCGCCGGGCTGGCGCACGCCGTCAAAGGTGACGAACGTCTCACGCGCAACATTGTGAGGATGATCAGCGGCCTCGCGTAGGGACAGCACCGGCGCAAAACACGCCTCCGTGCCCTCCAACAGGGCGCTCCACTGCGCGCGCGTTTTGCGAGCAAACACCGCGGTGAACTTGGCGCGCATGGCGGGCCAGCGGTCTGTGTCCATGGGGTTGGCGAAGTCTTGATCGCCGGCAAGGCCGGTTTTCTCGAGCAGCACGGCGTAAAACTGCGGCTCAAGAGCGCCAATGGTGATGAACTGACCATCCGCACACGCATAGACGTCATAAAACGGCGCTCCGCCATCAAGCAGGTTGCCGCCGCGTTGCTCACCCCACAGGCCAACATGCGACAAGTCATGGAACAGCGCCATCAATAGCGCGCCGCCATCAGTCATGGCCGCGTCGATCACCTGGCCCTCGCCCGTGGCGCGCGCACGCAACAGCCCTGCGAGCAGGCCCACCACCAAGACCATCGCCCCTCCGCCATAGTCCCCAACCAGGTTGAGCGGCGGCGCAGGCGGCGCGTCGGGCCGGCCCATGGCGCCAAGCGCTCCGCACAGCGCGATGTAGTTGAGATCGTGACCGGCGGCATGAGACAGCGGCCCGGTCTGGCCCCAACCGGTCATGCGTCCGTACACAAGCGCGGGATGGCGCGCCAGCGCGTCGTCCGGTCCAAGGCCCAACGATTCCATGACCCCAGGGCGGTAGCCCTCAAACAGAGCGTCGGACTTGGCGATCAGCGCCAGCGCGGTGTCGCGGCCAGCGGGGCTCTTCAAGTCGAGCGCCACAGACCGCCGGCCCCGCCCCGTCACCGGTCCCACGCCGTGCGGCGTCACGCCGGGCCGATCCACCCGCACAACATCAGCGCCAAGGTCGGACAGCATCATGCCGCAGAACGGCCCGGGGCCGATGCTGGCGAACTCCAAAATGCGAATACCGGTGAGGGGGCGGGCGATCATGGGGAACTCTCCTTGCCAGTCGCTCGGGCCGCACGGGCCCAAGTCGCGCTGGTCGATCCCGCCCGGATCACATGGTCAAGATGACAGATCCCGCCCGATGACCGCCGGCGATGAGATCGTGGGCGTCAGCGCACGAGGCCAGATCCCACACCGCGGCGATGCGCAAGTCCAGCGCCCCGCGATCGAGAAAACCGGTGAGATCAGCGATGGCCAAGGCGCGCCCAGCCTTTGACAACAAAGAGACCAACCCCAGCGCCGTGCGGGATGACCTTGGGGAAGGGCGGCTCGGTGACGCCCGGTCGTCCGCCAGCGCGCGCACGAATGTCGGATGGGTTCATGCCCGAGGCGTACAGCCGGACCAAAACCTCGCCGGGCTTTGGGGGCGGCGTGGGCGGGCGTTTGAGCGTCACGACGTTCTGGGCGGGCCCAAACCGATCATAGGTGATGGCGCGCATGGCCTCGCTCAGCTCTTCACGTCGGAAGCAAACCGCGCGGCGTTTTCTTGAGCAAAGTTGCTGTCCGTCACAGTCGCATCCCAGAATTGGGGGTTGGCCTTGGGAATGGTGAGCGCCTTTTGCACCGCCGGACGAGCATCGATCCGATCGAACCACGCCTTGAGATGGTCAAGCCCATCGACCGACACCTTGGCCCAGACATGGGCGCGCGCCCAGGGAAACATCATCATGTCCGCGATGGTGTAGTGATCCGCCGCCAACCACGCACGCCCTTCAAGGCGCGTGTTCAGCACCTCCAGGAGCCGCCGCGATTCCGTAACGTAGCGAGTGATGGAAAACGGCTCCTCATGGCCGTTGGGGGCCGCGATGTGCTGGAAGTACATGGCTTGGCCCATCATTGGGCCGACATGGCCGACTTGGAACAGCAGCCACTGCATGACTTCAGACCGCTTCACGCGATCCTCTGGTAGGAACTGTCCGTATTTCTCAGCCAAATGCCAGAGGATGGCGCCCGATACGAAGATGGCGCGGTTCTCGGATCGGTCGAAGATCGTGGGAATTTTGCCGTTAGGATTGAGCGCCAAGTAATCCGGCGCCTTTTGTTCCTGCTGGGCGAAATTGATGAAGGTGAGCTCGTAGGGAACACCTGCCTCTTCCAAGAAAATCACCGGCTTGTAACCGTTCATGGTGGCCGCGGTGTAGAGGTGAATGTCGGGCTGGGACATGGCCGTGCTCCAAAGCGCGTGTGGCAGGTTGGCGCCGCGGGTGAGGCCGCAGCGGGAATTGACGACGACGTCCATCGGACTAAGGTGCGCAGGACAGGAAAATCAACCAGTATACTTTTTGTAACCTGGCTCGACGAAGGGACCACCCCATGCGCGCGAAGGTGATGGAAGACCGTCAAGGCCGGCGGCGCGTCGAGAATGTGTGCCGCGAGCCCTGCGCCATCGAGCGCGGCATGCGGATCATCGGCGGCAAATGGACCGGCTCGATCCTTTGGCATTTGAAAGATGAGCCGGTCCGCTTCAACGATCTTGCCCGTCTCGTCGGCGGCGCGAGCAAGAAGATGATTGCCGAGCGGCTGCGGCGTTTGGAGGGCCAGGGTTTGGTAAGCCGCCGGGTGATCGAAACGTCGCCCGTTTCGGTTGAGTACGCCCTGACGCCTTTTGGCGAAACCGCGCTGGGGTTCCTGAGCGATCTGCGCCGCTGGAGCGAGAGTTTGCCCGATGCGGTTGGTCGCGATCAGGCCTAGCCGCGACCAAACGCGTGGTGTCCAAGCTTATCCCGATCGCGCGCCAAGAACCCCATCGCGCACCCGTGCGCGATCGCTGCAGCCGCCGATCTGTTGGCGCCAAACGCTCCAGGAGCGGATTGACCAAGCGCTAGACGATCTCTCCAAAAGCTCCCGGCGCGAACCGACCACGCGCTGGGCGCACTCGGCCAAGGGGCCAGACACGTATGGACCAAGGCTCGACGCCGTCGTCCAAACGCCGCCCATCCTCGTGACGCGGCCGCCCCGTCCAAGGCGCTGCGACGCCCCGTGCCGACCGCCCGCTTGACATGCAACTCACTTTGAATTGAATTCAATTCAGTATGAAAAGTGCGATGGCGGAAAGCACGGCGGAACGATTGATCACAGCGGCCGAGGTCGAGCTGATCGCCCATGGAGGGCGGTTGGAGATGACGGCCGTGGCCAAGCGCGCCGGCGCCTCGGTCGGGCTCGCCTATCACCATTTTGGATCCAAGACGGGGTTGGTGGCGGCCGTGGTGGAGCGGTTCTACGAGCCCTTGCGCGCGGTGATGATGGGCCCAAGCGGCGGTGATCGCGACAGCTGGTCGCGCACCGAACGCCAGCGGTTCGCGCGTATGGTGGACCATTATTTCGACCATCCGCTGGCGCCTTTGCTGGTCGGCCGTCTGGCCCGCGAGCCGGAAGTGTTCGACATGGAGCGCGAGCATCTCGATCGGCTGATGGAGGAGGGCGCGCGCAATCTCGCCCGCGCGCAACAGCGCGGCATTCTCAGCGCCGCCTTTGATCCCGATGTCGCCATCGCGCTGGTGATCGGCGGCTGTCAGCAGGCGCTCTACCGCGCGCTCCACCAAGACCCGCGGCCCGACCGCGCAGAACTGATGGACAAATTGTGGGTCCTACTCGAGGGCGCCGTGCGCCCAGCAACCACCCGCTGAGAACGCTCAAAACACCGGAGGAAACCATGGACTACACACAGATTAGCGTCGAGAACCGCGGGCCTGTACGGATCATTCGGTTCGACCGCCCTAAGGTCATGAACTGTGTCGGTCTGACCACGCACAATGAGTTGGTTCACGCTTGGGATGCCTTTCGCGATGATGACGCGGCCTTGGTCGCGGTCATCACCGGCGCTGGCGACAAGGCGTTTTGCGCGGGCGGTGATCTGACGGGTGGTGTGAACCTGACGCCGACGGGGGCTGATCTTGCGCGCCCGAGCGACTCTGTGATCGCCGCCCATGAGCGGGGCGCAGAGCCGGGCGTGCTCGGGCCAAGCCGGTGGACCGACATCTACAAGCCCGTCATCGCGGCGGTGAACGGTGTGGCCTATGCGGGCGGGTTGGAATGGGCGTGCTTTGCTGACATGCGCATCGCCGAGGAACACGCCTCGTTTGGTGTGACGTGTCGGCGCTGGAACATTGGTCTTGCCGACGGCGGCACGCAGCGCCTGCCGCGCATTGTCGGCATGGGCCGGGCGATGGAGCTGATCCTCACCGGCAAGGTGATCGACGCGGATGAGGCCATGCGCATCGGTCTCGTCAACGAGATTGTTCCCAAAGGCCAAGGGCTCGCGCGGGCGATTGAGCTCGCCGAGTTCATCGCCACGCTTCCCCAAGGCGCGATCCGCACCGACAAAGAGGCCGCCGTGCGCGGGTTCGGCCGGCCGATCGATGAAGGCCTGCGCATCGAAGCCGAATGCTTTCACCGCTCATTTTTCCATCCGGACACCGCCGAGGGCCTGCGTCAGTTTCGCGAACGCGACCACCCTGACCGCAGGACAGGTGGAGCGGCGAAAACGCCGGGCATTGTGCGTGATTGACGCTCATCTGGCGCCCACCTGGCGCCGTCGCCGTCAGGTCTTCGGCCACAGGACCATTTGCGTGCAGCGGAACAGGGCGATGGTCTTGCCAGTTTGACCATGGCTGACGATGGCGTCCCAAACTTGAGTTGTGCGTCCAAGGTGCGTGGGCGTCGCCTCGCCCAACACGTGACCATCGCGCGCCGTGCCAAGGAAGTTGCTCTTCAGTTCGATGGTGGTGAACCCGATCGCGCCTTCGGGCAGGGTCACCATGGAGCCGCAGCCACACAGCGAATCGGCGAGCCCGATGACGCTGGCGGCGTGCAAAAACCCGTTGGGCGCCAAAACCGCTTGAGTCACCTCCATACGCCCCCGTAGGCAGTCAGGCGAAGCATCCAGGATCTCGACGCCCAGCGTGCCTGGCAACATCTCACGAGCAACGTCATTGAAGGCGGCGGCGTCCATCCTCGGTCCCCTTTGTCCATACGACGATCGATGCGGTGTAGCGTGTTTGCAGCCAGCGCAAAATTGGCCGGACGCTCCGCTGGATCAGCCGACGCTGGACACCGCGACAAACACCAAAGCGGCGACGAGCGCGAGATGCTCCAAACTGGTTGTGATCTGCCGGTCGCGAGCGCTCCCGGTCTCGCGCCAAAACTGATGCGCCAGCACGGTCGCCGCCACGGTAAAACCAGCCAGGGCCAAGGCGGCCGCTGACGTGAACACGTCCACGATCAGCAACAGGGCGCACACCGCTTGGAACACGATGGTCGGCCACACCAACACCTGTGGTTTCGGCAAACCCAAGCCGGCGAACTCCTCCAGCGCCGCGCTGGGGCGCAGCCCTTTGCTGATGGCGCTATAGGCGAACGGGGCGGCGAGGGCCCAACGCAAAGCCGCTTCGGCGAAACCCAGAGCTTCGCGCCCATCATACAGGTTGATCACGACAGGCCTCCCTCGTTGATGGCCGTCGACTTGGACACCGGCGTGGTGACGTAGTGGCTCACGCGGGGCCCATCGGGGCCCATGTGCAGGGCGGCGATCTGGTCTTGCAGTTTGCGATCGTCTTCAGAGACCCGGTCATGGGTGCGAAGATGGTCGAGCCAAGACGGCTCAAACCAGGTCTCAACGAAGCGATCCGGCGCGCCGGCGTCTTGCATCAACGTCCACTGGTAGCCGCCATTGCGTTGGCGAGCTGAGCGCAACTGCGTCATCATGGCGGTGAAAGCGGCCCGGTCGGCCTCGCCAACGGCGTAGATCACCTCGATACGCACCGGTCCATCGCCGGGCTCCACCGTGTCGGATACGATCGGCTCAGGCCAGTGCGACGATGGAGCCAAGTTCAAGCCGGCCCCGCCGCCAAGCTTGACGCCGAATGTGAGCAGCGCAAACGCGATCGCGCCCGCCGCAGCCACCAACAACGCCGTTTCAATGCCAAGGGCCGTTGCAGTCTGGCCCCACACCAGGCTGCCGGCCGCCATGGCGCCAAAGAACACGGTCAAGAAGACCGCCAAACCGCGAGCGCGCACCCAGTCTGGCAGAGCGGTTTGCGCTGAAACGTGCAGGCTGGAAAGCACGGCGATCCAAGACAGACCGGCCATCGCGCAAACCGCGGCGGCGGCGAAGGCGTTGGGACCGATGGCCAAGACCGCCAAAACAACCGCCGTGCCCAACGTGCCGGCGAAGACCGTGCCGTGTGCGCCCAGGCGTGCGCGAATGGGCGGCAGGACAAACGCTCCGCTGACCGCGCCCGCCCCGACGCTGGCCAGCAAAACGCCATACAGCGTCGGGCCGCCCTCCAAGACCTGTCGAGCGATCAAAGGCAGCAGCGCCCAGAACGCACTGGCGAACACGAAGAACGCGCCCGCGCGGACCAAAGTGGCGCGCATGGGCTGTGAGTTCATGGTGTAGCGCACGCCCGCTCGCACCGCGCCCAGAATGTGCTCAGGGGGCAGGGCGCGAGCCGGGTTTGGCGCTGGCGGCGGGCGCCACCAGACGAGCGCAGCCATGATGAAGATGATCGACACCGCGTTGAGGGCGAACGGCGAGGCGAGCCCAACACTGACAATCAACACCCCTGCCAGAGCGGGCCCGATGGCGCGGCTCACATTGATGCCGACCGAATTGAGCGCAATCGCGCTTGGCAGGTCTTTGCGTTCGACGAGCTTGGGCACAATGGCCTGCCAGGCCGGCGCCATAAACGCCGCGCCAGCGCCCATCAGGAATGTGAACGCCAGCAACAACAGCGGCGTCATCGCGTTGAGCGCAACCAAGATCGCCAAGGCGGACGCCGTCAGCAACATGAACACGTTGACCCAAATCAGCATCAGGCGGCGGTCGACGATATCCGCGATGGCGCCGGCGATCAGAGCAAACATGAACACCGGCAGCGTCGTGGCGGCCTGCACCGCTGCGACGATGATCGGCGAGGGGCTCAACTCGGTCATCAACCATCCTGCGCCCACATCGTGCATCCATGTGCCGATGTTGGAGATCACGGTGGCGGTCCACAACACCGTGAACGCGGTGGAGCGGAAGGGCGACCAGGCGGATGCATCCGCGGGTGTGGTCCCGCGATTGGGCTGTGTCTCAGTCATGGGGTCCTCGTGGGGCGCGACGGTCAGCTCGCGATGACGTCCGCCCAGTCAGGGTGTTTGGCGGCCTCGGCTTTGAAGAAGGGGCACAGCGGGATGATCAATTTGCCCTCAGTGCGCGCGTCGGCGACCAGGCGTTCGGCGAGCGCTTGTCCCACGCCCAGCCCGCGCAGCGAGTCGTCGACCACGGTGTGATCGACGATCAGCCGGGTCTCACCGGCGCGCGAATAGGTCATTTCGCCGA
Source organism: uncultured Caulobacterales bacterium (assembly GCA_964483775.1). Lineage (GTDB taxonomy): Bacteria > Pseudomonadota > Alphaproteobacteria > Caulobacterales > Maricaulaceae > CAZADA01. The sequence continues at coordinate 39,564 of CAZADA010000001.1, forward strand.
TGCCGTCATGGCCGGCGGCGCGGGCTTCATAGCGCCCGCCGCTGTCGGATTCGGTGCGGGTGATGGTGAGTGAATCGGACATGGCGCGTCTCCTAGCTCAGCGCAGGCGCCCCCGGGGCGCCAAAGGCGGGAACGGGCGACCAATCTGGAAGCTCGCCAAGTGGGGCGGGCGCATGGTCGGCAAAGGCGCCCTTAGCATAGACCACCTTGCCGCCGCTGAGCGTGAGATCGGAAGTGATGTTGATGATCTCATCCTCGGCCACACTGAAATAATCGCGGTCAAGCACGGCGAGGTCGGCAAACTGGCCCGGTGTGAGTTGCCCCTTGAGCCCTTGCTCGCGGCTGAACCAGGCCCCTGCGGCGGTCCAATGCCGCAGCGCCTCTTCGCGGGTCAGACGGTTTTCCGCGCGCCAAATGACATCGCCGCCGCGGCCCTTGCCCGACACCGCCCAGTGGATCGCAAGCCAAGGATTGTACGACGACACCCGTGTCGCGTCGGTGCCCGCGGCCAGCGGAACCCCGGACGCCATCATCGTCTTGACCGGCATCACGTCGTGCAGCGCCTCCTGGCCGTAACGCTCACGATAGGCGCTGGCTTGGAAGGCGATGCGGTTCTGGTACGAGATGCCCCCGCCCAGGCGCGCGACCCACTCCATGGTGGACTCAGAGATCGTCTCGCCATGGTCGAAGATCCAGTTGAGCTCCTCAAGCCCCCTGTCGCGACCAACCTCCTCCAGCACGGCCAGGAGGCGATGGGCGCTTTCCTCATAGGTGCAGTGAAAGCGAATGGGCCAACGGTTCTCCAACAAGAACTCCAGCACCGGGCGCAGATCGCCCTCCATGCGCTTGGGAAGTGTCGGACGCGGATAGGAGAAATCCTCAAAGTCATAGGCCGAAGCCACGAGCATCTCGCCGGCCCCGACACACTTAAGGTACGCATCGCCCTCGTCGGGCTTGACCAGGTCGTGCCAGCGCCTGAAGTCTTCGAGCTCAGACAGCGGGCGCTGCGCAAACAGCTGGTAGCCAATGCGCACGGTCTGTTCGCCGCGGCGGTTGAGCTCGGTGATGACCCCGTAGTCGTCGGGGTAGTTGAGGAACCCGCCGGCGCAGTCGAGCGCCGATGTGAGGCCAAGACCGTTTAACGCCCGAAAGTAATGCTTGGTCGACAGGATCTGCTGTTCGAAATCGAGCTTCGGCGCCATGTCGAGCAGGGCGTAGAGCGGCTGCGCGTTGGGCCGCGCCAGCGCAAGGCCCGTGGGATTGCCATCATCATCACGCTCAAGGCGTCCCGAAACAAAGGGCTCGTAAAAATGCCGGTCAATGCCCAGCGCGCGCAGGGCGGCCTTGTTCAACCACGCGCGGTCGTAAAGGTGCAACACATAGACCGGGACGTCGGGCGCGACCGCGTTGATCTCCTCGATGGTTGGCAGGCGCTTCTCGGCGAACTGGTCGGCGGACCAGCCGCCAACGACGCGGATCCACTGGCCCGCCGGTGTCCGTTGCGCCTGCTGCTTGAGCATCGCCAGACCGTCAGCCAGCGATGGCGCGTGGTCCCAACGCAGTTCCATAGCAAAGTTGTTGCCCTGCCGAATGATGTGGGTGTGGCTGTCGATCAAGCCCGGGATCACGCGGCGCCCGCCAGCATCGATCACCTGTGTTGACGGCCCCGCCAGCGCCATCACGTCGGTTGCCGAGCCGACGCTGGCGACCAATCCGTCCGCGATCGCAATCGCCTCAGCGTCCGGCGCAGCCGGATCCATGGTTGTGATCTTGGCGTTGTGAAGGATCATGTCGGGTATGGCGTTTGGCATGGCTTGGCCCCAGTTCAGTGTGGTCATCGTCACGCAACGGACGATGGGCTAGAAACGGACACGCAACGTCAGTTCAAGGAAATCAATAGGTTCGGCTGGACCGGTGTCGGCAATGAACGTCTGCGGTTCAGAGTGGGTGTAAATCGCCTCCAACGAGACGGCATCGTTGATGGCGTACGTGGCCTGCGCTGACACCGCCGTGTTCACAAAGCGCGCCGACGTGGATGCGCTCGGCGCGCGGAAAATGCGCCCACTCGGAGTGTAGACGCCGTCATTCGTTTCGGTCCGCCAATACCAGTTGATATCGACCGACACGTCGAGCTTTGGGGTCGGCGAGAAGCGGACGTACGGATTGATGTTGTAAAAATTGCTCGGTCCAAGAAGAGCTACGGACGAAAAGTAATTGCCGCGCGGATAAAGCGCATCGAACGTGTTCAGCTCTCCATCGCCGTTCTCGTCATCGCCGGAGGAAATGTTGGCGGAGAGCATGATTTCAGGAGACCACACCGCATCAAACCGATAACCGGTATTGGTCGCCAACGTCCACGCCGAGATGTCCAGATCACCGTGCTCGCCGAACTGGTAGATCGCCTCCCAGTTCCAAAACACGCGGCCGTGTTCGCCAAACAGCCGTGCGCCCACGGAGTGTCGCGTTTGGTCAGCCACGCCCTCAATGGTGGCCAAGTCGGCCGTATCGGCCCTCAGATAGTAAAGGTCGGCTGAGCCCGCGGGCAGCCGCGTGGTGGCGTTGATCCCGGCAATGAGGCGATCGTCGTCGGGCGTGTCGTTGAACGCGCCTTCAGGCTCAACGTCCACCAAGGCGGCGGCGAAGGCGTCGAGCGCCCAGTCGCCCGCCTGGGTGCGCACGCGCACACCGTCCCACTGGCGGCGCACATTGGTGCCATCGCGCGTGCCGAGCAGGCGTTGTGATCCGATGATGATGTCCTGCCGGCCCAGAGTGACCGACGTCTCGCCTTGTGCGTAGACCAGTTGCGCCTCGCGCAGATCAAGCTCGTTAGCGTTGATGGGGCTGTCAGGCCCGCCGGACATCACCGCGCTTTGCAGATTGATCCGCGCCGACCAGCGCGGTGAAAACTCCGCCTCGAAAGCGACTGCCGCGCGTTGAGTCCACAGCCAACCGCTCGCGTCAGCGTCGGGATCAAACCCGGGATTGTTCACCAGCTGAAACCGTTCGCGCAGCTCAACGTCCGTCACCCGAACTGGGCCAATCTCCGCCAAATCCTGGGCGTACGCCGTGGTCGCGATCAGCGCAGGGGCGAGCCCATTGACAAGATGGTGCAACGGTTTCATCGTGCTTTCACATTCAATGCGGAGAAAGGCGAAACGGGGGACCGCTCCGTCCCGGCCACCCGGTGACGGAGCGCAGGGCAAACCCTAGCTCGCAGGGATCGGATCCAGGCGTTCGCCATGGGTCACGCGCTCAGGAGCCTTGTGGACAAGCGTGTAGGCGTAATCCATGCCCATACCGAACGCGCCCGAATGCTCCTTAGCGATCTCGCTGACGCCGTCATAGGTGTCCCGGCGGGCCCAATCGCGTTGCCATTCGAGCAGCACCTGCTGCCAAGTCACAGGCACGACGCCGGCCTGCACCATACGTTGCATGGCGTGGTCATGCGCGTCCTGGGTCGTGCCGCCTGAGGCGTCGGCGACCATGTAGATCTCATACCCGCCCTCGAGCATGGCCGACAGGGCGAAGTGGGTGTTGCAGACCTCGGTCCACAAACCGGACACAACCACTTTGTTCCGACCCGCCGCCTTCAGCGCGTCGCGCACCTTCTGGTCGTCCCATGAGTTCATGCTGGTGCGTTCAAGGATCGGCGTTTCGGGGAACACCGCCAACAATTCGGGGAAGGTGTGCCCGGAGAACGCTTCGGTCTCCACGGTGGTGATGGCCGTCGGGATGTTAAAGAGTTTGGCGGACTTGGCGAGCGCGACCACGTTGTTCTTCAACGTTTGCCGGTCGATTGACTGGACGCCAAAGGCATCTGCGGATGATGATCAATTAAGATCAATTGACTATTCTGGGGCGTCATGACTTCGAGCTTTGGGGTGGCCATGGTCATCTTCCTCCGGCGCTGTGGTGAACTTTTAATCTGAGATGACCGCCGCAAAGCAAATGATGCTCCGCGGCGGTCAAGACGTCAATTGGAAACGACGGCGTACAAAAACACACCGACAACAAAAGCGAAGACACCGAGGCCAACAAGACTGACGGGCGTCAAGGGAGATTTGTTTTTATTCATTATCTCAAAGCCTAGTTGATCGAAGGCGGCGCCATCGGCAAGTCGAACAACAACACCTCAGCGTTCTCGCCCTGGTCGATGGCCAGGGTCTCAACGTCGCGCGCCGAGAGGCCATCGCCGGCTTTCAACGTCTCTCCGTTGATCCGCACCTGGCCGCGCGCGACCTGGATCCAGACCCCGCGGCCGGGGGTGAGCGCGAACTGAGCGCGCTCATCCCCATCAAACAGACCGACATAGAGTTTGACGTCCTGGTGGATGGTCACCGAACCCTCCCGTCCGTCTGGCGAACCGACAAGACGCAAGGCGCCGCGTTTTTCCGCATCGTCGAACGCCTTTTGTTCGTAGCTGGGCGGAAGGTCGGCGTGCTCGGGGAGGATCCAGATCTGCAGAAAGTGCACCGGGTCATCGGCCGAGTGATTGTACTCCGAGTGACGAATGCCAGCGCCCGCGCTCATCCGCTGCACCTCGCCCGGCCGGATGACAGACCCGGTTCCGATGGAGTCTTTGTGCTCAAGCGCGCCGTCAAGGACATAGGAGATGATCTCCATGTCGCGGTGGCCGTGGGTGGCGAAACCGGCGCCGGGAGTGACCCAGTCTTCGTTGATGACGCGTAGCGGACCAAAGCCCATGTGCGCCTCATCATAGTATTCGCCAAACGAAAAGCTGTGTTTGGAGTCAAGCCAACTGATCTTGGTGGGGCCGCGATCGTCGGCGCGTCTGATGCTGATCATAGTGAAGCTCCCGAAACTGAAGCGATGTTGACCCTGCACATAGCGCGTGCTCAGTCAGGTGATTAGACCGCCGCGAAGCGACAGACGGTTGCATCAGGTGCAACAATGTCGCTCGGATATCAGGAGCAGCATGTGGACCGGTTCAACGCGCTCGAGGCGTTTGTCGGGGTGATTGAGGAGGACAGCTTTGCTGGCGCGGCCAGGCGGCTCGGCCTTTCGCGGTCTCAGGTGAGCCGTCTGGTCGCCCAATTGGAGGATCGCTTGGGCGCCCAGCTGCTCAACCGGTCCACCCGCCAGGTCTCCGCCACCAGCGCGGGCAAAGCGTTTTTTCTCAAGGCCAAAGCGATTGTCGACGATCTGAAGGAGGCGGAATCCACGGTCAGCGCCCACCAAGACACCGCCATTGGCAAGATCCGCGTGAACACGCCGAACTCCATCCCCGGGGTGAATTTCTCACGGGCGATCATCGACTTTATGGTGCAATACCCCGCGCTTGAAGTGGAGCTCACCATGGAAAACCGGATCGTTGATCCGGTGGCCGACGGCTTTGATCTGGTGGTGCGGATCGCCGAACCCGACGAAGAAACCGGCCTGGTGGACCATCGGATCCTCCAGCTCGAATACGGGATGTATTGCTCCTCAGAGTATGCCGAACGAGAGGGCGTACCCGAAACGCCCGAAGACCTCACCCGCCACCACATCCTTGATTTCGCCCGCAGCGCGCCGACCATGCGGTGGGCGATGACGGGCCCCGACGGCGATCTGTCCGTGCGCGTCAAACCGCGACTGATCGCCAACCATCGCGAGGCCATCTATGAGGCCGTGCGGCAACACTTGGGCGTCGCCATCATGCCGGAGTTTTCCGTCAAGCCGCATGTGGAGGATGGATCGCTCGTCCGGGTGTTGCCCGACTACCATTGTCAGTTGCTGATGCTCCAAGTGATCTACCCGCCCGCACGCCACCTTTCGACCAAAGTGCGGCTGCTCACCGATTTTCTGATCGAGCGGTTTTCCCGCCAACTGCACTAGACCTGGTCAACCGCCGCGCTGGCTCGGCGGCCGGGCCAGTGCGGCGTCCGTCAGCGCGTCGAGCTGGGGCCCGAAGGCTTGGTGAAGTGCGGCGAGACTCGCCTCGCCCAAAATTCCCCGCAATGTGGGTTCCGACACAGCATAATAGCTAATCGCGCCGAGCAGTTGATAGACAAGCGCCAGCGCCTGGCTGTCGGACGCCGAGACCCAATTGGGCGTCGCTTTGGCAATCGCGACCAGACCATCCAGAAACGGCTTGAGGTGCCAAGTCGACGCCGCGTCCGCGCGGCGCTTGTTGTCGAGCAGTTCGCGCATCAACAACCGGGCCCGCTCTGCGTCGGCCGGCGTGTTGGTGATGATGGCGGCCAGCACCAGCTTGAGCTGCGCCACGGGATCATCGCTTCGCGTCTGGGCCGTGCGCAACAGGGCGATGATCTCGTGCGAAATGCGTTGCAGCACCTCGCCGTAGAGCTTCTCCTTGGTCGAGAAATGGTGCAGCAGCGCCTGCTTCGTCAGGCCGAGTTCGTCAGCGATGTTGGCGATGCTCACACCGTAAAACCCCCGTTCGGCGAAGAGCCCGCGCGCGGCGTTGAGCAGCTGATCTCGGGTCGACAACGTCACGCGTCCTCCATGGCGATCCAGCAGCCAGTTGACACCTACCGGTTGGTAAGTCAATATGCCTACCGATCGGTAAGGGCAATAGCGATCCAAGGGAGGATACAATGGACAAGCACGTACTGTACTCAAAGTCAGGTGCAATCGCGACAATCACACTGAACCGTCCGGAAAAATACAATACCCTAAGACCGTCACTGCTTTCCGATTTAGACGAAGCATTGCGTCAAGCGAATACAGATAACGGCGTGAAGGTGATCATCCTTGAGGGCGCCGGAGATGCCTTCTGCGCCGGTTTTGATTTTTCAGACGGATTGGAGCATTTCGAAGATATTACCGAAGACAATTACGATCCCGGTATGGACGTGGATTTGGTGATCAACCCCTACAAAACCTACATGACGCAGTTCATGGGGCTCTGGCGCGGTCTCAAGCCGGTGATCGCGAAAGTTCACGGCTATTGCATGGGCGGCGGCTCGGAGATGGCGCTGTGTGCAGATCTCGTCGTGGCGTCCGATGACGCACGCATCGGCACGCCATACTCGCGTGTCTGGGGATGTCATTTGTCGGGCATGTGGGTGTATCGCCTGGGCCTTGCGAAAGCGAAGTACTACGCCCTCACCGGTGTATGGGTGAGCGGTGAGGAAGCCGCGCGCATTGAGTTGATCAATCAGTCATGCCCGCTCGAGGAGCTTGACCAAACCGTCCAGGCGCTGGCCGACAAACTCGCCGGGGTCCCGCTGACCCAGTTGATGGCCATGAAGCTGATCGTCAATCAAGCCTACGACAATATGGGATTGCAGAGCACCCAGACCCTCGGGCCGATCTTGGACGGCATCATGCGCAACACGCCTGAAGGGCGCGACTTTGTGCGCGTGGCCAAAGCCTCTGGCGTGAAAGCCGCCGTGACCCAACGTGACGCGCCGTTTCTCGATTACAGCCAGGCTCCGTTGGATCAGCAGCCGAGAAAGAAAAGCGAACTGGGCCTTTAGTGTCGATTGGCCGTTTTCTTACCAGGAGCGCTGCCGCATAAGCGGTCATCCCAGCGTGCACGACCATGCATGCTCCCACCCGCGGCGCCGAGTAAGCCGGCGCCGCATCGGCAAGAAGACCAACGCCCATGAGCGCAATACCATTCACCACGCTCGTCGAGCGCGCATCGATGGAACACACGGTTCTGCGTGCGGACATCACAGACGATTGGATGCAGGGCCGGACCACCTATGGCGGTCTTTCAACGGCCTTGTGCGTTGAAGCGGTCTTGCGCGCCCAGCCGGACCTGCCCCCGCTGAGGAGCGCCAATGTGGCGTTCGTGGGGCCGGCCGGCGGCCCGGTTGAGGCGCGGGTTCACGAATTGCGCCGCGGCAAGTCCGTGAGCTTCATCGCCGCCGAACTCACCAGCGAGCAGGGGCTGGCGAACCAGTGCACATTCGCGTTCGGTGCCAGTCGGTCATCGGCGATCGATCAAAACTGGGTGGCGCCGCCCGATGTGGCGGCGCCTGAAGACTGCGAGGTGTTCGTCCCGGAAGGCTTCGGGCCCAACTTCACCCAGCACTTTGACACTCGGCTCGCCAAAGGCGCGCGCCCCGGTTCGAGCTCAACCGAGCACGACCACGCCATCTGGGTCCGCCACCGCGACGAAGCCGCCGACGGTCTGGTCGCGTTGATTGCGTTGGCTGACATGCCCCCGCCCGCTGTGCTCTCCATGGCGTCCGAGTTCGCCCCGGTCAGCTCCATGACTTGGATGTTCAACGTGCTGACACAGGCGCCCCAAACCCAGACAGGCTGGTGGTTGCTGCAGACCCGTGCAGAGCACGCATCGAACGGCTACTCCAGCCAAGACATGCTGGTGTGGAACCGCGCACTCGAGTTGGTCATCGCCGGGCGCCAAAGCGTCGCGATTTTCTTCTAGGTTGACGACCTAGCGTATCATCAACAACACCCGAGACGTCTGGGCGATCACCTGGGCCACGGGGGCTGGATTGTCAGGCGGGATAGGCGCGCCGTCGGGCCACAGCCCAATCAGCGTCTCGATCTCAGCCAAGACGGCATAGCGTGACGGATCGGTCATCGCAGTCGCCCTGTCGCGCGCGACAATGGCAAACCCATAGGCGTCCTGGTACTCGCCAGCATCGGACACCGCGCCGTCGGTGATCGCGATCGTGTATTCCTCAGCGATCACATCCATCAGATAGCGGACGATCTCGGCGGGCTCGCCGCCGGCGCGCTCAGCCAGCATGGCGAGGTTGGCTTCAGCTTGGGCCAATTGCGGCTCGATCTCTTCAGCCGGACGCCCTTCTTCAAGGGCTTGCGACACCTGCTCAAAAACCGCGGCGTCAAAGCCCAGGGCATCAAGACCTTCCCGTTCGGCGGCATGGGTTTCTGATACCGGATGCAGCAGATGCGGCGCCGCCATCCCCGGCTCGCCCGCGCGGTACAGCGCAAGGCCGGCTTCAACATGGCCCGTCATGAAGGCCAAACGTTGGGGCAGGGGCAGCGCGTCGATGCTGTCAGCGCTGTCGTCGCCTTGGCCCGTCGTGGGCGAGGGCGGGGGCGCCGCTGGCGGAGACGCCGCGGGACTGGGGTTGGCTGTTGGACTGGTGCTCGGCGAGGCCGCTTCGGGGGTGGCGGGCGCCGCGTTGGGTGTCGATGTGGCGTCATCGTCGGTGACGGTCACGTCAAGGTCGCACGCTGCAAGCAGGGCCGGCGCGGCAAGGACGGCGGCCCCCAACACGGCCCATCGGTTCAAGACATGTGGCATCGCCGCCCCTCCATCCAGGCGACCCGTCGTGTCGGGTCGTTGTTTTCCGTATTGCAAATCATTCGCACGAATAGGGCAAGTCGCCGACCGCGACCAGTGGCCTTAGCGGGTTTACAATGTCGCAGGCGCGGGCCCCAGCACGGTTGGGGGACGCGCGAGCCAGTCACCCCTTACCGTTGAACGACAAAGCTGTGGAACTCGCCCCATTCGTGTGGGAAGGCGCCCGCCCTTCGGTTAGGCTGTTTTGGGCAAATATGAAGGGGGAATGTCGTATGAGGGTCTGCATCCTAGGCCGCGTCATAGCCGCAATCACACTGACGCTCGCCTCGTTGTCCGCCGTGGCCCAAGAGCCAGCGGAGACTTACGGCGTGATCGAGATCGGCTCGAGCGGGGTGAAGGCGTCCGCCTACCACGTGTCGATCGAACAGGCGCGCGACATGCTCGAAACGCCGAGCGCAGGCGCGGGTTTGCGCTATGCTCTGTTCGCCGAACATCGGCTTGTGACGTACCAAGAGCGCGACGTGAATCCCTATCGCGCCGAAAATGTCGATCGCACCGTGCGAGCGGTGAACGACTTCATGACGACCATGACCGACCGAGACGCGATCCCGCGCGATCACATCTTCGTTGTCGCCTCAGCTGGGCTGAGCGATGTGGAGCACGCCGCCGATCTCGGCTTCGCCATCGTCAGCGAAACCAGCATGCCCGTCGAGTTCATCACGGCCCACCGCGAAGCCGCGTTGAATTTTGACTGGATCACGCCGAACTACCGGCGCGAGTCGGCCCTGGTGATCGACATCGGCAGCAGCAATGTCAGCGCCGGCTATTTGCGCATAGAGCGAACGGTGTCGGGTCGTCACGAGGCCTTTGAGCTGTTGCCGACCGGCACCAAATCGACCCTGGATGACGTGCTGGCGGTGACCCGCGGCGCACAGCCCAGCGATCTTGCTGAGCTGCTCAGCGCCTATCGTCAAACCGTCGTCGAACCAGCCTATTACCGCGTCCAGGCCAACCATCCCGGCCTGGATCATCGCGAGCGGGTCTACCTGTTGGGCGGGATCGTGTGGGCGCTGGCGGCCCACCAACACCCCCATAGGCATGGCGAAAACTGGCCGCCGCTTGAGAGCGCCGACATCGCCGCCTTCAGGGATCGGATTGTCCGCGGCGACGCTTTCACGCCCGACGCACACGCCATGGCCGAGGTGACCGATCCTGAGCTGCGCGCTGACGCGCTGGCGGAACTGGAACGCGTCGCCGACGTGTTCACCGCCGACCAATTGTTGGCCGGCGCCGAGCTGTTGGTGGCGCTCGACAACCGCCTCGATCTGGCCGCGCGTGACGCTGTGTTCTTCTCACGCGTGGGGCGCGATGGTTGGCGGTCTCAATACATGCTGGAGAAGATCGTCGCCTTACACGCCGAGCCGGACCCGGTACAGGCCCTGGTCGACCCGCAGATGAACGAAACATTAAACACCGGCAAGACTTAGAACCATCTTCGCCGAAGCGACGTAACTATTGGCGTCGCATGCATGAGACGTCCCCAAAACCAGCGCCGGCGGTGTTCGCCGCCGGCGCGTCATCAAACTGGAGGAGAGCCTCGTGCGCTACCTGATCCTAGCCGTTGCACTGACCACAGCCCTGACAACCCCCGCCTTTGCGCATCCTGAAGATGAATGCCGCTCCACGACGCGCACCGCCGCTGTCGAGGCTGATATCGTTGAAACCGCCATTGCAGCCGGCCAGTTCACCACATTGGTCAGCGCCGTTGACGCGGCGGGGCTCGTCGATACGCTTCGCAGTGACGGTCCGTTCACCGTGTTCGCCCCGGTGGATTCCGCTTTCGCCCAGTTGCCGGACGGCGAGCTGCATCGCCTGTTGCGCCGGGAGAACCGTCATGAGCTCGCCGATCTTCTGAAGCTGCACGTGGTTCCGGGCGCGATCACCTCGGACCGCCTGCAAGGCCGGATCTTGTCGGTCGACACCGCCAGCGGCGACAGTGTGCTGATTGACGCGACCGACGGCGTGCGGGTGGGCAACGCGCAAGTCATCCAAGCTGACATCGCCACGTCCAACGGTGTGATTCACATCATCGATCGCGTCATCATCCCCACATCGTAAAGCGCATGTAGTTTCAGTTGCGTAGAGGGCGCGCCCGGTCGTGGCGCGCCCCAAGACTGCGCGGCGCCCGCCAAATTACTAAATGCTTAGTTGACTGATGCGGCGCCGTCGCGTAGGTGACTATCAACTAAGGATTTCGTAGATGCCCCGATCGCCGTCACCCCAACTCACCGATGCCGAACACCGGATCATTGCTGTCCTGTGGGAGCGGGGCGAAGCGAGCGTGCGCGACGTGACCGATGCGCTCAAGCCCACGCACGACTTGGCTTACACCACCGTGCTGACCACCATGAAAATCATGGCGGACAAGGGGTATCTGGGCTTTCGCAAAGAGGGGCGCGCCCACATTTACCAGCCGCTCATTTCGCGGGATGGCGCGCGCCGGCGTGCTGTGGGCTCCATACTGAGCACCTTGTTTGACGGTTCGCCGCGTCGTTTGGCGCAGCACCTCATCGAAGATGAAAAGCTAAGCCTGGATGACATTGAAGCGCTGCGCGCGGCTTTGATCGACCAGGATAATCAGGGGGGGTAGGGGACATGGCCGTCACATTGGTCGCCGCTGCTGGAGTGATGGTTGCAGCGCTGACTTTGTTGGCGCTTTTGGCGTTTGTCGCCAACCGGGTCTTGCCTGAGCGTTGGGTCAAGGAGCGCCATGACATCGCCCTTGTCGCCTTTTTCCTCGCCCCGGTGGTGTTCATCCTCGCAGCGACGCCCGCCCCGCCAAAGCCACAAGAGGTCGAGGCCGCGGCAACCCAAGCGGGCGAGGCGGCCCCCGAAACGGCGCGCCCATCATCACGCCAGGCGGCTGAGCCATCGCCCGTCCGCGAGCCATCGCGTTGGTCGCGATCCGAGCGCCCCAACCCTCCGCAGGCCATAGCCGAACCCCAAACCGTGGTGGTGACGCGGCGAGAGCCCGCCCCCCGGCCGCGTGTGCTGGCCGCGCCCCGTCCCGCCCCAGCGCCGCAAGCGGATCGGACCGAGCGCGCCGCGCCGGACGTTGAGGCGGGCCCAACGGCTGAACGGGTCGGCGAACAGCCGGCCCAAGTTTCGACCCCCGCCGAGGGTTCGACCGGTGAACCGCCAGCCTGGCGCCGAGCGCTGCAATCGACATGGATGGCGGGTGTCTTGCTTGGCGTGTGGGCGCTCGGCGCTATCGTGTGTGGTGTGCGTTTGGCCGCCGATCTCCGGGCGTTGATGGCCCTCAAAGCCCAAAGCGAGCCCGAGCCCGTTCCAGCCGACGTCGAGCTCTCTCGGTCCGTCGATATCCGCCGATCCTCCGCCATAGCCGCACCCATGTTGGCCGGCTACAGTCGCCCCGCCATCCTCGTGCCGCAGGATTTTGAGGTTAGCCCCACCGCGCGCCCAATCCTTGAGCACGAGATCGCCCACCAAGTGCGCCGCGACCATTGGTGCGCGTTGGCCATGCGGTTGGTGACGGCCGTGTTTTGGTGGGCGCTCCCGCTGCAAGTGCTGGCCCGTCACATCAACCAGACGCGCGAGACGCTGTGCGACGAACGCGCCGCAGCCATTACGGGCGCGCCGACCCAACTCGCCCATGCCTTGCTCGATGTCGCCGCCCGGCGCGCACGCACGCCCGAGCTCGGCCTGGCCGCCGCGCCGTCACAATCGGCGCTCGCAGGCAGAGTGCGCTATTTGGCGCGCACCAAAGGCCGCCGCGTGCGCCCCGCGCGTTTCCGTTTGGTGGTTTTGGCGCCGGCGCTCGCCACGCCCGTCCTCGCCATGACCCCGCAAGTAGGGGCCACTCGGAGCGATCACGCAGCCGACGACGCGGTGCGGTTCGTGGCGCCGAGCGGCGCCGAACGCTCCATGCACGCTCAGTCCAAGTTGTGGAGCGAGCCTCTCAGCCCCAATCTGGTGGACCAAATCGCTTCGGTGCGCACATCGTCGGTCGAGCTTTGGTCCATAGGGCACGCCCAAGCCCTGGCTCACACCACAGCGGCGTCAACCGCCGCGCGCCACACCCGCGGCCGGGTCAACCGATCCGTCGCTGCGACGTTGGGGGACAGCGAACGTCGCAGGCTGCGCCAGTACGGCGTTACGGTCGCCGACGTGGAGGCGTTTCGCGCCGCCGGCCTTGACGATATCTCCGTGGACGGCGCGATTGAAGCCGCCATTCACGGCGTAACGCCTGAGTATGCGCGCGCCATCGTCGGGCTCGACTTTCCCGAACTGTGCGTGGAGGCGTTGATTGAGCTGCGCAGCCTTGGCGTCAGCGCCGATTACATCAAGCAGTTCCGAGAGCTCGGGTACAGTGGTCTCACCCTTGATGAGGTCGCCGCCTATCATCGTCACGGCGTTGAGCTGCGCGATCTACGCTTGGCCCCGCACGATCCGCCCTAAGCGCTGACCGCCGCCCCAAAAAACGCCCCTTCATTGAACGCTCACACCTCTGCGCCGTCCCCTCGCCGCCGAAAGGAGAAACGCATGCCCAACGTCCGCACCCTCGCCAGCGCCGCAGCAGCCCTGGTCGCCATGACCGTGGCCGCACCCATGGCTGAAGCCCAAGTGATTGACTGGCGGATCCTGCCGTCCAGCGACTCCGACGGCGACACCATCCACATGTCGATACGGCGCATCACTGAAAACCAGGGCCAGTCCAACGTTTCGCGCCATTGGTCGATGGCCGAGCTGCAAGGATTGCGGTGGGAAGACGTTCAGCGCGATGACAGCACCGCCGTCGAGTTCACCATCGACCGCCCGGCCGGCCGGCTCGATTGTACAGGTTACGTGCAAAATGGCGGCGGCGGCGGTGAGTGCGAGTTCACCGCTTACGATGCGTTCGCCCAAGCGTTAAGCGCGCGCGGTCTTGATCGTCCCAACGGGCGTGAGTTGTACATGCTCACGCTGACAAACGTAGAGATCGATTGGCTGGACGCCTTCGAGGAGCGTGGCTATGAGCGCCCCGACCTTGAAACCCTGATCTCCCTCGCGATCCACAAAGCCACGCCCGAGTTTGACAGTGAACTGGCCGCCATCGGCTACCGTCCAGACGATCTGGACCATTTGGTCGCCTTCAAAATCCATGGCGTCACCGCCGAGCGCATGGGCGGATTTGCTGACTTAGGCGCCCCCTATGACTCCCTCGCCCCCGATGAGGCGTTGTCGCTGAACATTCATGGTGTGACGCCCGAATTCATTCGCGAAATGCAGGCCGCCGGCTTCGACCGACTGTCCCCCGACCGTCTCATGGCTTTCAAGATCCACAATGTCGGTCCCGATTATCTCAGCGCCTTGGCCCAGGCAGGTTATGACGATTTGGACGTCGACGACATTGTGAGCTTCGCCGTTCACGGCGTTGACGCGGACTATGTCGCCGCGATCGGCGATGCCGGGTATCCCAACCTTGACGCTGATGACATCGTCGGCTTCCGGATCCATGGCGTGAATCCTGATCTGGTCCAGCAGTTGGCGCAGGCCGGCTATTCCGATCTCGACGCTGAGGACATTGTGTCGTTTGCGATGCATGGGGTCGACGCCGATTTCATTCGCGCCGCTCGCGAGTCGGGTTTTGACAATCTGGACGCCGACAAACTCATCGCCTTCAAGATGCACAATGTCGACGCTGATTACATTCGCCAACTCGCCGAAGCGGGCTTTGATGATTTTGACGCCGAGGAAATCATCAGCTTCGCGATCCACGGCGTTGACGTGGATTTCATTAAGCAGATGCAAGAGGCGGGCTTTGACGATCTGGACGTTGGTGATGTCGTTGAGATGCGCATTCACGGCGTGCGCCCCGCCTTTGTGCGCGAGCTCAAAGAGGCTGGCGTTGAAGATTTGGATGCCGACACGCTTGTTGAGCTGAGCATCCACGGGATTTCGCCCGAGTACATCCGGGGCTTTACCGATAATGGTCTTGCTGTTCCCTCGGCCGACCGCCTGATCCAGATGAAGATCGCGGGATTTGACCCGCGCCGACTCACGCGATCCGAGTAGTGAGGCAAAACAACACTCACTGCAGCAATTCGCAACTGGACGCTCCTTCCTTTTGCAGGGCACACTGTCGCCATAATTAAGGCAGGACATCATGAAAACTCGAGTATCGCTCCGCGCGCTCAGCGTGGGGCTCGCCGTGAGCGTGGGGATGAGTGCGGCCGCTTTCGGTCAGTCGAGCACCGAGCCCTATTTCACCGACGCCATCATCTTTGGCGACAGCCTGTCGGATCCGGGCAATCTGCCGGCGCTTACCGGCGACCCCAACAATCCGCCCAGCCCGCCTTATTTCGGCAACCGGTTTTCCAACGGCCCGGTGTTCAGCGAGCTGTTCCCCGAATTGCTGGGATTTGAGGCCACCCGCCAGTTGAACTTCGCCGTGGGCGGCGCCCAGGCCGGTATGACCAACATTGAGCCCGCCCTGTTCGGCACCGGCGTGGAGGCCCAAATCAACGGGTATCTGTCCGCCAACCCGACACCGCGCGAAACCGACCTGTTCCAGATCTATGTCGGCGCCAATGACTATTTCGAACAGTTGGCGACCCTGCCCTTCGTCGATCCGGCTGATGTGCCGAGCCTGGTGCAGGCCGAGGTTAACGAAACCGTGGCCCAGATTGGCGCCAACGCGCAGGCGCTGGTGGCCGCCGGCGCACACCAAATGTTGCTGCCCAACCTCCCCAACCTCGGCGCCACGCCACTGTTCAACAGCGTCGGCCAGGCTGAACTGGGCTTCAACTACACACTGCTCCACAACACCGGCATTGCGGGGATCGCCCAGGGCCTCAATGACTCCGGAACCATCGCGTATGTCGTAGACGTCGATGAGATTTTCACCGACATTCTGACCAACCCGTCCAAATACGGTGTGAGCAACGTGACAACGCCGTGTTTGACGACCATGGGCGTGTGCACGGATCCTGAAACCCGCGTGTTTTTCGATGATGTTCACCCAACCGCGCAAGTGCACGCGCTGTTCGCCGCCGCGACCGCCGATACGCTGATCGCCCCACGGACCATCGCCCCACAAGCTGAGGCGAGCTTGGCCTCGGCCCGAGCCTTCCATAACCGCCTTCGCGGCCCCATCGCCTTGGCCGGAGCTCAGGCCAATGGCGCGCGGTTGTTCGCCGATGTCGCTTACAGCGAGTTTGACCGCGACAATCAGAGCTACGCCGTCGGCCACAGCAGCGAAGAAATCGCCGTCTCGATCGGTGTGGTCGGACGCTTTGATGGTCAGCTGACCGTTGGCGCGGTGGGGCAGGTCCTCAGCGGCGAGACGGACCTGAATGGTGAGTTGGGCGGCTTTGATCGCACGGGGTTGCGCGGCGCTGTGTTCGCGCGCGGCGACGCCGGGCCGTTCGATCTGTCCGGCGCCGTCTCGATCGGGGTTGACCAACTCAACGATATCGAGCGCGACACCGGCGTGGCCGGCCAGATCTCCACGGGCGAGACGGACGCCGGCGTGTTCGCCGCCGAGCTCGAGGTGGGCCTACCCCTGGCGCTGTCCGAGACGGCCAGCATCACGCCCTTCGCCCGGGCTTTGGTCGACAGCGTCAGCATCAACCAATACGACGAGAGCGGCGCCGTCGGCCTGAGCCAGCGCGTGTTTGATGTAGGGCGTGTCGCGATTTGACCTGGAAGTCGGTGCGCGCGGCATGCTTCGGCTTGACCGGCTCACCTTCGCCGGTGACGCCGCCTATGTCACAAGCCTCGAAGACCCCGAGGGCGACATCTCGACCGCCCTGCTCAGTGAAGCCGCCGTGCGGCGGACATTGCCCTTCACCGAGTTTGAAACCGACTACATCAGACTCGGCGGCGATGTATCCCTCGACTTGACCGATGATGTGCGGATCTCACTGGGCGCCATCGGCTACACTGGTCGCGATGATGGCGATGAGTTCACCGGCTTCATTCGCTTGTCACGGGCGCTCGGCCAGTAACCCAAGAAGAGGCGACCCGACGCAGGGAGGCGCATCCGCTGGATCGCGTCTCCCTCGACTGGGCCTTCGACTGGGACCCCGGCGGGGCGGCCTTATACAACGCCCGGAACGCCGCGGGGCCCGGCTACAGCTGAAAGACGATGCGCTGACCTTCGCCAATCTGTTGGAGGCTCACCCGCTCACTGGGCATGGACAGCAGCAACAGCGTCATCTGAAGGTGCGACAGCCCCTTGGCGCGCTGTGGCGAATGGCAAGGGTCGATGGGCGCTAACAGCTCCTCAATGTCGCGAAGCAACGCTTGGTCGGCGTAGACGGCGACCGACACCCCAAGATTGTCGCGCTCCACCCGCACGGCGACGCGCTCAGAGCCTTCGCGCAACGCCAGCACGCCCTGGGCCAAATGCTGAAACGCCAGCGAGGCCAAGTCCGCCGAGCCGCGATGCCAGAACCAGTCTTTGACCACGTCAATGCGGATCAGCCCGCTATCGTTGGCGTTGGGCTCGTCCTTGGCGCTCGGTTCATCCAGAAAGCGCACCGCGATGTGCTCATCGCTCACATCCTGAAACGCGTCATGCAAGCCAACCAGCGTCTTGGCGTTCAAATCGCTCTTGGCAAGGAGCGTCAGCGTGTTGGCCGTATCGAGTAGGCGTTCGGCGCTCTCCGCAGACACTGTGCGCCCGGCTTTGCGCAAATGCTCGGTAAGCTCAGACAGTTCGGTTTGCATCTGCGCCAGCGGACGCGCAAAGCGCCCCATGGCGGTCTCCGCTTCCAGCGGCGCTGCGTCGCGCATCACCAACACCGGTGCGGCGTGTTGTTCGGTCCGCGCCCGCGCGTCCACAAGCGCTTGCCACAACACATCCACGTTCAATTTGCGTTTGTCCAAGACCGCTTCGGCGCCGGCCTTCACAGCTCGCCGACGGATCGCGTTGGGATCCCCGCCAGTGATGAACATGATGGGCGCCGAAGTGTAACGCCGGACCAGTTCAACATCTTGCTCAACCGAAAGCGCGTCGGGCCGAATAACGTCAATCAAAAGACAATCGGGATCCGAGTCATTGATCTGGCTATGGAGACCAGTGATGGAGCGACTCAGCGTTAGCTTCAAGCGTCCATCGTCTTCAGCGAGTGTGCTAAGAACTTCTGCGTCGTTGTCATTGTCTTCGATGTAGTGAACGTGCATATCCCCAGTCCGCATGTTTTCTTAAAGTGCTTGCCGCCCAAGGTTCATAGACCATACTACCGCGCTGAGTGTGTCCATCAAGGTTTTCATCGTATGCACAAGAAACCCGACTTCGTCATAGGCCTTGGCGCATCGGCTGGCGGCCTTGAGGCGCTCGAGCGTTTTTTTGACGGCGCGCCAAGCGATTCCGGCGGTGCGTTTGTGGTGGTCATGCACCTTGCGCGCGACTTTAAGAGCATGCTCGACGAACTCATGGCCCGCCACACCAAGATGAAGGTCATGCCCGTCGTCGACGGCGCGAAACTGCTGGCAAACTCAGTGTACGTCATCCAACCCGGCACCACGCTCGAGGTTGCCGGCGACGCCCTTCGTGTGGGCAGCCGCAACGGCAACGCAGCCGCTGGACCGGCGACAACCATCGACCGGCTGTTCGCCTCGCTGGCCAAGGCGTATGGCCGCGCGGCCGGAGCGGTTGTGTTGTCAGGCTCGGGATCGGATGGGGCGCGTGGCGTGATCGCCATCAGCGATGCGGGCGGATTTGCCGCAGCCCAGGCGCCGGAGACGGCCAAGTTCGACTCCATGCCCGTCGCCGCCATCGCAACGGGGGCTGTGCGCGCCGTCGAAGCCCCCGAAGCGCTGGCCGCCACCGTGCTCGAAGGCCTAACCCTCCCGCAATGGGCGCTTGACGCTGGGTCCGCGGCCGATCAGCCCGGAGCGATGGCCCGCATTGTCAACGCGGTGTTGGGCGTGTCGAGCCTGGATGCGTCACAATACAAACACTCCACGCTCGAGCGTCGCGTCCACAAACGCATGATGGAGCTGGGGTGCGGTTCGCTCGCTGAATATGCAGAGAGGATTGACGCACATCCCGAGGAGGCGCGGATACTGTCCGACTCCCTGTTGATCGGCGTGACGCAGTTTTTCCGCGACCCGCAGGCCTTTGAGGTGATCGGCGAGCAGGTCTTGCCCGAAGTGATCCATCGCGCTCAACTTGAAAAGCGGCCGATCCGCGTTTGGACGCCGGGCTGCGCAACGGGCGAGGAAGCCTACAGCCTCGCCATGATGTTCGCCGAGAGTTTGCGCGACATCCCACAGAAAATCGATGTCCAGATCTTCGCGACCGACGTCCGCAAGGAGAACTTGGCCAGTGCGGGGAGGGGAGAATTCACAACCGATCACGTGGCCAGCATCCCCAAGAAGTATCGCGATCGTTGTGTCAGTCAGAAAGATGGCGGGAACAACTGGCTGATCGATCCCGCGATACGCAAGATGATTGTGTTTGCTGCACATGACGTTTTGACGAATCCGCCGTTCACAAAGCTTGATATCATTTCGTGTCGTAATCTGTTGATCTATTTTTCGATCGAAGCTCAACAAAAGGTCTTGAGTAATTTTGCCTTCGGTCTTGTTACCGGCGGGTTTTTGTTTCTGGGGCCGAGCGAAACCGTCGGCGGCTATCGCGATGCGTTTGAGTTTGTCGACGCGCGCAACCGCATCTTCCGACGCACCCAGGTGAAGCGCTCCCACATCGCCGCCCTGTCCCAGCCCTGGGATCGTCAACGCCAAGAAGCGGTCCGCCCGCTTGGTCGCGCCACGCCTCGGTTACGCGAGAGCGCTCTGCAGCCGGCTTACGCGGCCCTGTTGCGCGACTATGCGCCCGCTTGTCTCTTGATGTCCTCTGAGCGCGAATTGCTGCACAGTTTTGGCGAAGCGCGATCGTATCTGCGCCCGCCCGATGGGCCGGCCCACCTTGATGTTGCAGGTTTGGTCGATCCTGCCCTGAAGACGCCGATCATCGTCGGCGCCGAACGCGCGCTGCGCGACCGCAAGCCGATCAGCTTCGGGCGCATCACGTTGAGCGAAGCGCCGCACAACGGCCGGGTCGTCAATCTGACCATACGCCCGCTGCAGAACGATGAGAGCGGCCAACGCTTTGTGATGGCCGCCATCGAGGACGCCCATATCGCCAGCGAACCGGCCGGGGACGCGGCGACCTTGGTCAACATCGACACCCTGGCCGATGAGCGGATCAAGGAACTCGAGCGCGAGCTTGAACACTCCCGTGAGGCGTTGCAGTCGACCATCGAGGAAATCGAATCGACAAACGAAGAGCTGCAGGCGTCCAACGAAGAGTTGATGTCCTCCAACGAGGAACTCCAATCAACCAATGAGGAGCTGAGTTCTCTTAATGAGGAATTGTATTCGGTTAATGCAGAATACCACCGTCAGAATGATCAGCTTGCGCGCTTGAGCGAAGATTTTGACATCCTGTTGCGTTCAACTGAGGTGGGGGTGTTGTTCTTCGATGACGGGCTGAGCATTACCCGGTACACCAGCTTGGCCGGCCAAGTGTTCAATCTCACCAACGCCGATGTTGGGCGTTCAATCGCGACGTTCCGTTCGCCTTTCCCCAATCTCGACCCCGCCGCCATGCTGAACCAGGCGCTCAATGAGGCGGGCGTGGTCGAAACCGAGGTGCTCGACGCCAGCGGCGAGGTGTGGCTTGTGCGCGCCATCGCGCATGAGGGGTCGCGGGGCGTGGTGATGACCTTAATCAACATTCAGCGACTGAGATCGGCCGAAAGCTCCGCCCGGCGCTCCATGCAAATGCTGCAGTCCATTCGCGAAACCAACCGGTCTTTTTATCTCGAGTTTGACACCCAGCTGCGCCGCATCACCGATGAGCTGGGTTACGCCGACCATGTCGGCCAGGACCACAAACAGGCCCGAGGGCCTCTGGCCAACATTCCCGTCCACGCCGACGACGCCGATGAGCTCAAGGCGATCGTCAAGCGCGCGCGCGCGAGCGGCGTTCTGGACGGGCTGGTGCGCCTGTGGCGCGCGGCCGACCAGCGCCATGAATATGTGCGTCTTGGCGGGCGGCGCGCTGACGACGGCGTTTGGCGCGCCGCGGGCGTTGAGGTCGACGACATTGTGCGCGCCCGACGCCAAGCCGAAGAACAAGGGGCCATCCTGGAGGCGGTGTTGCGCGCATCGCCATCCATGATCAGCTTCATCGATCGAGACGAGATCATCCGCTACGCCAACCCCGCCTACGCCGAGCGCCTGGGCCGGTCCCCTGAGGACGTCATTGGCCAACCGATCGCTGATGTTTTGGACGCCAAAGCCTATGCAGCCGTGGCCGACCGGCTCAAAAAGTCCCTTGAGGGCGAGCGCCAAGAGTTCTTGTTCGATGAGGACCAGAGCGAAGGGGACCGTCGGATCTCCGTCATCTGTGAACCGGTTCGCAACGGGGCCGGCGTCGTCAAGGGCATGGCCACGGACGCCATCGACGTCACCGGACTGTACGCCCAAGCCACCAAACTTGGCGCCGCCGATGCGGCGATCGCGGCCGCCATGCGCCGGTCAACCCAAGGCTGCGTCTTGGTGGACACTGCGACCGGCGGGGTGGTTTTCGCCAACGCCAACGCTTTGCGGCGCATGGGGCCGGCAACCCCTCCAGCTTCGACCGAGGGCGTGAAGGCGTCCAGACTGACGCCCGACTGGGGGGAGAAGCGTTGGCGTGCCTGGCTGAACGATGTCAGCGCCCAGCGCGATGCGGTCGTGCATGATGTGAATGTCTTTGATGATGAGGGACAACCAACCCTGGCGGACTTGCGTGGGACCAACGTCAATGTCGAAGAAACAAATTACGTCTTTGTCCAAATTGTCGAAAACCCAGAACGCCTAGCCGCGCTCGATAATCTCAAGGAACGTTCGAGAGAGCTGGCGAATTCCAACCGCGATCTGGAACAGTTTGCAATCGCCATTGCGCATGATCTTCGTGCGCCGGTTCGTCATGTCAACAATTTTGCCGATATGCTGATGCGCGCCCTCGATAGTGGATCGGACAAAGTATCCTACTATGCCGGCGTGGTCCGCAGCAAAGCCATACTGATGGATGACATGGTGGAGGGCCTGTTGGAATACGCCCGCATTGGTTTGGCGCCGCGCGATTTCGAAACTGTGGATTTAAATGAAAGCCTAGCCAAAGCGCAGGCGCTTCTTTCTGGCGACATCAATGACAACAGTGCAGAGATCACGGCCGACAACCTCCCCCTAATTCTCGGCGACGACGCGTTGATGGTGAGGGTGTTTCAAAATTTGTTGTCAAACGCCATAAAGTATAAAAAGGATCAGCTGTCACCGAAGATTCACGTCGAAGCAGAGAGGAATGGCGAGACAAGCGTCATTCGTTTTTCTGACAACGGCATTGGCATCAAAGCCACGCATGGCGACAAGATTTTTGCACTGTTCCAGAGATTGCACACCGATGATGTTTATCCCGGTCTCGGCCTCGGGCTGGCGACTTGCCGCCGCATTTGTGAGTTCCACGGCGGCTCCATCGTGCATGAAAGCGAATATGCCGACGGCGCTCAGTTTGTGCTGACCTTTCCCACCATACGCACGACCAACGGCCGGCGCGCCAACGCCGCCTGCACCGCCAGCACGCCGTCATGACCGACCGTGCGCCCCCCATCGATGTGCTCATCGTCGATGATTCCGCAACCGATCGTATGTTGCTGCGCGACGCCTTCGCCAAGACCGGCGCGGCTGTGACGATTCATGAGTGCAGCACCGGAGAGCAAGCGCTCGATTTTCTCAATCACCGTGCGCCGTTCACCGCAGCGCCCCGCCCACAGGTATGTTTGGTGGACATCAGCATGCCGGGCCTGTCGGGCCTTGAAGTCCTTGAGGCGATGAAGCGGGACGAGGCTTTGCGAGCCTTGCCAGTGATCATCATCTCCAATTCCGACCGTGATGCCGATATTGCGGCCGCTTACGAGGGCCAAGCCAGCGCCTACATCCACAAACCGCTGCGCGCAGAAGATCTCGAAGCCATCGTCGCAGCGCTCTGCGTGCTTTGGGGCGGCGGCCTTGTGTTTCCGGGCCGCTCGACCCACTGCGGGGGGCGGCGGGGGGGGGGGGGGGGGGGGGGGGGGGGGGGGGGTGGGG
>CAZADA010000001.1:62929-68620 GCA_964483775.1 uncultured Caulobacterales bacterium
ATGGGCGCAGCGCGGTGCGGGGTTGTGGGGGGCGGCGTGTTGGTTACGGGCCGCGCGTCACACTGACCCCCGCCCCCATGTAAGGCGTGCGCGGCCTCCAAAGTTGGTAAAGTTGGTGTTGCGGTGCAAAACGCTATTGTGCATTGCGGTGGGCGACATCAAACTGACATAAAGAGTAACAAGGGGCGAGTGACGACAGGAGCGGCCTGGTCCGCGCGTTGCATAGCGAGAAGCGCTTCAAGGTCGTCAATCGAGACACTGTCATGGATGAACCGGTCATCACATTTGTCGTGGAAGTCGTGGCGAGTGAGCCGGGCGGCGAACCCAGTGATTTCGTGCGACAGGCCGCCGAACAATCGGCGAGCAACACGGCCGACGGCGAACCGTCCTTCGTTATGGTGACCACCGATATCCGCGACGGCCGCACGGTCAAACGCGTTGAGTTTGAATCCCCCGCCGCCGCCGAGCACTTTGAAGCCATGGTGGGCGTTCCGCCGTCCTCGATTGATCGATCCTGAGCGGTCCACGGCGCGTGTAAGGGTGCGGTGACGTTGGCGTCTGGCCGCCGTGTCGCCATACTCTGAGTATGCCTAGCTCCCCCCATGCGATCGTGGTTGGCGCCGGCGTTGTCGGCCTTAGCACCGCCATTGCGTTGCATGCGCGCGGATGGCGGGTGTCGGTGATCGACCCCGCGCCGGGGCGCGGCGCCTCGGTCTCGGCTGGCGGCATGTTGGCGCCGGGGGCTGAAGCGTTGGAAGGCCACGATGACCATCCCGTGTTGTATGAACTGGGCGTGCGCGGATTGCGCCGCTGGGCGGGGTGGGCGCACGAACTGAAGGATCGATCCGGCGAGCGTTTCGAGGGGCCCACATGGTCAGGCGTGAAGGCGTTTGCCCAAGCGGGAGCTTGGACGCGCGACGACCAAGCCGCATTCGCCGCCATGGCCCAAGAACCCTTCGCCTTTGACGATGAGGCGTGCACGCTGCCCGCCGAGGGTTACGTCGATGCGCGGGGGCTCATCATGGCCTTGCTGGCAGCGACCAAACGCTTCGACATTTCCCTCGACACCCGAGGGGCCGTCACGGCGGTTGAGCCCGGTGCGCCGCCCAAAGTGCGCATGGCGACACAGGAGGGAGCGCTCGAGCGCGAAGCCGACGCCATTGTGGTTGCCGGCGGCTGGCGCAGCGCGGCCCTTCGCACCTTTCCCGCCCTGCGAACGATCAAGCCGGTCAAGGGGCAGATCGCCTTGGTGCGCACCCGCCAGCCGCGCAGGGCGGACGAACCGGTGCTGCGGCGACCGGGCGTCTATATCGTGCCGCGCGGCCCCAACCACGCCCTGGTCGGCGCGACGAGCGAACCGGGCAGGGGCGATGACACCGCCGATGCCGAGCTGAGCTGCCAACTGACCGCGAACGCCGCCAAGCTTGATCCACGTTTGGCGGGCGCGCAAACCCTCGACAGCTGGGCCGGCGTGCGCCCGGGTACGCCAGACCACGCCCCCCTGTTGGGACGGCTGGACACCGGTGTTTGGGTGTGCGCGGGCCATTATCGCAACGGCATTCTCCTGGCGCCAATCACGGCCGAAGCGCTGGCGGATCAAATGACGGGCGCACCCGCCGATCCGTTGCTGGCGAAATTCGACCCAAACCGGGTGACCCACGCAACAGCTTAACCGATCGTTATCCCGCCTCGCGCACACTTGTGATCTCAACGGATAAGGGGCCGGGCCGATGAGCACGTCCAGCGCACCGGGCGCCGAGATTGCGGCCGCGATCAACACCGCATCGGCGGTGACAGGGGTCAGCCGCCAGTATCTGCTCGCCACGGCGGCGCGCGAAAGCAGCTTTGATATCAGCGCCGAGGCGTCGACCTCGTCGGCTGCTGGGCTTTATCAATTCCTCGAAGGCACCTGGCTGGATATGATGGAGCGCCACGGAGACGCCTTAGGCGTGGCGCCCGACGGCCAGTCATCCAGCCGCCAAGCGCTGTTGGACTTGCGCTATGATCCCAACGCCGCCGCCCTCATGGCGGGCGCGTTGGCCAAGGACAATGCCGCGGTCCTCGAAGCGCGCTTGGGGCGATCGGCAAGCCCGGGCGAGCTCTACGCGGCCCACGTGCTGGGCGCGAGCGGCGCCGTACAGCTCATCAAAGCCGTGGCCCAAGATCCCGCACAACCCGCTGAGGCCGTGTTTCCCAAGGCCGCTGAGGCCAATGAGGGATTGTTCTACGCCAAGGGCGAAGCGGTCAGCGTCCAAGCCCTGTATGATCGGCTAACCACATTGCCCGATATCCCGCCGTCCGCCGCGCCCACTGCAGGCCCTTCGCCGCAGAACTGGCAGCCATCATTGAGTGTATCGCGTTTGTCAGCCGGCCCAATCACGCTACACCTCAGTCCGCTCGTAATCGAAGCCCTCGCCATGCTCGATGCGCCGACAAGCGCGAAGGCGAACGCGGAATCGCGAGACGATGAAAAGACTGGCCACAACCGCTCGCGGTAGGCCCGGCAGTGATGAAGACCGAGGAGTAACGCCAAGTGTCCGTGGTGACCCTGCGCCCAACCCTAACCGAGGCCGACCTGCAAGGCCTGTTGCGCGACCGCCCTGATGAGGAGCGCGCTCTGTCGGCCGTCAAATTGTGCCGCCGGATCGGAGTGGGGGTGTTGAGCGAGGAAGAGCGCCTCGCCGCCGAACAAATCATGATGTTGCTGGCCGAGGACGCCGCCGTGTCGGTGCGCAAGGCGCTGGCGACCACGCTGCAAAACTCGCCCAATCTGCCGCCCGCGGTCGCCAAGAAGCTCATTGATGATCTCGACGAGATCGCGTGCCCCGTGTTGGAGCATTCCCCGGTCTTGTCCGATGAAGACTTGATCGCGATTTTGCGCGCCGGCGACATGGCCAAACAATACGCCATCGCTGGCCGGGAAACGCTCCATAGCGACGTGGTGGACGTGCTCACCGAAGTTGGCGCTGTGGATTCACTTGCGCGCGCGGCGTCCAACGACGGCGCAGATTTTTCGGAGGGCGCGATGGTGCGCGCGCTCGAGCGCTTCCCTAAGGCGTCGATCTTAGCCGACGCTTTCGTCAACCGGAGCCATTTGCCGATCACCATTGTTGAGACCTTGGTCTCCAGTGTGAGCGACATGGCGCTGTTGCGCTTGTCGCGTCGTCACGCCTTGCCGCCTTCATTGGCCGTCGAGCTCGCCGAGGGCGGGCGCGAGCGCGCCACCATCGATCTTCTCGACCAGGCTGGCTGCGCGCGGGAAATGACGCGCTTTGTGCAGCAATTGCAACTCAATGGTCGTCTTACCCCCTCGTTGGTGATTCGTGGCGTGTGCATGGGCCATGTGCGCTTCTTTGAGCACGCGGTGGCTGAGCTAGCCGGGATCGCGCACACTGCGGCGTGGATGATGGTGCACGACGCGGGGCCGTTGGGTTTGCGCGCGGTGTTCGACCGCGCGGGTTTGCCTCGTGAACTGTTCCCAGCAGCGCGCGTGGCGATCGACACCTATCATGAGATCCAACTGGAGGGCGGAGCCGCCGATCGCCTGCGCATCACACAGCGCATGATCGAGCGCGTGCTCACGCGCCGGCACGCCTTACCCGAAGACTCGGTCACATACTTGCTGGATAAATTGGACGCCGCCAGTCGCGAGGTGCTCGACGCCGATGATCCGTTAGGCCAGGCGCCTGATGCGAGCCGCCGCCCTGCTTGACGGGCCGAGCAACGGCTAAGCGGCGCGTACGGCTTGGACTTGCGCCTTCAGTTCTTGGAGCAAAGCGCCGGCGACAGCGTCGCTGTCATCCTTCAAGCCGTCGCGCACCGCGATTTCGATGGCCTGAATGTGCGCTTCGACAAGCGCCATGTTGGCCGTAACAACGGTCAGCTCAACGCCATCGAGCAATTGGCACAACACGCCGGCGATCTCAGTCACCAGCGGGAAGTTGTAGGTGGTGCCTTGCCCCTTCAGATCGTGTGCACAGACGAAGACGGCCGCCAGCGAGGAGGCCGTGACCCCGTCGGTTTTCATGGCGCCAAACGCAGCTGTCAGCCGGTCGACCTCCTCGCGAATCCAGTCGGCGAACTGGGGCGCAAGCGCTTTCAAGGCCTGCTCGGCGCGGGCGATGGCTTCCGGGTTGACCTCTGGCAGCGAACCGACTTTCGCTTTGAGCGTATTGGGCGGATTGATTATCTGAAACTTCTGAGGCACCAGCCGCTCCCCTCGATGCACAAGTGACGCAGCACTGTGGCAGTGCGCGCTTAAAGCTGGGTGAATGTGGCGCGCTGGGGAGCTGGCCCCTGCCATGTCAGTGCGCAAATTGTTCACGCAAAATGCGTTCTTGCAGGTCATGACCCGCGTCAAACAACAAGTCCACGGTTAGGTCGCGATCTTCGCTCACGGTGACATGGGCGACATCGCGCACTTCTTGGTTGTCGGCCACCGCGCTCACCGGACGCGTGTCAGGGTCGTGCACGTCAAAGCGCACCACCGCTTCGCTCGACAACAACGCCCCGCGCCACCGCCGGGGACGGAACGCGCTGATGGGGGTCAGCGCGAGCAAACGCGACCCGATCGGCAAGATCGGACCGTGAGCTGAGAAATTGTACGCTGTTGATCCGGCCGGCGTTGCGACCATGCAGCCGTCAGCGGCCAATTCGCCAAGCCGTTCAACCCCATCAATGCTGATCTGGAGCTTGGCGGTCTGGCGTGTCTCGCGCAGCAGCGACACCTCGTTGACGGCAAGCATCGTGAACGGACGTCCGCGCACATCCCGTCCCACCGCGCGCAGCGGACGCACGGTGGCGCGTTCGGCCTGCGCCAAGCGTTCTTGCAGCCCGTCCTCGCGGTACTCATTGAGCAAAAACCCAACCGTGCCGCAATTCATGCCGAACACGGGAAGGCCGCGTCCCATAAAGTGGTGGATGGTCTCTAGCATAAACCCGTCGCCGCCGAGCATCACGACCACATCAGCGCTGTGGTCCGGCGTGCTGCCATACATCGCCTGCAGGCGGCGCAGCTGACTTTGCGGGCCACGTCGAGGACTGGCCGTAAAGTGAATGCGCAGCGGAGCGTTGGCGGCCGGAACCGTCATGAAACCCGCCAGACGCGCGCGCGTTTCAACCATCGAACCGTGACACATGCGCGCAGGGGCGTTGGCGCCCGCCCAGCCGATTCGCTACAACCGAAAGGAGCGCGCGAGGTCGGGATGATCGCGCCAGCCGAGCCTAGAGGGGGGACAGGGCATGGCGACAGCAAGGCGTTGTGTCGCATCACAGCCTCACAGCCAGACCCAGCGGGAGCCAAGCCAGAGGCAAACGCAAATCGACCGATTTGGTCTTTGTGGTCAAACACTTCACGGTAAGCCTCCAACTACTGACCAAGCACGACGCCAAAACCCGCGCAAGTGTGCAACGCAAACCTTTGATGACAGGTTTGCTGATTGGTTCAACCACCAGGCGCCGTCGAGCCCTAGCGGCGGCGCGGGGCGGTCCCAATGACGCGTTGTGCGTTGCGGCTGGCCGCCGCCCCAGGCGTGAGAAGCGTTGCAGTCATCATGTCTGTGTTCGCGGCCGTGTTGGCCGTGTACGTCGCACCAGCCTCAGCTTGGCCGCCGAAAAGGGGGCAAGGGCCAACTTATACAGACCACCATCATCTCGTTTGCAGACCGCACCTTCAAAAATGACGGCGATTTG
>CAZADA010000002.1:0-64338 GCA_964483775.1 uncultured Caulobacterales bacterium
CGACGCCGAACCCGCCCGCGAAACGTCTGGCCGCGGGCGCCACCCCGAAGCGATCCGCGCCGCCGGCCCCACCGTGCGCACAGACCTCGGCAAGCAGGCGCACGCTTAAGGCGCCCCCTCCTCAGGAAACGGATCGATATCGATGTACCGCTACGATGAATTTGATGCGACCATGGTGCGCGAGCGCGTGTCCCAGTTCCGGGGCCAGGTGGAGCGCCGCCTCGCCGGCGACATCACCGAAGAGGCGTTCAAGCCCCTGCGCCTCATGAACGGCCTCTATCTGCAGCTGCACGCCTACATGCTACGCGTCGCGATTCCCTACGGCACGCTCAACGCGCGCCAGATGCGCAAGCTCGCCCATGTCGCGCGCGTATACGACAAGGGGTACGGACATTTCACAACGCGCCAAAACATTCAGAACAACTGGCCGGCTCTCGTCGACGTCCCCGATATTCTCGACACGCTCGCCGAAGACGAGATGCACGCGATCCAGACCTCGGGCAACTGCATCCGCAACGTCACCACCGACCAGTTCGCAGGCGCGGCGGCCGATGAGATCGAGGACCCGCGCCCCTGGTGCGAGGTGATCCGTCAGTGGTCGACCTTCCACCCCGAGTTTTCGTTCCTGCCGCGCAAATTCAAGATCGCGGTCACCGGCAGCCCGCATGATCGCGCCGCCATTGGCGCGCACGATATTGGCATCCGATTGGTGAAGAACGAAGCGGGCGAGGTCGGGTTTGAAATCCACGCTGGCGGCGGCCAGGGCCGCACCCCCCGCATCGCTGTCAAGCTCAATGAGTTCGTCGCCCAAGAGGACCTGCTCGCTTATCTGACGGCGATTTTGCGGGTCTACAATCTTGCCGGCCGCCGCGACAACAAGTTCAAGGCCCGCATCAAGATCCTGGTCGAAGAAACCGGCCCGGCCGAGTTCGCCCGCCAGGTAGAGGACGAGTTCGCCCGCATTCGCGGCGGCGAGCTGGTCGTGCCACGCGAAGAAATCGAGCGGATTGCGGCGTTTTTCACCAATCCCCCGTCCGACGACCGCGCCGAGCCCGCCCATGATGCGCCCGGCTACGCGGCGTGGCGCGCGCAAAACGTGAAGGCGCACAAGGTCCAAGGCCGGGTGAGCATCGCACTCTCACTCAAGCCCTATGGCGGCGCGCCCGGCGATGCGACCGCCGATCAGATGGACAAGATCGCCGACCTCGCCGACCGATACGCCGAGGGCGAAATCCGCGTCACCAAAGAGCAGAACCTGATCTTGCCCCACGCGCGCGCGGCCGACCTGCCCACGATCTACGAGGCGTTGCACGCCCTCAATCTCGCCACCCCCAATGCGGGCCTTGCCAGCGACATCGTCTCCTGCCCCGGTCTTGATTACTGCAACCTCGCCAACACCCGTTCCATCCCCATCGCCCAGGCCGTCTCCACCGCGCTGAAACAGGAGGGGCTCGACGAGGAAGCCGGCGATTTGACCATCAAGATTTCCGGCTGCATCAACGCCTGCGGCCACCATCACGTCGCCAACATCGGCGTGCTTGGCGTGGAAAAACGCGGCGACGAGTTCTACCAGCTCACCCTCGGCGGCGTGGCCGACGGCGACACCGCCATCGGCAAGATCCTCGGTCCGGCTTTGGCGTCCGCCGATCTTGTCGCCGCCATCCTCACGATCGTGCGCACCTACATCGACGCGCGGCGCGATGAGGAAGAAACCTTCATCCAAACCCTGACCCGCCTTGGGCCGGAACCCTTCAAGGAGGCCGTGTATGGCGCCCCTCACTGACACGCTCGACCGCTCAAGCGTAACGACCCACGTGGAAGTCAACGGCGCAACCCCGGTCGAAGATGCGCTGGAGCGCATTCACAACGCCGCCCGCGTCGCCATCCGCTTCGACACATTCTCCGACGGCCGCGGCTTTTCCCTGGCCGTACATCTGCGCGAGCGCGGGTTCGCCGGTGAGTTGATCGCCGTGGGCGATTTGCTCCCCGACCAGCTTGGCTTTCTCCAACGCAGCGGCTTTGACCGCATTGAATCTGAGAGCCATCCCGACAGCCCACGATGGCGCCGCGCTGGATTTTCGCGCGTCTACCAGCCGTCCGTGGGCGATGCGGCGTCGCAGAGCCCCGCCTTTGCCTTGCGCGCCGCCGCCCGTCGCGCCAAGTAGGGGAGCCGTTAACCGATGAGCATCGCCGAATTGACCACCGACCTCCCCAGCGCCACCGAGCCCGCCGTCATCGACCAGGGCGCGACCTTCGCCTGCCGCGTCCTCAGCGTACAGCATTATACCGACACGCTGTTTTCCTTCCGCGTCGCACGCCCAGACACGTTTCGCTTCCGCGCCGGCGAGTTTGTCATGATCGGCCTGCCGCCCGCCGAAGGAGAGACGCGCCCGGTCCTACGCGCTTACTCGGTGGCCAGCCCCACCTGGGACGAAGAGCTCGAGTTTTACTCCATCAAAGCGCCGGGCGGCGCGCTCACCACGCGCCTGAAAGAAATCAAGCCCGGCGACCGTGTGCTGGTCGGGCGCAAGCCCACCGGCACCCTCGTCACTGATGCGCTCAAGCCCGGCAAGCGGCTCTACCTGCTGTCGACGGGCACGGGCGCGGCCCCCTTCGCCAGCCTCATTCGTGAACCCGAGGTCTATGACCTGTTCGACGAGGTGGTCTTCACCCACACTTGCCGCACTGCGCCTGAGCTGACCTACACCGAAGATCTCGTCGCCGCGGTCAAGGACGACCCGCTCGTGGGCGACATGGCGAGCCAGCGCCTGGTCTATTTCAACTCGGTCACCCGTGATGCGGGACCTCGCACGGGGCGCATCACCGACCTGATCACAAGCGGGGATCTGTTCGCCCAGATCAATCGCCCGCCGCTCGATGCTGAGCATGACCGCGTCATGATCTGCGGGAGCGCCGCCATGCTCGCTGACCTGAAGGCCATCTGCGAACACGCCGGGTTCACCGAGGGATCCAACGCGCGCCCCGGTGAGTTCGTCATCGAACGCGCCTTCGCCGGCGAGGGGATCGACTAGCGCCGCCCGTGCCGCCAGCGCACATGGTCGGGGGTCACATCGTCAAGTGACGCACATCCCATCAGCGCCATGTCGCGTTCCACTTCGCTGGCCAGGATGGAGATCACGCGGGCCACGCCAGCTTCACCGGCCGCCGCCAGGCCATAGAGATAGGGTCGCCCAAAGGAAACGCCGCGCGCACCCAATGCGATGGCTTTGAGCACATCCCCGCCGCGCCGCACGCCGCTGTCAAGAATGACCTCCAACCGATCCCCCACCGCGTCCATCACCTCGGGCAACACGTCGAACGGGGAGGGCGCAGCATCCAGTTGCCGCCCGCCATGATTGGAGAGGATCACCGCGCTGGCGCCGATCTCGGCCGCGCGCATCGCGTCGCGTGGCGACAACAGCCCCTTAACGGCGAACGGGCCGTCCCATGCCTCGACCATCCGGGCCGCATCCTGCCAGGTTACTGCGGGAGTGAAGAGTTTGTTGATTTGACGCGCATCGCCGCCGCCCCATTTCTCCGAGGCGAAGTTGGCGATCGTCGGCGTGTAGCCGGTGAGATAGTCCCACACCCAACGCGGATGCAGCGCAAAACTGACAAAGCTCCGCGCTGAAAAGGTGGGAGGCACGGTCATGCCCGTGCGCAAGTCGGTCTCCCGGTTGCCATGCACAGGCACATCGACGGTGAGGATCAACGCATGCACGCCCGTCGCCTTGGCCCGCGCGATGACCTCAGCGTTCAGCCCCGCGTCGCGAAACACATAGATCTGGAAGAACAGCGGGTTGGCGCTCAGCGCGGCGATATCTTCGATGGTGGCGCTGCCGACCGAGGACAGCGAGTAAGGAATGCCCGCGGCGGCGGCAGCGCGCGCCACCGGGAATTCGCCTTGGCGGTGGAACAAACGGTTAAAGCCCGTCGGCCCCAAAAAGAAGGGCCACGAGGAGGGCGCGCCCAACAGAGTTGTCGAGGCGTCCACCGCGCTCACATCCCGCAAGAGTTGGGGGACGAGCTGAGCCTCGCCGAACGCGGCGCGGTTGCGCGCCAGGGCGACGTGGTCCTCCGCCCCGCCATCGAGATAGCCGCGCGGCGCCGCGGGCAGGCGCTTCAGCCCGGCGCGGCGCGCGTCGTCCAGATTGACCCATCGGCGAACGGTCGAGGCGCCCATCACGGGTTTGCGCTCGATGCGGCCTGGGGAAACTCCAATCGAAAGGACGCCCCGCCAAGGTCAGACGATCCCAGCGTCACCCGCCCGCCGTGGGCGCGCATAATGTGCCGCGCAAGGCTCAGCCCCACGCCAGCCCCGCCAGCCTTTGTGGTGAAGAAGGGCAAAAAAATCTGGTCGCGCAGGTCTTCGGCGACGCCAGACCCATCGTCCTCAACCCGCACCCAAGCGCCGCCGTCGCCAAGATCGCTGACGCCACGATCGCTGAGGCCCGGACCGCCATCGCCCACGCTCACCCGGACACGCCCGCCCTCACCAGCGGCGTCACGGGCGTTCGACACAAGATTGGTGAGCGCCTGGGCGATGAGGTCATCGTCGGCGAACACTTCGATCGGGCCTTGGGGCGCAACCCAGTCCAGCTCCACGCCGCGTTCGCCCAACGCCTCGCGCCAGGATCGCGTGACGCTCAAAGCAAGGTCCGATAAGTCGGTGCGCCGGGGATTGGGCGTGGGGGTCGCCAACGTCGCCCGATACCCCTCGACGAACCGCATCAGCCCCTGGCCCCGGCGCGAAGCGGCCGCCAACGCCTCGCGCGCCTCATTAAGCGTTTCGCCATCGCCGGCCCGAGCGTCATCCTTCGCCAACAAACGGTCCTGCGCCGCGTGGTTCAACGCCAAGATTGCGGTCAGCGCATTCATGATTTCGTGGCTGAGCACCCGCGCCATGGTGCGCCAGGCCTGTAGCTCGGCTCCTTCCAGCGCGCCGTCAACATCTTCAACGCTGATCAAGACGCGGTCATCATCCGCCACCCGCCAGGGCGCGCGCCGCACCGCGATTCGCCGTCGCCCGCCAGGCAAATCCGCGCTGACAAACACCGTGTCGGCCGCGTCCAGCGTCATCGCGTCCTGAAACGCGCGACCAAAATCACCGTAGCGAGCAACCCCCTCGCTTGCGCGCCGCCCAAACAGACGTTCAGCGGCCGAGTTCAACAACACAAAGCCCCCCTCGCGCGCCTCCAGCAGGGCGAGGGGGCTGTTCTGGATCAAAGCGTGCAGCGCGGCGCTTTCGCGCTCGCGCGCGACATGCTCGTCGCTGAGTTGGGTGGTCGCCTTGGCAAACGCCGCAGCCATCGCGCGCTCACTGGCCCGTTCGGGCAACCAGCGCACAGGATCCCCGGCGGCGACCGCGCTGGCAAACGCCTCCATACGCACCTCCAACCGGCGCACCTGGCGCATCAGGTCAACGACGAGGGCTGCGCCAAGACCCACCGCCAGCAACGAGGCCACATACGCTTCGCTTGCGATCAACACGTGGCCGGCGATCAATAAGGCGCCCGCTGCAGCCGCCGCCCGAGCCGCCAGGCTCCATGCGTGACGATCAAAGCCCATACTTTTCGATCCTGCGGTAGAGGGCGGGTCGCGACAGCCCCAGCGTCTTGGCGGCCTGGCTCAGATTGCCATCGGCGTCTCGGATCGCGCGGGCGAGGGCGGCGCGCTCCAGGCCCTCCAGCGTCCCGGGGCCAGCCCCGTCTGGCGTGACCGCTTCGGCCTCATCGTCAAAGTCGCCGGCCAGCAATTCCGGTCCGCGCCCCAAAATCACCGCCCGCTCGCACGCGTGTTCCAGCTGGCGCACATGGCCAGGCCAAGGCAACGCGGAGAGGGCGGCGAGCGCTGCGTCCGACGCGGAGAGCTCAGCGCGCCCGTGTTTGGCGGCGAAACGATCGACAAAGGCGCTCACCAAGCCGGGAATGTCGTCGCGCCGTTCGCCCAAACCCGGCACGCGCACGACGATCGTGCTCAACGCGTAGTGCAGCTCGGGCGCCAGCACAGTGGCGACATCCTGCGCCTCACCGGTCGCCGCCGCGACAATCCGCACATCCAA
This sequence comes from uncultured Caulobacterales bacterium, assembly GCA_964483775.1. GTDB lineage: Bacteria > Pseudomonadota > Alphaproteobacteria > Caulobacterales > Maricaulaceae > CAZADA01. The sequence continues at coordinate 6,062 of CAZADA010000002.1, forward strand.
CGGTTGGGGCGTGTGCGCGCCCAACGGGGTCAGCGAGCCTTCGGTCATCAGTTGAACCAGCCGGCGTTGCAGCGCCTCGTTGGCGCTCGTCACGCCCTTGAGGAACACCGTGCCGTGCTCCGCGGCCGCCAAGCGCCCCGCACGGTCGGCGTGGGCGCCGTCAAAAGCGCCGCGCACATGGCCAAACAGGTCCGCCTCGGCGGCCTCATCGGGAAGAGCGCTAACATCGATGGTGACAAATGGCCCGTGCGCGCGGTTTGAAGCCTCATGGACCGCGCGCGCCGCCACGCTTTTCCCACTGCCGTTGGGCCCGGTGATCAAGACAGCCGCGTCCGTCGGTCCAGCCCTCGCCACCGTGTCCCAAACCGCGCGCATGGCCGCGCTTTCCCCCCGCACCACGCCCGCGCTCGGGTTGGCGCTCGACAGGGCCTGGCGGCGCCAGCGCGCCGAGTCCTGGCGCGCACGACCCAGCTCGGCCGCCGCGCGCACGGCTGCGATGAGTTTGTCCGGCTCCCAAGGCTTAATGAGATAATCGGCGGCGCCGCGCCGCATCGCTTCGACCGCGACGTCGATCTCGCCATAGGCGGTCATGCACACCACCGCAGGGCCCGGCGCATCCGCGCCAATCCGGTCAACCCACGACAGGCCCGTTGAACCGTCGCGTTCCTGGGGACCGTAATTCATGTCCAACAGCACAGCATCGCAGGGCGTTTTGGCCAACACGCCGGGAATGGCCTGCGGCGTATCGGCCATTGAGACCGTCTCAAAATGAGGCTTGAGCAACAGCTTGGCGGCGTGCAGCACGTCCAAATCGTCGTCGACAATCAGCACCGCGTTCATGGCTGTTCGATTCCGGACACTAGGGTGACCGCCAGCGTACAAGTCGCCCCCAACCGCTGACAACGCCTGACGCCATGTCATTGACATGTAAGCAATTTCGCAATTCCGAAGGCGTCCGCCATCCTTATGTCAGGTCGAAAGAACACTGCCAGCGATCAAGGAGCCCCACGATGACCAGTCCCACCTCCGTCTCCAGCCCGGACGCCATGGATCGCCCCATTGCGCGCCGGCCCTGGGGACGTTGGGCCGCCTTGGCGACCATGGTCCTGCTCGTCGGCGGATTCGCCGTCCATCTCATGACCCGGACAACCGGCAGCGCCGTGCGCATCAACGAGGATGGGCTCACCATCAGCCAAGTTGAAGTCGGCGTGTTTGAGGATTTCATCCCATTGCGCGGCCGGGTCACGCCGGAGCGCACGGTGTTTCTCGACGCCGTTGAGGGCGGACGGGTGGAGGAGATCCTGGTTGAGGACGGCGCTGACGTGACGGCTGACCAGCTCCTGGTGCGCTTATCCAACCCCCAACTGCAACTCGACGTGATTGCGCGCGAAACCGCTGTCGCCGAGCAGTTAAACAATCTTCGCTCCCAGGAACTGGAGCTGTCGCGCACACAATTGAACTATCGCCAACAATTGGTGGACATTGAATACAACATCACCCGGCTCACCCGCCTGGTTGAGCGCTACACCAGCTTGGAAAGCGCCTCGATCCCCGAAGCGCAAATCCAAGACGCCCAAGACGAACTCGCCTACAATCAGCGCCGTCGCGCCGTCCTGATCGAAAGCCAAGACGTCGACATCCAGCTGCAACAAACCCAGATGGTGCAGCTGCAAAACAGCACCTCCCAACTGGAAAGCAATTTGGACATCGCCCGGCGCAATCTCGATGCGCTCAATGTTCGCGCGCCGGTCGCTGGGCGTTTGACCGCGCTCAACGCCGAGATCGGCCAATCCCTGGCCGCCGGTGAGCGGCTGGGTCAGGTCGACAGCCCCAACGCGTTCAAGATCGTCGCCGACATCGACGAGTTTTACCTCGACCGCGTTGCTGCGGGCCAAACCGCGCGGATGGAGGTGGATGGGCAGACCTACACCTTGCGGCTGGGTCGCGTGGATCCGCAGGTCGATGGCGGCTTGTTCACCGTTGAGTTGTTTTTCACCGGTCAGCCGCCAGCCAATCTGCGCCGCGGCCAGACCATCCAAACCCGACTGACCTTGGGTGACAACCAAGACGGTCTGATCCTGCCCCTTGGCCCCTTCCACAATGAAACCGGCGGACGTTGGGTGTTTGTGGTGTCGCCCGACGGGGCCGAAGCGGTTCGCCGCACGGTCGTGATGGGGCGCCGCAACACCCGTTTTGTCGAGGTCATTGAAGGGCTTGAGCCTGGTGAGGCGGTGATCACCTCGTCCTACGGGCGCTACGAGGGCTTTGACCGCGTCGTCCTTCAGTAAACAGTCAGTCAGTCATGGAGAAAGAGAATGCTTGAGTTATCAAAGATCTGCAAAGCGTTCCGCGGTGATGAGGTGGAGACCACAGCGTTGCGTGATGTGGACCTAAAGGTCGCCGCCGGTGAGTTCATAGCGATTATGGGACCATCAGGTTGCGGCAAGTCCACGCTGCTCAACATTTTGGGCGCGCTCGATCGGCCGACATCGGGGACGTATCGCTTGCTGGACCACGACGTCAGCCGGGTCTCCGATCGCCGCCTGACCCGCTTTCGTCGCGAGCACATTGGTTTTGTCTTTCAAAGCTTCAATCTCATCGGAGACTTGAGCGTGCGCGAGAATGTCGAGCTCGCTTTGCGCTATCGCGGCGTGGCCCCGGGTGAACGTCGTCGCCGCGCCGAGGCCGTTCTTGAGCGCATGGGCGTCGCCCATCGCGCCGGCCACAAACCAGCCCAGCTCTCGGGCGGCCAACAACAGCGTGTCGCCATTGCGCGCGCCGTTGTCGCCGACCCCAACCTCATCCTCGCCGACGAGCCGACGGGTAATCTGGACACCCGCAACGGCGAGGAGGTCATGGCCTTGCTCAAAGAACTCAACGCGACCGGCTCGACCTTGATCATGGTGACGCACGATCCGCTCCAGGCCCAGCAAGCCGGCCGCATCGTCGCCATGCGCGATGGACGCATCGCCTCTCAGACAATGGCCGAACAAGCCGCCTAAACCGCACAACCCAAGAGGGGAGCCAGGCCCATGTGGGATATCATCAAATCAGCGTGGCGCTACGCGATGGCGGATCGTTTGTTCACCGCGATCACCGGCGTCAGCTTGGCGCTGGGATGCGCGGCCGCCATCCTTGCAGGCGTCTACGTCAATCATGAGCTCAGCTATGATGATTGGCTGCCCGCCAGCGATCGGATTTTGCGCTTGGAAACCAATGTCGCAACGCCCGGGCGCTCGCCGCAGAGCCTTGCGCGGACCATGAGCGCCATGCGCCCGACAATGCAGGAGCGCTTCCCAGACGAAATCGAAGCGTCAACGCGCATCCGTTTCCAATGGAACTCGTTCCAGCGCGGCGATGAGTTGTACAATCAATACATTGGTTACGCCGATCCCAACATTCTGCAGGTCTTGGAGTTTGACGTGGTTGAAGGCGACGCCGACAATCCGCTCGCTCGACCCGATTCCATCATGATCTCTGAGCGTTTCCGCGATCAGGTGTTTGGTGATCGCCCGGTCGTCGGCGAAACGCTCGAACTCGAGGGCCAGGCCGTCACCGTGACTGCAGTGACGCGCGACCTGCCCGAAGCAACCCATCTGTCCACGGATGTGTACATGTCGCTGGAAACGCCGCTCCAGCGGTTTCCTCCCGCCGACTTCGATGCGGTCTGGGACAGCCCAAACGTCAATTTCTATGTTCGCGCCCCATCGCGCGCCGCGTTCGAGCGCCTTCTAGACGAAATGCCCGGCCATGCCGACGCAGTCATGGCCCCGCGCTTGGAAAACAGCGAACAGACGGTGACCTTCGAAGCCACGCCCATCCGGTCCATCCACCTGCGGCCCTCCCGGGACTCCCAAGAGATTTCGGCCAACATCACGCAGCTCTACGTGTTCGCCGCCGCGGCCGGCGCGGTGCTGGTCGTGTCCACTTTCAACTTTGTGCTGTTGTCCATGGCGCGAGCGTTCCGCCGCACTCGAGAGGTCGGCATGCGCAAGGCGGTGGGCGGCGATCGCGGTCAGCTGTTCCGCCACTTTTTTGGCGAGGCCGCCGTGCTTGCCGGACTCGCGGTGGTGGTCGGCTACGCTTTGGCGGAGCTGGCCTTGCCGACGTTCGCCACCGCGCTTGAAGCCCCGCTGCAACACGCTGACTTGCGTCATCCCAGGCTGATCGTGGTCATTCTCGCGGTGGCGGCCATCGTGATGTTCGCCGCCGCGGCGTATCCCGCGCTCTACCTCGCCCGACAAAGCCCTGCGCGAACGCTTGGCGGACAGAGCGTTGCGGCCGGCGGTTCGCCGCGCTTGATCGACGCGCTCGTCGGCCTGCAGTTCGCCGTTGCGCTCACGCTGATCGTGTTTGGCGGCGTTGTCGCAGCCCAGTCACGCTTTGTGGCCGAAAAGGACCTCGGCTTTGACAAAGCCAACCGCATGGTCGTGCTCGGCATCACGCGCGCCCCGCACACAACCGCACAGCGCGTCGAGACCATTAAGAATCGGCTCAGCGCATCGCCCGCCATTCTGTCCGTGACCTCGTCGGTGGCGTTGCCGTCATGGGATTGGTCTGTGACCAGCGCCTTGCGCGTGGAGGGCGACACCAGCGAGGGCATGCAAGCAACGCCGCTGCAAGTTGATCTCGATTACTTTGAAACCTACGGCGTTGAGCCGCTGGCCGGCCGGTTGTTTGACGCCCAGTTCGGCGCCGATCGCACTTATATCGAGGACGCCTATACGAGCCCCGATGAACTGCCGGCCATTGTGAGCCTCAGCGCACTGCCAGGCTTGAACGCCGCCACCCCCCAGGACGCGCTCGACCGGTCCTTTGAGCTGCCCCTCGACCAAGGTGGAGCGCAGTCCTACCGCGTGGTCGGCGTGGTGCCCGACATGCACTTCCGCACGCTCAGAGAGGCGATTACACCCTTGGTGTTCATCCCCGATCCGGCCCGCGTCAATGTGCTGACCGTGCATTTTGACGCTGATCAGCGCGAGGCCGCGGCGACGGCCCTGGAAGAAGCGTGGAACGCCGCCTATCCCGATCAGAGCCTCGCCATGTCCTACCTCGATAGCGATCTGCTCGATCAATACCAGGACGACCAACGCCTCACGCGTGTCGTGCTCACATTCGCCGGCCTCGCCATTGGGGTGGCCATGATGGGGCTTTACGGCTTGGTGTCGTTCTTCGCCGAGCGGCGACGCAAGGAAATTGGCGTGCGTCGAGCCTTGGGCGCCAGCAAAGTCGAAGTGGCGCGTGAGATTGTGGTCCGTTTCGGCGCGCCCTTGATCGTGGCCAATCTGATCGCCTGGCCGATCGCGTACTGGCTGGCGACCCGATGGCTGTCGGATTTTGTCTATCGGGTCGACATGAACCCGGCATGGCTGTTGGTCGCCAGCGCCGCCGCCCTGGCCCTCGCGGTGATTGCGATCGGGGCCAAAGCCTGGGCGTCGGCCAGCCGACCGCCAACCCAGGCCTTGCGCTACGAGTAGGCGAGGTCGCCTAGCCGCCGACGACGCCGCCGTCTTTGCGCCGAATGGCGAGGACGGCGGGTCGAGGCGGGCGGCCATCCTCGAAGTCAGGCCAACGCGTGCCGGGATCTTCAAAGGTTGCGCCGTTCGTTTCGCCTGGATGTTGCACGGCGACAAACAGAGTTTTGCCGTCCGGGGCGAACTTCGGCCCGCACACTTCAGCGCCGGCCGGCGCACGGAAGAACGCCCGTCCGGTTCCCCGGCCTTCCCCTTCAACGCCAAGCGCCCACACGCCGTCCGCAGCGCCGGTCCCCTGATTGCCGTCGGTGGCGATCCAAAGCCGGCCCGACGGGTCGACGGCGCAGTTATCAGGGCTGCCGAACCAACCATCCTGGCTGGTTTCCGGATTCCACAGCGCCCCAAAATTGGGATCCCCCGGATCGCCGCACTTGATCAGGATCTCCCAGCGCGACTGGGTCGCCGTGAAATCCCCATCCGGTTCGACAATTTCAATGATGTGGCCGAAGGCGTTGTTCGCACGTGGATTGGCTGCGTCGACTTGATCCTCGCCCCGACGGGTGTTGTTGGTCAGCATGACGTAGACACGGCCGGTTTCTGCATCGGGCTCCACGTCTTCAGGCCGGTCCATCGGCGTCGCGCCGAGCAGATCGGCCGCCAGCCGCGTGTGGATCAACACCTCGGCTTGGCTGGCGAACCCGTTGTCAGCCGTCAGCGGTCCTTCGCCATGCACCAGCGGCAACCACGCCACCGTGCCATCAGCGTCAAAGCGCGCCACATAAAGTGTGCCCTCGTCCAACAGATCGGCGTTCGCAGAGCGGGTTTGCGGATCAAAGCGTCCTGAACTGACGAATTTGTACACATAACCAAACCGCTGATCGTCGCCCATATAGACCACAACCCGCCCGTCCGGCGCCACGACGCTCTCCGCGCCTTCATGCTTGTAGCGGCCAAGGGCGGTGCGCTTCTTAGGCATGGCGCTGGGGTCGAGCGGGTCGACTTCGACCACCCAGCCAAACCGGTTGGGCTCGTTGGGTTCACGCGCGACGTTGAACCGGTCCTCAAACCGTCCCCACTGATACCAGCCCCCGGGCACGCCGTAGCGTGCAAAGGCCTCCGCCGCCCGCGCATCGCCTGGCGCCTCGCCGAGGAAATAGCCGTTGAAGTTCTCTTCAGCCATCAGGTACGTGCCCCAAGGGGTGATGCCCCCGGCGCAATTGTTCAGCGTGCCAAGCACCAGCCGACCCGTTGGATCCCCCGACGTCTTCACCAAGTCATGTCCGGCCGCCGGCCCGCTCATCGCCATCGGCGTATGCGCGGTGATCCGCCGTGTATAAAGCGAATCCGCCACCACCGACCAGCGCCCGTCCACCAGCGCAATCTCGATCACCGAGCCGCCGTGGGCGGCCTGCTCGACCGCGCAAAGCTCGGCCGTCATGCTCTGCGGATATCCAGCCGCAACGCCCGGCAGCATCAAGGCCGTCGAGACATACTCGTGATTCACGCACAAAACAGCCCGCGCCTCCTGGCCCGGCTTGGGCGGCAGCGGCACATAACCGATATAGTCGTTGTTGTAGCCAAACTGGCGGTTCTGCGCCTCGGCGGTCTGGGCCTGCGGGGCGAACGCCGGGGCGTCGGCAAACATCGGATCGCCCCAGCGGATCAGGGTCTGGGCCTCATAGCCCTCCGGGACGTGGTGGGTTGCATCCAAGCCGCGAGCGATTTCGGCAAAATCAAATGTCGCCTTGCGTTCCGGTCGCGCGGGGCCGGTCGGCGCCGCCCCGGTGGTGCACGCGGCCAGCGGGCCAAGCCCGGCAAGCGCCGTGGTCGCCAATGCGCCGCGCAAGACGCCGCGCCGAGACAAACGTGCGGCGATCACATCGCCAATGGTGCGCGCGCCAGCACGCGGATTGCTTGAGCGGTTTTCGCTGTCGTCGATCATGGAAGGTCCCCAGTGTGCGCTTCATCAACTGGCTAACACGCCAACGGTGCGTCCTGAAGCAGAGCTTTGCCCCTTAGGAGCGACACGCGGCCGCAACCACGTCGCGCGGCGTGATCACCCCCCGTCCATCGCTTCAAGGGGGCGGGTCGTCATGATGATCGTCATGGTCGTGGTCCTCGTCGTCGTGGCCCCCGTCGTCGTGGCCCCCGTCGTCGTGACCGTCGTCACCATGGCCCTCGTCATCGTGCTCGCCGCGACCATGGTGATCATGGTCATGGTCATGGTCATGATCATGATCATGATCATGGTCATGGGCTCCGGCGCCGTGATGCCCGTGGTCGTGATCGGCGTGTGTTGTGTCGTGCAGCCAGGTGGCGCCAATCGCCATCGCCGCACCAAGAGCAAGAGCGGGCAGGGCGCGCCCTGCCGGTTCGCGTTCCACATGAGGCAGCAAGTGCCCCGCGCCAATATACAACAACAGCCCTGACGTGATGGCGAAGGTCACGCCCAACGCTTCGGGTGAGAGCCGGTCGACCACCGGCTGAGCCAACAACGCGCCGAGCGGTGTCGTCACAGCCGCCGCGAGAAAGGCGATGCCCAAGGCGGCGCGCGTGGAAAATCCGGCCGCAATGAGCAGGGTGAACACGATCACGCCCTCCGGCGCTTCATGCAGAATCAAGCCAAGTGCGGTCAGTGCGCCGGTTTGCCAGTCCACTGAAAACGTGACCGAATACGCCGCCCCATCCAAAAAGGAATGCACAGCGATGGCCAGGACTGGCGCCAGCCCAGCGGCCGCGCGCCGACCCTGTTCGGTCTCGGCGAACGCCAACACCCCGCGGTTGAGCAGATAGGCAAAGGCAAAGCCGGCCAGCACAAACGCCGGGGCGTGAGGCGTGGCGCCAAACGCCTTGGGCAACAAATGCAACACCACGATGCAAATCAGCGCGCCAGCCGCGAACGCCGCCCAAATCCCGGTCTGCGAACGTGCCGATTTGTGCGCGAAACCAGCGAATATGAGCCCCAAACTGGTCACACCGGCCGCCAAAAGGCCGAAAGCGACGGCCGGCGGTAACCCAGCGACCATTCCACACTCCCCATCCTGAGGCGTTACAGTGTAACGTTATCGCTCGGCGAAGCGAGAGAAAAATCGCTGCGCCTGATCCCTTTGGAGAGGCGCGCTCAGCGCCAGGCCAGCACGGGCGCATCGGGCGTCAACACGCCGCTCGCCTCGCGGCCGTCGCCAAACGCAATCGCATCAATGCGCATCGGACCAGAGCCGATCAGAAAGCCCGTGAACGCAATCCCGGTGACAGCGTCAGGATCCTCACAGTGAAACAGGTACTGGGCCACGAAAGTGTCGGGGAGGCCCGTGGCGTCGATCAAGCCCGGCGTTTCGTCAACCAGCGCGCACGCGCCCTCGCCCTGGGGCGACAGCAAGGCGGCGCCGTCGCTCAGCCGGGCCACCGCGCGGTCGAACGACTGAAGCACCACCGAGCCCGCCCGTGCATTCACCAACGGCTCAAGCGCCTCAATCGGGCCGGCATACTCGACCCGCAGCGCCGAGCCATCAAGAAAGACCGACAATTGGGTGTCGGTCTTGGGGCCAGCCTCCTGCGCCGCCGCGGCGGCGCCCGGCCAGGCGGCTCCCGCCAGCGCAATGAACAACAGACCAACAAACCACGGCTTCATGACGCTTCCCCGATTGATCGCGGTCGGCCTACCATGCCGCAGCGTCGATGGCGACGCCGACATCGGGGCTTTCCTCACGACCCCAGGCCCTGTAAGCGCGACCTTTGTGCAAACCCATGGTCACACGATCAACGCCCATGCTGGCTCACCATGACACCACATTTCGCGACAGCCTTACGCTCAACGGCCTGTGGGGCTTTCGCGCGGACCCCGAAAGTCAAGGCGAGAGCGAGCGCTGGGGGCTAGGTTTCCACGCATCGCACGAGATCGCTGTGCCCGGCAGTTGGCGCGATCAGCTCGCCGAGTACGGCCTGATGCACTATACCGGCGCGGCCTGGTTGCAGCGAGAGGTCTGGGTGCCGCCCCATTTTGCGGCTCGTCGCCTGGTGTTGCGCCTTGGCGCGACGGGCGGACCAGCCAAGGTGTGGATCAACGGCGCCATCGTCGCCGAGACCGACCACGGCGCCTTGCCGTTTGACGTGGAGGCGCCGGCCGATTTGCCCACCGGAGCCCACGCCCGCGTTGTGCTTCGCATCGCCCCCGATCAAGCCGATGAAAGGGCGGTCGCCGGCGTGCACGGCCCCGTTCACCTCCTCGCCATGCCTCGCAAGGCCATCCAAGACGTCAGCGTACGAACGTTTCTTGACGATGCCGACGGCTTCATCACCGCCAGTGTGCGCGCCGACGGCGACCATGTGCGCGCGCGCCTGGTGGGGGGAGCCGAGCCGGTTGAGCAGGACGCGGCCGTCGAGGAGGGCGTGGCGCAGATTGATTTTCGCCTGGGCATCTGTCGGATGTGGACGCCGCGCGATCCGTTCCTGCACCAGCTGGACGTGACGCTCATTGACGATGGCGCGCCTGTTGACGCGGTCACCTTGCCCATCGGCGTGCGCGAGGTCGCGCTCGACCAAGGCGCGCTCAAAGTGAACGCCAAGCCGCATTATCTGCGCGGTTTGCGTCGCCAGGACGATGCACCAGTCCTTGGCGCCGCGCTCGCTGACGCCCAGCAGGTCAAGGACCTTGGCGCGCTCGACTGGCTCAACGCCAATGCAGTGTTCCTCACCTCACTCGCCAACGGGCCGAGCCTGATGGCGATGGCGGACCGTCGCGGACTTCTCGTGATCGCGCAAATTACGGGCGTAACGAGCATCGAGTCTCAGATTGCGCTCGTTCACAATCACGCCGCACTGGTCGCCTGGGCGGTGACCACGGGTCCCGATGCGGCCTCAGCGCCCGATCGCGAGGCGCTGATCGCCAGGCTCAAATCCTGCGACCCCACACGGCCGGTGGTCCTGGTCGCCGCCAAACCTCCGCGCGACACTCAAGCCGACATCATCGCGGTGAGCCCAGATGAACCCGGACCTGAAGACTTTGCCGCCAAGGCCGCCGCTTGGCGCGAACGCCTGGACGCCGCTGTGCAACGCACCGGCAAGCCGCTTTTGGCCCTAGAGCAGGCGGCGAGCGCGTGGCCAGGTCACCATGCGGCCTATGACCAACACTTCACCGAGGAACACCAGGCTCAGCGGATCGAAGTGCATGGGCCGGTGAGTGCTGAGCATGCGCACTGCATCGGTGAAGTGATTTGCGATTTCGCTGATGGCCCACCAAGGCGAACGGAAGGATTTGCCGGTCGCACGGGGGTGTTCACCCGGCTGCGCGCACCCAAGCGCGCAGCTTATGCCATCAAAGACCGTTGGGCGCGCCTGCGATCAAGCGCGAAAGCGTGACGTTACTTCACCACATAGATGGCTTCGCCCACGCCCTTCTTCCAGTTCATCTTGACCGACTTCATCTCGACTTCGCTGTCGGGATTGACCTTGGTTGTCACGAAGTGGGCCAACATGGCGTCCAGGCGCTCCGGGCGCGTGCACACCAGGACCATGCCCGGCATGTCGTTCGACACCACGACGCCGCCGCCGCCTTTCTCCGCCTTGTTTTGCACGCGAAGCTCAATACGTTGCGGTTTGGATTTCCGTCCGAACATCCCTGATCCTCCGTGTCGCCCGACTGGCGAAAGATAGCCGATGGGGCGCAGCCGGCAAGCACAAACAATGCCGCCAACTTTGAGAAGGCTCGCCGATCGCACACAGCGCGCGACGCAAACAACGTTGTCAAAAAAAATCAGCGCACTTACGTTCTTTGCAGAAAACCACTGGTCCGCAAGGAAACACTGGCCTCAATCGACAAGAGGAAACCCGTGGGGCGCATAGCCGAGACCAAAGACGCCGCGATCGATATTGCAATTGAGCTGTTTCAGCGCAAAGGCTACGAGCGCGCCTCGATCGAAGATTTGGTCCAAGCAACGGGCCTGAACCGCTATGCCATCTACCAGGCGTTTGGCGGCAAGCGAGACTTGTTGATCGCCGCGCTCAACCGTTACCACGAACACAACCTGTCCGAACTCGACGCACGCCTTGCCGCCGACGGTGACGCCATGCAGGCTTTGCGGCTCCACTTTGACACGCCGTTGCGCGAGATGGTGCGTGATCCGAACACCGGCGTTGTCGGGTCGTTGATCTGCCAAGCCGCCTTTGAGGTCGCCCCCCATGATGCAGTGATCAACGCGCGGATGAACGAGATCATCGCGGAAAAGCGCGCCATGATCGTGCGCGCGCTGGACAAGGCCCGCGGGCAGGGCAGGTTGGCCGCACACATCACGCCCGACATTGGCGCTGATCTGTTGATGACCATGATGTTCGGCGTGGCTGCCCAGGCGCATGCCGGCGCGCACATTGAAACCTTGGCTTTAGCGCTCAACGCCGCGTTCGCGGCGCTCGCCGCGCCCGAGGCCCTCAATTAGCGCTGCGCACTCGCCTTATTGTCGGCCGATGTCGAATCCAAGCGTGCTTAACCGTCACCAAATGAGAGTGTGTCGCCAGCGCGTGACGCTCGAGAGTTGACATCCAGAATGGACGTTCTAGAACCAGAACAGTCATTCTGGCGATGAGTTTCGCTCGGAGGGGAGACGATCATGAGCCAACTGCTCAAACGTTTGGACGCCTTTGCGGTGGGCGCCGCCCATTTTGCCATGGCTTGGCGTTGGCCGATTGTGATTGTGGCGGTGATCCTCGCCCTAGGCGTTGGCGCGGTCGGCGGCAGCCAATTGCAGTTTGCCTCGAACTACCGGGTGTTCTTCTCCCCGCAAAATCCCGAACTCCAAGCGTGGGAGGACTTCCAGGGCACGTACAACCGTAATGACAACATACTATTCGTCATTCAACCAAAAACTGGCGATGTGTTCAGCAATGAAACCTTGGAAATCATATACGAGTTCACCGATAGGGCTAAATTTACACCCTATGTTTTGAGGATCGATTCGTTATCCAACTTTCAACATACCTATGGCGAGGTCTACTATGACGAAGACCTCGACTATGAGGAGATCGGTCTCGTCGTCGAGCCCTTGGTTGAGTACCAGAACGACCCCGTGACCGGATCGCGCATTCCTCTTACCGCCGAACAACTGGATGAGAAGCGCGCCATTGCCTTGGGCGAACCTCTGTTGCGCGACCTTTTGGTTGCCGAAGACGGCGCGGCGACGGCGATCAACGTCGTCCTGCAATACCCCGAACGGTCCACCAATGAAGTGCCCGAGGCCGCCGCCTTCGCCCGACGGGCCATGCGCGACGCCATTTACGCCACATCGGCAAGGGATGTGCTCTGCGCCGATGAAGCCGCGAGCGACCAGCGTTGTCAGATTCTCGACCTGGTGGCCGAGGGCCGCACCGATGCGGAGATTCGCGACACGTTGGGCTTGCAGGGCGGCGTGGCCGGTCTGCTGCAGGCCGTAGGTCTGGCCGATGATCCCATCGTAACCGCGCTGGCTGACGCAAAAGAGGCCTCGCCCGTCGAGGTCGCGCTGTCCGGCGTCTCCATGCTCAACAATTCCTTCCAGGAGAGCGCGATCCGCGACATGTCCGCGCTGATCCCGGCCATGTTCGCGATCGTCATCGTGTTGATGTTGGTGACTGTGCGGTCCGCAACCGGTGTCGCCGCCACAGTGCTGATCATCATGTTGTCGATCATGCTGGCCATGGGGGCGGGCGGTTTGATCGGCTACCAGCTCACCCCGATTTCAGCATCCGCCGCTGTGGTGATCCTCACCTTGGCCGTCGCCGACTGCGTTCACATCTTGCTTTCAGCGCGGCGCAACATGCGTCGCGGCTTGGACAAGCGCGAGGCGATCGCCGAAGCATTGCGCCTCAACTTCCTGGCTGTGAGCATCACCTCGTTGACAACCATTGTCGGCTTTCTGGCGCTCAACTTCTCAGACAGCCCGCCGTTTCGCCATTTCGGCAACATGACGGCCATCGGTATCTTCGCAGCCTGGATGTTCTCGATGACCGTCTTGCCCGCACTCATGAGCGTCCTGCCCATGCGCGTGAAGAAGCGCGAGACCGACGACAGCGTCGCCGACCGCGCCATGCTGGGGCTCGCCAACTTTGTGATCGCCCGCTATCGCAGCCTGCTGGTTGTCATGGGAACGGCGAGCCTGGCGCTTGTCGCCGCCATTCCGTTGATTGAATTCAATGACCAGTGGGTGGAGTATTTCGACACCCGGCTCGAAGTGCGCCGCGACAATGAATTCGCGTTGCAGCACTTTGGCTTGTATCCGATCGAGTATTCGTTCGAGACGGGTGAGGAATACGGCATCAACGACCCCGATTTTATGGGGACCGTCGATCGCTTTGTCGATTTTGCTGAAAGCCAGGCCGGCGTCACGCATGTGTACGCGGTTTCTGACATCATTAAGCGTGTCAATCAAAACCTCGAAGGCAATGATCCGGACGCGTATTATCTGCCCGATAATCGCGACATTATCGGTGAGTTGGTGTTCGTATACACAACGGGACTGCGCAAGGGCAACGATCTCACCGACCGCATCAACCTGGACAGCTCAGCGACCCGTGTGACGGTTACGCTGACCAATGTCACGACCGCAGAGACCCTGGCCTTTCTTGATCAAGCCGAGGCCTGGCTCGCCGACAATGTGCCCGAAGAGGCCGGCTTCTCGGCCATGCGCACCGATGAAGGCTTGCGCACCCAGGCCACCGGACCGCAGGTCATGTTCACCTTCGTGGCCGAACGCAACGTGCAGAGCATGATCCGCGGCACCGCCATCGCCATCGCCGCCATCGCCGTGATCATGATCTTCGCCCTGCGCAGCGTGTCCCTCGGTCTGTTGAGCTTTGTTCCCAACGGACTGCCGATTTTGGTCACCTTCGGCTCATGGGCGCTGCTTGTCGGTCACGTAGGGTTTTCGGTCGCCGCGGTCGCCTCAGTGTCCCTTGGCATTGTGGTCGACGACACGGTGCACTTTTTAACCAAGTACCGCCGCGCGCGCACCGAAAGCGGCGACAGCGTCGAAGACGCTATCCGCTACGCCTTCCAGACCGTGGGTGTCGCGTTGATTGTGAACACGGTGGTGTTGGCCGCCGGTTTCGCAGCCCTGGCGTTCTCAACGTTCAAACTGAACGCCGACCTTGGCCTGATGACGGCCATGGCTATCACCTTTGCTTTGATCCTCGACTTTTTGCTGCTGCCAGCGTTGTTGATGCTCGGCCGCGGCAAAGCCCAACCCCAATCCAACCAAGGAGTGCCCAATGCCCAATCTGCTCCAGCTCAGTAACGCCTTAGCGCTCGGCGCCATCCTCGCCATGGCCGCCCCCGCTCTAGCGGACGATGAATCCAAACAGCGCGGCTTTGACATCGCCGAACGCTCGGACGCCTCAGACAACGGCTTTGGCGACAGCGTGGTGTCGGCCACCATGATCTTACGCAACGCCGCCGGCCAGGAAACCACGCGCGAGCTGACATTCTCCACGTTGGAGCGCGAGAGTGTGGACGTTGGCGACAAATCCCTCGTGGTGTTTCGCAGTCCGCGCGACATTGAAGGCACCGCCTTGTTATCGCACGCCAAAATCCTAGAGCCTGACGGCCAGTGGCTCTATCTGCCAGCGTCCAACAGGATCCGCCGGATTTCCTCCGCCAACAAGTCGGGCCCCTTTGTCGGATCGGAGTTCGCGTTTGAGGACTTCACCTCGCTGGAGCTGAACAAATACAGCTACGACCATCTGGGCGAGGAGACCATCACCGTCGAAGGTGAAGAGCTTCTCGTTGATGTGGTGGAACGCATCCCGCAATATGAAAACTCAGGGTATTCGCGTCAGCTGTCCTATGTTGATCGTGAGATTGACCAGGTCCGCCGGGTTGTCTTTTTCGATGAAGCGGGCAACGAGCTTAAAATCCTCAATTCAAGCGACTATCGCGAATATGGCGAGGGCATCTGGCGCGCGCACAAACTGGCCATGGCCAATACAATCACTGGCAAAAGCACTGATCTCGTCTACGATGAGTTCACGTTCGACAATGGCTTCACCGATCGCGACTTTGTCGCCAACAGTTTGCGCAGCGCACGCTAGGCAATCGGTCCCAAGCGCCCCCAAGGTTTGGCGTTGGGGGCGCGTTCAGGGGAGGGGACAAGGATGAAGCCCATCATCAACGGACTAGGCGTTGCGATCCTGCTCGCCGGCGTCGCCCAGGCGCAAAACTGGGACATTGGCGGGTCGGTCGCCGTCGAACTCAAAGCGTTCCCCGAAGACCCCGCCTTTCCCGGCCAGCTGGAAGACCTCCAGCCCTCGCTCACCGTGGAGGGCGATGTGCTGTGGACGAGCGAGGATCGCAGCTGGCGCGCCGTTCTGATCCCTTTCGCGCGCATTGACGGTGAGGACGACCAACGCACCCATGTCGACCTGCGCGAGGCGTTCATTCAATGGTCCGGCGACAGCATCGAAGTGCGCGCCGGTTTGGCGAAGGTCTTCTGGGGCACGGTGGAGTCCCGCCGCCTGGTCGACATCATCAACCAGGCCGATTCGGTTGAGGACATTGACGAAGAAGACCGTCTCGGCCAGCCCATGATCGAAGTGACCGCCATTCGCGATTGGGGCGTCATCTCGCTGTTTGCGTTGCCCGGGTTTCGCGAGCGCACCTTTCCAGGGCCCGAGGGACGTTTTCGTTTCAACCCCCCGGTGGTGGAGCGCGATGCGCCGTTTCGTTCGAGTTTTTCAGCCGAGCGCCTGGATGTCGCCGCGCGCTACTTCAATACGTTTGGGGCGTGGGATGTCGGCCTGGCGGCCTTTCACGGGACCAGCCGCGAGCCCACCTTTGCGTCCATCCCGACCGCTGATGGCCCGCGCCTTGACCCGATCTACGACGTCATCACCCAGGTGAGCGCGGACATTCAGTTCACCCAAGATGCATGGCTCTGGAAGTTTGAAGGCATTGTGCGCGAAGGCCAGGGCGACACGTTCGCGGCGGCCGTCGGCGGATTTGAGTACACCTTTTTTGGCGTCTCGCAGGCCGGGGCTGATCTGGGCGTTTTGGTCGAATATCAGTTTGATGATCGTGATGAGTTCGCCCCGCCCACACCAGCCGACAATGACCTGTTCTTCGGCGCGCGCTATGCGCTCAACGACGTGCAGGACACATCCGTTCTCGCCGGCGGCGCAGTGGATCTGGAGGATGGGTCCGCCTCAGCCATCATCGAAGCCCAGCGGCGATTGGGGCAAAACTGGACGTTTGAGTTTGAGGCGCGTCTGTTTCTTACCGCCGATGACGACAACCTGCTCAGCGCGTTCGTGGATGACGATGCGCTCACCCTGCGTTTGACCCGCTTTTTCTAGCGGGTCGCGCAGAGCGGGGGCGGGCGCTAGAGTCGCGCGCCCGTTTCGGCCAACACAGCGTTTTGCTGGCTCGGATCCACGTAGTAGACGAAGATTTCGCCTTGCCCGAGATTGATGTCGCGCTCGGGCGTCAAAGGCACGCTGACATTCATCCCTGCAACTTCGGGGTAAACCGCAACCGCATCGAGGCGCCCCACAGTCGTCAGCTGCGCGCTCGGCTCGGGCCGCCAGAACACGTGCATGTTGCCATAGGTGCTGAACGGGCCCTGCCGGTCCACACGCACCGAAAGACGGTTGGCGTCATAGTCGATGTTCTGCGCTTGGATCGCCACATCGGTATCGCCCGAGCCATGCCGCACGATCACAGGCAGCGTAAAGCCCAACAGCACTTTGACCTGAGCGCCCACGCCATCAGCGCTGCCGCCGCCGGTGACCAAGTCATCCGGCATCTCCACAGCGCGCAGCTCAAGATGCGAACGGTATTCGCCCTCAGGCAGGTTGGCCGGACGGCGCACGGCCAGGCGAATGGTTTGGTGTTGCCCAGGCTCCAGCGTGATCCGGCGCGGCGACAGGACGACAAACGAGGCCACACCGCCGGTCTCATCATCCACCGGCACCAAATTGCCATCCTCGTCCATCCGCATATGCGTCCAGCCAAGGTCATAGGTGCGCGCTTGGTTTGAGCGGTTCACAACACCGATGATCGCTGTGCGCTGACGATCCTCAAACACCACCCGCTGGGGTGTGATGAGCAGGTCCGCGTGGCTTGGCGCAACGGCGAATCCACCAAGGATTAAGGTTAACGCCATCAAACGCGACGCAAAATTGCCCATGGTTTCAGTCTCCCAAATCAAGGCAGAGGCGTGACCGTGACGACCAAGTCGCCGGTAAACTCATCGTCCATTCCCGCTGGCGTACGGCCGGTCGTCTCAAGGCGGGCGCCGACTTGAAACTGGGCGCGCCCAAGGCCGTCGGCGAAAACAGGACTGGGATACGTCGTCAAATTCGTGACCCGAAGAGTCGTGGCGTTTGTGAAGACCGTGCGGGACAAGACGATCGGCCCTAAGGACGACACGTCCACTTCCTGGCCCGGCGACAAACCTTCCACGAGCATCTCGCCAGGCTGACCGTTGGAGATCCGCACAATGTTGGTGCTTGTCGTCACGCCGGCGGGGCCGTTGGCGGGCATCACCACAAAGCCCGGGGCGTCATCCGTCGTCAGGAGCCGACCAAAGTCGAGTTCCTGAACCATGGTGAGCGTTTGTGCGTGCGCGGGGCCAAAGTGAGCGCCCACAAGCACGACCAGAGCGACGACAAAACGGATCATCAAGGGTCAGCTGGCGGCCGCAACAGGCGCGCTGTTCATGGAACAGCGCGCCGTGCGGACAGATCACTAGCGGAAGTTGGCCGTGATCGGAACGGTGCCCGAGTACGTGGTCGCCGTGGCTTGCAGAGCCGAAGCAACCGTCGTCTCAGCCAGCGAACCGCCAACGTTGAAGCGGAACAGGCCGGTGCCGTCGGTTTGCACCGCACAGATCGTCGGGTCAGCAGCCGTACACGCGGTGGTGATGGTGCCGGCCGCAGCAACGATTTCCGTGGCTTCATCGATGTCCAGCGTCAGCGCCGAAGTTCCCGGAGGGGCGCCAGCCGCCGTCAGCGTGCCGGACGTGCCGACCGTGACGGTCAAGTTGATGAAGCTAGGCACGCCGGTGTCGATGGACACATCGCCAACGGTGCCAGGAGCCAATTGAACAGCCGCCGTGGTTGGCGAAGCTGAGTCTTGCACGAACGCGCCCAGAGCTGAGAGCGTGAAGCCGACCGGCACGGTATCCGCTGAGTCTTCAACAACGGCGATCGTGCCGAAGTTCAACGGAGCGTTTTCCGTAATGGTCAGAGCGTTGTCGAGCGTAGCCGACACGTTGAGATCCGCGGTGGCTTGGGCCTGAGCAGCTGTGGCGCCGAACCCAGACGCCGCTGCGATCGCCGCGACCGCCGCGAAGCGACTTTTAAAGCGTTTGATGTCATTCATAACGAGCACCTTTTTCGTCTGGGGAGACTCCCCTTACTTCACCTTTCACCAGTTATCGAGGAGCGTGCCAGACGCCCTTAGACAACGCCATTTGGGACGAAAAAGCTTAAAATCTCGATAACGATGAACAAGTTATTATTTACTTAAACCGTTTGATAATGCTCGATACTTCGATTTACCATTCTGACATGTAAGTAATGACATAGTTAATTAGGTGGTGTCTATTTCAATGCTTATGGGAACTTAGGGTGTCGGGCCAAAAACTGCCCGGTTGTAGCGCCACGCATTCGATTACAGCGCCAACACCTCACAGTGCGGCGCCACTTGTCGTAAGGTTTCGCACAAGGCCGACGCTTCCGCCCATGTTGGGACCACACCCAGCACCAGCTCCCCACCCTGGGCCGGCGCGTCGATCAACTCGAGCACGCGCAGCGGCCGAACCAAGTCGCCGAAGCGAGAAAGTGCGAGCAAAAGTGTCGCATCGCGGCCAAAATCGCTTTCGAAAACACCGAGCGAAATCGCATAGCCGTCCCAGGAGGAGGGCGAACCGCGCCGCACCCGATCCCAGTGCCATTGATCAACCTCCGCCAAATGCGGCGACAGCTGCGGCGTCACGGGCAAGTCTGCATCGGCCAGACCCAAGTCGCGAATGATGATCTGCCGCGCCTCACGCACGCGGAAGAAACTCAACTGATCAGAGCGCCAGCCCCGATCGACCATCGTCTCCGGCTCAATCCCAATGCGATAAGAGCCCACCGGCAGGTCTGAGAGCACAAAGACGCCGTCCGCCGAGGTGCGCGCCTCGGCCTTCACCGCGCCGTCCTCGTCCCAGGCGAGCACCCGTACGCCAGCCAAACTGCGCACGCCGGCTTGGGAGCGCAGTTGAACCGCCCCCTCAATCTCACTGGTGGGCACCATGGCGATGGTCAGGTCTTGGATCGCGCCAGGGCGGGGCAGGACCGACACCGAAGAGTCGCGCACAGCCAAGAAGGGATCGGGCACGCTGCCAAGGTCGAGCACAACGTCGGTGCGCCGGAACACTGGCAGCCGATCGATGAACGCCACGCCGCGACCGTCGCTCACCGCGCGCCGGTTGACCTGCGCGGCTTCGACGCGGATGTCCTCGAGCGGAATATCGCCTTCATTATAGACGCCGTCATTGTTGACGTCCTCAAACACACGAACCGATGTGGCCCCAAACCCCGTGGCGCGCGTGCTTGAAATGCGAGGGCGATCGTCGTGCGGCTCAAGGCCCAGCGACAGTCGCGCGTCCATAATCGCCTGATATGAGCCGTCATCAGACACCCGCACGCGAGGGCCGAGCGTCACCAGTCCCGTCGTCAAGTCCGCGCGCACTTCGCCGCTTGTCTCGCCGGCGACCAGCGAGTGCTCCAGTGACGTGTTGAACGACAAGGAACGAGAATGGCGGTAACGCGCGTTCAAATCCGTGGAGAGCAGTTCGCCGCTGTCGAGGTCGGCGTCCAAGCGTGCGCGCGCCAGCAAACGTCGAACGTTGAACGTCGCGCCGAACTGACCGGTGAGCGCGTTGGGGGTTTCAGCGTCCGGCGCACTGGCCCACGCAACGGCGGTATCCAACAAGGCCGGTCCGATGCGCGTGCTCACACGTGATGAAGCAGTGCCGCGCTCAATCCCGCCCAGCGTCGAATGCCCCGCGCCAAACTGGTAGGAAATCCGCGGCAGCAAGGGCGCATCGAACCCGCCGGCCAGCGAAACATCGAGCCGCTCCCCGTTCAGCACATCCTCGCCGCCGTTTTGCGAAAAGGCGTCGTAGGCCTGCGCGGCCAACCGAATATTCTGCGCCAAAGCCGAAAACGACGCGCTGGACTGTACGGCCTGTCCACCGCCGAGATCCTGACGAGCCAATGCGCGAAACACAGCTTTGCCCCACCCAGCAGTCAGGCCGGCGATCACATGGTTGTGCCGTTCGCCATCGGCGAGGAAACTGTCAAAGCCCAAGTCAGCGCCCAAAGCGCGCCCGAGCGCCAACCGCCCCGACCCTGTGACGCGCACGCCGCCCGCCCCGTCCAATCCGGTCGAGACCGCCGAACCCAAAAAGCTCTCGCCCTGTTGGGCCACAGCCAGGTCATAGGTCAGACGGTTGCCAGCCAAGGTGGGGTCGACCTGGATGATCTCGGTCTCTTCGCGGACCTGCCCTTGCAAGCCATAAAGCACCGTGCGGAACTCATTTGTGCCCGCAAACAAGGGAATGTCGCGAAAGGCGTATTGGCCGTCATCGCCGACCGTCGCCGACGCGATCAGCACATTGTTCTGATAAAGCTCGACGTCCCAACCGGGCTGCACATCGCCCACAATATCCGTGGCGCCGAAACCCGTGGCTTGGTCGAGGGAGCGATTGGTGACGCTAATCCCGCGTTGCGCCCCCGCGCCCGGCGAGAAGGGCAGGCTGAGCGGTTGCGTATCGCCAAGTTCAAAGGCCGTCGCGTCGAGGGGGCCGAGCAGGCCGCCCTCGGGCGAGCCGCGTGACAATGTTGCGCGACGCTGGCGCACTGGGTTCGAGGCGTCGCCCGACACAAACAGATTGCCGGTCATGTTGGCGATGTCGCCGCTCGCCAGCACCGATTGGCTGTAGCGGGTCTGCACCTTTCCGCCTGCGGGCTGCTCAACCACCAACGACGTCTGGACATCCGCAACCGGCGCTCGGGCCAGAGCATAAGGAAACGCTTCAAGCGGGAAAGCTGGCTCGCCCGCCCCCCGTCGGTCGCCCGCAGTGCGATTCTGCCGACGCAGCTGCTCGATGATGGGCAAGGGCCGGGTGGGGTTGAGGCGGATGATCAATTGACCAAAGTCGATGGCGATGTCGGTCTCAAGCCATTCGGCCATCACCGCGCTGTCGAGCACCACATCCACGCCGTCGCTGGAGATCGCGTCCTCGGTCAGACGCCAGGCCCGATCCCCCGCCCTCGCGGTGCGCTCGGCGACGTTGAGGCTCACCTCATTGTCTTCAACAAACGCCCACCCCGTGGCGACGCCCGCTTCAGGGTCCACCTCAATGGCGAGGTAGAGCGCGGCCACAAACCCCGCCACCGGGAGCATGAGCCGGTCGCCCTTTTTGTAGCCCAGCACGGGCTCGTCCAGGGTGTAGCGGTCAATGCGCACTTGGAAGACGAGGAGCTCGCCATCGGCGATGGCGGCGGCGGCGTCCACCTCCCGCCGGATGCCATAATGCGGCTCAAGGCGGGTCAAAAACTCGAGCGCCAGGGCGTTGAGCTGACGATCAGATCCCTGTGGCGGGGTTGCCGTCGCCGCCAAAACCAGCTCGTCCTGGGCGTAAACGGCCCCGAGGGGCAGGGCCGAAAGAGCCCCTGTCGCCATCGCCTGCAAGAGAAAAAAGCTGCGCACCGTCGAACCGCCCCCATGGCGAGAGTGTGTCAAAACCGTGGCCTTAACAAAGAAGAAGCTTGTTAATGCTCAGTTGAAGCGCAGCGACTAACCCCGTGTTCACCATAACGAGCACCCACCGCGTTTGATGTTCGTCATTGAGATCTTGTCCGCGACAGCCCGTTTTGGCGCTGGTCGAAACCAAACCCGCCCGCGCGTCGGTGGCCGCGGCGTGGGTGGGCGCACGTGCGTGCGCGCGTTGGTGATGTTGGCGCTGACGGCGAGCCTGGGCGCGTGCGCGCTGTTCCGCGCCGATCCAGACGAGGCGCCGTTCGAAGCGCCATCGCCAGGGCCCTTGGCGGCCGCCGGCGTTCTCCAGCGCACCGGCCAACCGGGCGCGGCCCAACCACGCGCGGGCGACACGGCGACCAACCCCGCCGCGCAGCAGGCCCCAGGTGAAGTGCTGGAAGACATTGCCGACCTTCAGGCGGAACTCGCCCGGATCCGCCCTGGGGTGGATCGCCTGCTCGCCATTGAAAGCGACATCCGCATTCTGCTCGATCAGTTGGCCGCGATCACCGAGCTTGATACCAGCGATTTCGCGGGATCCCCGGCCGCCAACTCGCCCCTCCAGCCGCTGACACCCAACCTGCCCACGCCGCAAGCGCCAACGGCTGCTGCGAGCCCAAGCCCGCTGTCGTCCCAAACGCCCAGTGCGATTGACGCGCCCAGCTTGCCCCAACTGGGCGCCCCGCCCCAGCCGGCTGACAGCCCCCCGCCAGTGATGGCGCAAAGCCTGGCGCCGCTTAGCCCCAACGCGCCGGTCATCACCGCGTCCAGCGCCGCGCCGCGCGATCCGCCAATCTCAACGCCGATCGCGACGTCAACCGGGCCGCCGACGCCGCAGGCGACAGCGCCGACCGTCGCGCCCGGGCCAACACCCGCGCCGGCGCCCACGCCCGGGCCAACACCGCCCAACGCAGCGCCAGCACCGGCGCCCGCACAGCCTGCGCTCGCGCCGGGCTTTTACGCGCATCTGGCGTCCTATCGTTCCGACGTCGCCGCGCGCGAGGGGTGGGCGCAGCTGCGCGCCCGCCACAATGATGTGCTGCAATTTTATCAGCCGGTGATGCGCGTGACCGATCTCGGCGAGCGGGGAGTCTATCACCGCCTGATGGTGGGGCCGATTGGTGATCGCGAAGCGGCGAACTTCTTGTGCGAGCGGCTCAAGGCGAGCGACGCCTATTGCTCGGTGCTGGGCGGCTAAGCGCGCCCTCTGTTTGCAACCGCCTGCTCACGCGATCAACGCGTCCGCATCCACACCCGGAAGCGGTCCCATCAACACGCTAGACGGCGTCCAGCGCGGCCGCCTCGCTCGGCCTGGGCTGAGCAAGGTGCGGCGGCAGGGCGGTGGCCCAGTCGGCGACGGCTTCAAGGTCGTAGAACCGGCACGCTTCCATCAACAAGCGCGCTTCCACCCACATGTCGCCATCCACAATCGGCATAAACAGGTCGGCGATGTTGTCGATTCCCAGATAGGTGCGCACGCCCGCCTCGCGCATTTTGACGTAGGGCGCGATGGAGTTGTGTAACGGAGCGCTCATCGGCAACTGCTTCATGCTTAAGGCAGCCGATGGGCAAATGATGATGCCCACATCAGCTTCTTTGATGAGGCTAATGACGCGGTCTTGCTCGCTTTCATCTTTGGCCGCCAACGAGATCGCGTGCACGCCATAGACGCGCCCCTGCAGGCCGTGCTCAATCGTCTTCAGGCACAACAGTTCGGTTTCGTGTTGAAACGGATTGTTCTCCTGATCGACGTGAACCTCCACGCACTTGCCGAGCTCCTTGGCCGTTTCCATGATGATGTCGTAGTGCGTTTCTTCACGGGGGCGGTCGCGCGAGGGGAGGCCGCCGCAGAAATCGGCAAGCCTGCAGGCTTCGACGTATTGCCGACGCGAGTCTTCATCGATCACGCCCTGCAGCGGTTGCACGCCAATCTCAAAGTGGATCCGGCCGGCGTAACGTTCCTTGACTTCAAGGGCGGCTTGGATGGGCAACAGATTGACGGTGCTATCGGCGTCGACCATCGTGCGGCAATACGCAGCGCCCTGATCAATCACGCCCTCAAGCGCCCGAGAGATCCGCTGCACCAAATCTTCGTGCGTGTAGTTGGTCTTCAAGTGGCGATACAGCTCCCACTTCTTTTCCATGTCGGCAAAGCCAAGCGCTAGATTCTCCGGTGAGATCAGGTAAGCTTTGTCGAAATGGCCGTGATGGTTGGCGAAACCACCACGCTCGCGCACCAACTCCATGAAGGCCGAGCGCAAGTCCCACGGCTGTTCCTCCGAGCGCCGCGCATAGCTGTAGGTGCCGCGCGCCAGGTCATCGAGGATGTGTTCGATGGTCTCCTTGGCGACCTCTCGGTCGGTGATCAGCGGCGCGCCTTGGGCGATGGCCAGCGAACGGATGCGCTTGGCGTCCGAGGATTCATCATAGTCGGGGTCGCCCGTCAGAATGTTGATCACAAAGTCGATGGCGCCGGAGGTGATCAGGTCTTCGATGTTGGGCCGATCCCCGCTGGAGATCTTATAGGCCAATTGGGACTCGATGCCGTTTTCGCTGAAGAAGGCGTGCGTGCCGGGCGTGGCGTAGAACTCGATCCCCGAATTGGCCAACCGCCGGCAGGCTTCCAGCATGTCTTGTTTGTCTGCCCGGCTGCCCGCGCTGATGAGCAGCGTCTTGCGGTCGCTGTGTGACAACAGCTTCAGGTTGAAGCCAATCAAATCGATCTTTGTAATAATGTCGCGGCTGACCATAACCTACCCCAGTGTTCTGGCCAGCACGTGCCCGCGCTGGCCCGCCAGAATCAAAGCAAATTGCGGCAACCTACCTGATTTCGTCGCATGTCCAAACAGATTCCAACGCCCGCCTGCAGCCGCCGGAGGATGACGTGAAATCCCAGCGCTTAGGTCGAAATCAGGTCGCGTAACGGGGCGCGTCGCACGTCGTCTTTGGGGCGCGACACATACAATTCGGCGTGCAACTGGCCCAGCGCCTCACGCCCCGTCGGATCAATGCCGAGGCTGCGCAAATGCCCCAGCACTTCGCGCTGCTCGCCGTCATCGGCAAAACGACGTTGCACAAAGGTGATCCGATCCAGCTTTTCGGTCGCATAGCCCCAGTCGCTGAGCGCATCGGCTACAGCGTCAAACGGAAACATGCGCAACACAAAGTGGGCCATCCATGGCGCCTCGCCCTTGGTGACGGCCGGTAACAGCGCCTCAAAACTGCGCTCGGTGACATAGCCAACACACCCGGTCGACACCACCAGGTCCACACCCGCCAAGACATCGATCGCCGTGGTCGGCAACGGTTCGTGCTCCAGATTGCCGACAACGCCGTGGTCAAGCAAACCCGCCGCCTGACCATAGCCAACAGCGTTCGCGGCCGCATCAAGGCCAACCACCGTGACGGGTCGACGGCGCGGCAAGTCGGCGAAAAACTGCTGATCGCGAGTGATGACAGCGCGCGTCGAGGCCGCCGCAACGTCGTCGCGCGCCCAATGCGCATAAAGCGCGCTCAGGCCGACATCGTGCTTGAGCATCGCGGCGTTCACACCATACGAGCATCCAACGTCCAGCACCGAGAGGGGGCGGGCCCGCTGCTCTTCAAGTGCGGCCATGAGGGCGGTGAACACCGGCGCCGCCATGGCCGGGATGACGTAATCCAGCTTCGACAGTTCTCGGAAGTAAGCGCGCGGGTCGGTGCGATCGTAGATGTGACCCATCTCGGCCTTGGCTTCGTTGATCTCATCAAAATGGATTTCCTCGGCCATGGCTTGAGCTCCTCGAGTTAGCGGATACGAGGAGCGCCGCCACCAAAGCCTGGCTCCACGCGTCATTGCGGCACTGCAGCATAGCGACGGATAAAGTATTGGGCAAGGTCGCGCACCGATTTTTCTGGATTCTGAGCGGCGTAACAGCATTGGTTTATGTTTAGCGCCAGATTGAAGTGTAGTTGTGATCTCCATTTGTGCGCCGCAATAATTTTTAATGCAGATGCGATTTGTACTCTCCAGTCGCGACTTTGTGCCAATGAGTCGTCAAGTCCGGGTTGGATTTTTAAGGATTACCTGTCTGGGTGCGCGCTGCGGACGTGACGAACTGGCGTGCAGCGATGGGGACGGGGCGTGGGATCTGGGTAATCCCCTTGGACTGCGGGCCCAAGCCCGGCTAACACGGGCGAGCGGCGCATGGCGCTAAATGCAGCAACCAGCCGAGGCGAGGAGCATGGATCGCGTCGAACGTGTCCACCAAGATTTTCTGCGGCGCGTGAGCGCCAACGCATGGCCCGAAGCCGGCGAGGGGCCATCGCTCGCCGACAGCGGTTTGGCCCCAGGCGAGGTCAAAGAGCTGTTCGCTAGCCAGGCCCTGTCGCGCCATCTCGATCGCACCGCGCGGGCGATGCAGGGCCGCGGCGAGGGGTTCTACACCATCGCCAGTTCCGGACATGAAGGCATGGCCGCCATCGCCGCCGCCTTCCGCGTGAACGACATGGCGTTTCTGCATTATCGCGACGCTGCGTTCTTCATCCATCGCGCACGCACCACGCCGGGCCAAGACCCCATGCGGGACCTACTGCTCAGCTTTGCCGCCAGCGCCGACGATCCAATCTCCGGCGGGCGTCACAAGGTCCTGGGATCCAAAGCGCTGTTCATTCCACCCCAAACGAGCACCATCGCCTCCCACATGCCCAAGGCGGCCGGCGCGGCGTTTTCCATTCCGCTCGCGCGACGTTTGCGCCCCCAAGCCCAACAAATGCCTGATGACGCGGTGATCTTGTGCTCGTTTGGCGACGCCTCGCTCAATCACTCCACGGCCCAAGGCGCCATCAATTCAGCGTGCTGGACAGCGTTCCAAGGCATGCCCGTCCCGCTGGTCTGGATTTGCGAGGACAATGGCATTGGCATCTCAGTTAAGACGCCCCCCGGCTGGATTGAAGCGTCCATGAAGGACCGCGCGGGCCTGACCTACATTCCGTGCGACGGTCTCAATGTGCTCGATGTCTACCGCGCCGCGCGCGAGGCTGAGCATTGCGCCCGGGTGCGTCGCAAGCCGGCGTTTGTGCATCTGCGTTGCGTGCGTCTGTTCGGCCATGCCGGGTCGGATGTGGAGAGCGGCTACCTCACCAATGAGGAAATCGAAGCCAACGAGGCCAACGACCCCTTGCTCCATACGGCCCGGATCTTGGTCGACAACACCATCGCCACCCCCCGCGAAGTGGTCGAGATGTACACCCTAATCGGCGCTGAGGTCGAAGCCGCCGCGCGCGAACTCGTTGACCGCCCCAAGCTTGAAACCGCCGACGACGTCATGGCCAGCCTCGTGCCGCCGCCGCGCCCCATCCCCGACACACCCGCCAAGCGGCCATCCGCGCAGCAACGCGATGAGCTGTTCGGCGCCGACCTGAAAGCGATGGAGACCCCCCAGACCCTGTCTCGGGTCATCAATTGGACTTTGGCCGATCTGATGCTTGAGCACCCAGAGATCATCCTGGCCGGTGAGGACGTTGGTCCCAAAGGCGGGGTGTATGGCGTCACCAACAAACTGCATGCGCGCTTCGGACCGAGCCGCGTGCTCAACACGATCTTGGACGAACAGACCATTCTCGGCCTGGCCATTGGCCTGTCCCATAACGGTTTCCTGCCGATCCCGGAGATCCAATTCCTCGCCTATCTGCACAACGCCGAAGACCAAGTGCGAGGTGAGGCGGCGACGCTGAGCTTTTTCTCCAACGGCCAATTCACCAATCCAATGGTCATTCGCATTGCAGGGCTAGGCTACCAAAAGGGCTTTGGCGGCCATTTCCACAATGACAATGCGATCGCTGTCCTGCGTGACATCCCTGGCCTGATCATCGCCTGTCCGTCCAACCCGGCCGACGCGCCCGGCATGTTGCGCGAGTGCGTGCGTCTGGCCCGCGAAGAACAGCGCGTCGTGGTGTTCTTGGAGCCCATCGCCCTGTATCCCATGCGCGATGTGCACAAAGAGGGCGACGCGGCCTGGGCCAAGCGCTACGCCCCACCCGGGCAGGGGGCGTACATTCAGCTGGGGAACATCGGCCAGTTCGGCGCTGGCGAAGACCTGGCCATCCTCACCTACGGCAATGGCTATTATCTCTCGCGCCAAGCCGAGCGCGTTTTGGTCGACCTCCATGACATCCAAGCGCGGGTGATCGATCTGCGCTGGCTTGCGCCGCTGCCCGAAGCTGAGATCCTCGAAGCGGTGCGTCCGTGTGCGAGTGTTCTCATTGTCGACGAATGCCGAGCCTCAGGGTCGCCCAGTGAAGCGCTGTTTACGTTGATGGCGGAGAAGGCCGGCAAGGCTTGGGTGACCCGGCGCGTCACCGCCCGCGACAGCTTCATCCCCCTGGGCAAAGCTGCATCGGTCACCTTGCCCAACCGCAACCAGATCATTGATGCGGCCGTCAAACTGGCGCGGCGCTAGAACTCGGCCCAGTCATCATCAAGGTTGGCGGCCTCACCGGGACCAAGCGGCCGTGGCCCGCCGCCATGGGACGGTCGTTGAGATGGCGCTTGGGCCGCCGAAGCGGCGGCCAGTTTCTGCAAGGCCGAGGAGGCGGCGGGTTCGGCCGCATCGCCGGCTGCTGGGCTCGACTTTGCGGGCTCCGGGGCGACCGGTTGGGCCGAGGGCTTAGCCGAGACGGCCGCCGGCGCGGCCGCTTTTGATGAGCGTGTGGACTCAGGCGCTGGGGGGGGGGGCGCCTTGGGTTGCACCGCCGCTCGGCCCGTCCGCGGCGCCGCCGACCCGACCGCCGGCGCTGCGCGCCGCGAGAGTTCGCTCACGCCCTGACTGAGCTTGTCAAAGGCGCTGGCGCCCTGATCCAGCGCTTCCGTTAATGCCGTGCAATGCCCGCCAAATCCGGTCAGGGCGCTCACCGCGTCATTGACGCACGAGGCGCTGCGATCGATGTCGCCGCTCGCTTGGCCGATCAGCTCGCGAATGTCGCGAGCCGCGTCCCCTGAGCGCTGGGCGAGCCGGCGCACCTCCGAAGCCACGACCGCAAAGCCTTGCCCAGCCTCGCCGGCCCGCGCCGCCTCGACCGCCGCGTTCAGCGCCAGCAAATTGGTTTGGAAGGCGATGCCGTCAATGATCGAGATGATCTCGACGATTTTGTCCGACGAACCGCTCAGGCGCGACATCACTTCGGCGGCCTGCATGGCGTGCTTTTCCGCGGACACCAATTGGTCCTGCAAGCCCGTCGTATGATCGTGTGCGCTCGCCCGGACCGAGGACAGGTCGCCGGCGCCTGACACCAGGTCGGCCATGTCGGCCCGCATAGTCGCGTTGGCTTGGGTCAGCGTGTCGCGGTCAGCGACCAGCGCGGCATGGTCAGACTGCGCCTTGGCCAACGCAGCGCGCGCATCCTCGGTTTCCGCCTGAGCCGCTGAGATTTGATGAGCGACCACTTGGGCGGCGTTGACCAAGTGCTGCTCAAGACCGCCAGCTTGGGCTGTGAACTGTGTGGGATCGGCGACGAACCGGTCGAGGGCTGCGGTCAACTGGGCCGCACTGTCATGACGCGCGCGCGCCAAGTCCCGTATGGCGTCGATCAGCTCGCCATCGCTTGGCGCGTCGATGCGCGCGTTGGGATCGCCGGCCAGCGCCTTCGCCCACGACGTCAGCGCAGCAGGGTCGACGCCGAACGCGCCTGCCGAGTCTGTGGCGGCCTGCAAGGAGACCTCAGCCTCGGACTGCGCCGCGTGAGCTTGCTCGGCTTGCTTGGTCAGAGCAGCCAGATCAGCGCGCAGATTGGTCTGTTGATGCATCGCGTCACGCGCGGCGACCACCGCTTGTGTGGCCATGAGCGCTGCGACCGCCCCGGCCAAAATTCCAGCGCCGCCCGCGACCAGGCCAGCCATCCACCCACCGATCAGCCAACCGGAGCCAGCGCCAAGGGCTGCGACCACCAAAGCCCCCAACCACGCAAAGCGGGCGGCCAAATGCGGTTTGCTCACAACATCGATCATCGTGGGTTCCATCCTTGCAACGCGCGAAAGCTGCGGTGAGCGGGGGCGCTCGGAAGGGTAGTAACCCAGCGGGAACTTACAGTGCCTTAAGGCCTGTCAGGTAGAACGGCCTTCAGCAACCTCGAGGCCTCGTATGGCGCAACCCGCCCTCAATCACGCAACTCAATACGGTGTCGAATTGGCGTTGAACGATGACCAATTCGCCGTGCTGCGCGCGCATTTGACCAAAGTGACGGGCATTGAGATCGCCGACGCCAAGAAACACTTGGCCCAGTCACGTTTGGCTCGCCGTCTGCGCCAAATCGGCATGAGCGATTTCGACGACTACATCGCCCTGTTGCGCAGCACCGAAGGCGAGGCCGAGCTGGAGCATTTCGTCAACACCCTGACCACCAACGTGACCGGGTTTTTCCGCGAGGGGCATCACTTTGACGATTTGGCTGAGCACATCACGGCCAAGCTCGAAAGCGGCGCAACCCGGCTGCGGATCTGGTCAGCGGCGTGTTCGATTGGGGCAGAGCCGTACTCGGCGGCTTTGGCTGTCCATGATGTGCTCGAGGCCAACGCCAAGAACGCCAAGCGTCTGATCGACCTGAAAATCTTGGCGACCGACATTGACACCGCCGCCCTCGGCGTCGCGGCCGCCGGCGTTTACGTTGATGATCAAATGGATGGCCTGCCCGATCATCACCGTCGCCATTTCGCCAAAACCGAACAGGGATGGCGCATCAGCGACGCGGTCAGCGCACTGGTGTCGATCCGCCGTCTTAATCTCAATGACCACTGGCCGATGCGCGGCCCGTTCGACGCGATCTTCTGTCGCAACGTGGTGATTTACTTTGGTCGTGAGCTCCAACAATCGCTTTGGTCCAGGCTCAGTCAGCTCTTGGCGGATGATGGGCGGCTCTACATTGGGCACGCCGAAGTGGCCCGGGTGCCAAATCTTCATCTTGCTGGTCGCACAACATACACTAAGTTGAGGGGTGGGTCATAATGACAAAAGTGGTCATTTGTGATGACTCTGCGTTCATGCGTGAAGTTATTGCTAAGGTGCTTGAAGGTGAGACGGGCGTTGATGTTGTGGGTTCGGCGGCTGACCCTTACGAGGCGCGCGATCTAATCAAGGCAACCAATGCCGATGTCTTGACATTGGACGTGGAAATGCCGCGCATGGATGGTCTTACATTCCTTGAAAAGATCATGCGTTTGCGGCCCATGCCGGTGGTGATGGTGTCCACCTTGACCGCGCGCGGGGCCGATGTGTCGCTCGCCGCGTTGGAGATGGGCGCGCTGGACGTGGTGCACAAGCCAGCCAACCTCGAGGCCGGCTTCGATGAGTTCAGCGCCGACCTGCGCCGCGCCATCCACGCCGCCGCCCGCGCCAATGTGCATACCATTCAGGCCAATCGCGCCGGCGCGCGGCGCGACCAGACGTCCAAGCTCATCGGCGACGCCTTTGATCGCCAGACCCTCTTTGCGGTCGGCGCTTCAACCGGCGGTGTGGAGGCGTTGTTGTCCTTTGTGGCCGAGCTGCCAGCCAACACGCCGCCCACGGTCATTGTGCAGCACATGCCGGCGAGTTTCACCGGTCGCTTCGCCCAACGCCTCGACAAAGCCACCGAGGCGCACGTTGTCGAGGCCCGCCATGGCCAACTGGTCAAGGCGGGTGAGTGCGTGGTGGCCCGCGGCGGGGTTCACCTCACGCTCGGCCAAACGGACAAACCCGGCGAGTGGCGGTGCAGTGAGCGCGAAAGCGAACCGGTCAGTGGGCACCGTCCATCGGTCGACGTGCTGTTTCAATCACTTCTCAACCTGGACAAGGCTAAGGTCCATGCTGCGGTGCTCACGGGCATGGGGGCTGACGGCGCACAGGGGCTCACAGACCTGCGTGCAGCCGGCGCCGCCACCTACGCCCAAGATGAGCGCTCCGCCTTGGTTTACGGAATGCCTCGGGTCGCCAAGCGCCTCGGCGGCGTTCAGCACGAGGGTGCGCCCGGCGCGCTAGCGCAAATCATGCTGCGTGCAGCAACAGTTCAACCAGCGCCCGGCATGGCGCGCTAAAGACCGAGGAGGCCACACCATGCCGAAGGCCCAGCAGATTTCAGTGCTCTTGGTCGAAGACCAGCAAAGTATGCGTCAACTTGCCCGCTACGCCCTGGAGCAAATGGGTATCCAGGATGTTGTCGAGGCGAAGAACGGCCGCGAAGCGATCACCCAATTGTCCAACCGTCCGTTCGACTTGATCCTATCGGATTGGAACATGGACGAAGTTGACGGTCTCACCTTGCTCAAGGTTGTGCGCGGCCACCCCTCCACTAAGGAGCTTCCGTTCATCATGGCCACCGGCCAGAGCGACGTTGAACAGGTGCGCAAAGCGATCGCCACCGGCGTCAACAACTACGTCGTCAAGCCTTTCGACACCGCCACACTGCGCAAAAAGATCGAGGCCGTCATCGGCGCCATCACGTAGGCGCGCTGCGTTCTCGGCGCGCCGAATTGCGTGTTGAGCGGCGCTAAAACAATTCCAGTCCCGGTTCGTCGTTAGCCTCAGCGGCCCGTCCGCTGGCAACAGGAGTAAGGCCCATGGCCGCCCCAAATCCGCTGGCGACGGTTTCCAAGGTCACCCGGGCGCGCACCGCCGACGGCGCGTCGCCATCGGCGAGACCAGCCGCGATGGTCGCCAGCGCATGCAAATGCTGGCGCATGCGATCGTCAAGCTGCAGCGCGTGGCGAGCCTCACGCACCGCGTCAAGGGTGGCCTCGGCGCTTAATGCGGGCGCCACGCCGGCCGACATCTCAGCGCACAGCGTCATCACCTCATCCAACGCGTCTGCGAAAAAAGAGAAAGCGGCGTCGCGATCGGGAACTGCTGTCATCGACGGCCCCTTTCAGCCAGTGGAGTGCGGCCATGCACCATGATGGTAAAACGCGGTTTGTCACCCAGGGCGACTGTGAGATCACCGACGATACCCGGTTGCGGTTTCAAACTGTTTTAGGCTCATGCATTTCTTTGTGCGCGCGATGTCCGCAATCGGGTGTGGGCGGCATGAACCACTTTTTGTTGCCGGCCGACCCGTCGGGCGACGTCGCGGGCGAATCCCAACGCTTCGGCGTGTACGCCGTCGAAGCGCTGATCAACACCATCATCGCGCGCACCGGCGCCGACCGTAAGCAGCTTGAGCTCAAGGCCTTCGGAGGCGGATCGGTGGCCGCCGGCATGACCAATGTGGGCAAGGCCAACATCACGTTTCTTGAATCGGTTTTGCAACGCGACCGTCTGGTGCTCGCCGCCAGCGACCTGGGCGGAGAGTTCGGCCGCAAGCTGATTTATCACCCTGCCACTGGCAAAGCGTGGATCAAGCGCCTGTCCGTCGTCGATGAGCGCCAAGTCGCCGTGGACGAATTCGCTCGCTTGTCGCGGCGTGAACGCAAGCCTGAACCCCAAGACGATATCGAACTGTTTGGTTGAACCAAAGCGTGCTGACGCGCTCGCCAAGAAGTTGCACGGAAAGCGGATTTTAACGGCAGGCCCTTACACATTGGGACAGCGAAGGAGACCGCATGCTCAAGATTGATGCACCCGAAGACGCCGATCTGGCCTGGGCGCGTGATCTCTTGGTCTTGGCTCAATCCAACCAGGCCCAACAGGTCGCCGTTGATGCGAGCGCCGTGGCGCGCATTGGCCTGCATGCGCTCCAAGCCGTCCTCGTGTTTGCACGCCAAGCCGAGACCGGCGGCGTCGCCTTCACGATCACAGAGCCAAGCCCATCCTTTGAAGAAGCCGTCGCCGACCTCGGCCTCACGCCGTTTCTGTCAAACTGTATGACCAACACGATCGCCGGAGCACAATCATGACCAAGGTTCTGACGGTAGACGACTCGCGCACCATGCTCGACATGCTGCGCGTCACCTTGGAGGAGGCCGGTTATGAGGTGACCGACGCTGAGGACGGCGTCCAGGGCCTCGAGCGCCTCACCCAATCCGACTTCGATTGCGTGATCACCGACGTCAACATGCCCAACATGGACGGGTTGGAGTTCACCCGCCGCATGCGCGCTGGCGCGGCCCGCCAAGGCCTGCCCATCTTGATCCTAACCACCGAAACGAGCCGCGAAAAACGTGACGCGGGCCGTGAAGCTGGGGCCACGGGGTGGATCACCAAACCCTTCGATCCCGAAAGCGTCGTCAAAGTGATCCGACGCGTCTGCGGCTAGGCGGCGCGACCACAAGACGTTGGCCCAAAAGGACGTTGGCCCATGAGTGATCTTGATCGCTTCAAACAAACCTACTTTCTCGAGTGCGCCGAGCTGCTCGATACGCTCGAAGAGCAGCTGAGCAGCGCAGAGGCGGATGGCGCGTCGGCCGAAACCGCCAATGCGGTGTTTCGCGCCGTGCACTCGATCAAGGGCGGGGCCGGGGCTTTCGGCTTCGATGCGCTGGTAGGATTTGCCCACTATTTCGAAACGGTGCTCGACAAGGTCCGCGAAGGCGAGATCGCATTCACCCAACAGGTCATTGGCATTTGTCTGCGCTGCAGCGACGCGCTAGCCGACTTGGTCGCCGCTGCGCGCGATGGCGGTGAGGCCGACGCGGCGAGCGTCGAGCGGGCGCGTACCGAGTTGGACAGCATCAACACCGGCGGATCGGGGTCATCATCCGACACGCCATCCTTGGGCGAAGACTTCGACGACCTCGACTTCACACCCGTGGCTGTCGGGGGCGATCCCGCCGAGGAGGGTGCGACGACGTCGGTCTGGCGCATCCGGTTCCGACCCTTTCCCAGCCTGTTGGAGCGCGGCGTGGAGCCGGCGCTCATCTTCCGTGAACTGGCCGAACAGGGCGAGCTCAACACGGTCTGTGATGCGTCCCAAACGCCCGGGCTGGACGCTTACGAGCCATCAGAAGTCTATGTGTCGTGGGAGCTGACGCTCACCGGCGACACAACTCGTGAAGCCATTGAAGAGGCGTTCGATTTCGCCATCGGCGATTGTGAGCTTGAGATCGAGTGCGTTGACGGCGCGATACAATCGCCTCCGGTCGACGAAGGGGCTCCAGCGCCATCGCTCGATGATCTGTTGTCGGCCGCCCTGGGCGATGCGCCGCAAGCCGACCAGACCCAGGCCGATGGCGAGGCGCCTGAACCCAAAGAAACACCCCACGCGCCGGCCACACCAAAGCCCCGCGCCCCAGCGCCTGCTGAGACCAAAGCCGACGACGCCCGCATGGCCGTACCGCAGACCATCCGTGTCGATCTTGATCGGGTCGACCGGGTGAGTGATATGGCAAGTGAGCTGGTGATCACCCAGGCCAGCCTCATCCAACAGATCGACGACCAACTCAAACAGGCCTTGCCCGATCTCGCCCGTGGCCTTGAGGTCTTGAGCCAACAAACGCGCAGCCTGCAGGACGCCATCATGTCCATCCGCGCACAGCCGGTAAAATCGGTGTTTTCGCGGATGCCGCGCTTGATCCGCCAGCTCGAAGACGACACGGGCAAGAAGGTTCGCTTGGAAATGCGCGGCGAGGGCACCGAGATCGACAAGACCATCGTCGAACAGCTCGCCGATCCGCTGACCCACATGATCCGCAACGCCGTGGACCACGGCATCGAGACGCCCGATCAGCGCGTGGCCGATGGCAAGCCTGCCGAAGGCGTCATCACGCTGTCGGCTGAACAGATCTCTGGCCGCATCGTCATCCGCATCCAAGACGATGGCCAAGGCGTCCGGCGCGATAAGGTCTACGCCAAAGCCGTTGATCGCGGTCTGGTCGCCGCCGATGCGCAGCTTGCCGATGATGAAATCGACCAATTGATCTTCATGCCGGGCTTTTCCACCGCCGAGACCGCGTCAAACATCTCAGGACGCGGCGTGGGCATGGACGTCGTGCGCGAGAACATTCTGCGCCTTGGCGGCCGCGTGTCCATCAAGTCGGTCGAAGGCAAGGGCGCGACGATCATCTTAAGTCTGCCGCTCACCTTGGCGGTGCTCGACGTGATGGTCGTGCGCGTGGGTGACAATCCTTACGTCCTGCCTTTGGCCAGCGTCATTGAAAGCATGACCTACCAGGATGCGCGCATCAGCCGGCTGCCAAGCGGCGAAAACGTCGTCAACTTCCGCAATGAGTTTGTCCAGATCGCCGATCTGGCGGTCATGCTCAGCGAAAATCCCAAGCCCGACGATCAGCGCTTCTTGATCATGTGCGACGCCGAGGGCGAGCGCCGGATTGGTCTTGTCGTCGACGCCATGAGCGGTCAGCAGCAAGTCGCCATTAAGAGCCTTGAGGCAAACTTTGCGCGCATCGACGGACTGGCCGGTGCGACCATCATGGGCGACGGCCAAGTGGCGTTGATTTTGGACGTAGTGGGCATTCAGCGCCTTTTGACGGGCGGCCGTGTGCGTGAAGGCGCGTTGGCGGCATAGGGAGTTCAACCGATGGACACAGTGGCGGCGAACGACGGCGCAGACCTGCTCACCGAAAACGGTGAAAGCGGAAAGTCCAATCTCATCTCCTTTGAGGTTGATGGCGAAACCTACGGCGTGGACATCACCTCGGTTCGCGAAATCCGCGCGTGGAGCGGCGCCACGGTGCTGCCCAACACCGCTGAATTCGTGCGCGGTGTGATGAACCTGCGCGGCGCGGTGATCCCGATCATTGATCTGCGCGCCCGTTTTGGCCGCGGCCAAACCGAAACCACAGCCACCCACGTTGTGGTCGTCGTCGACATTGACGGCAAATGGGTCGGTTTGTTGGTCGATGCGGTGTCCGACATTGTCGACATCGCCGACAGCCAGATCCAG
This sequence comes from uncultured Caulobacterales bacterium, assembly GCA_964483775.1. GTDB lineage: Bacteria > Pseudomonadota > Alphaproteobacteria > Caulobacterales > Maricaulaceae > CAZADA01. The sequence goes on from CAZADA010000002.1 coordinate 43,091, forward strand.
CCCGCCGCCGACTTTGCAGTCACCCAAGACGAATCCGGTGTGTTGCTGGGCGTGGCCGCTGTCGAAGAGCGCATGATCGCCCTGATCAACACCGAAGCTCTGCTCGACGGAGCCTTAGAAGACGCCGAGTAGCATCGTCACACGCCGCACAGCGTGTCCAAGACCAGAGCCGATCCCGCTGGCTACTGCGCAGCGTCCACGGTCTGCGAGGTCAGCGCCTCGCCAATCGCTGCGGCCAGGCGATCTGCGACAGCCGCTTTGCTCATGAGCGGCCAGGCCTCTTCGCCGTCAGCGCGCACCAACACCACCTGATTGTCAGCCCCGCCCATGGTGTCGCCGCTCACATCATTGGCGAGGATCCAGTCGGCGTTTTTGCGCCGCAGCTTGCCCCGGGCGTGCTCCAGCATGTCGTGGGTTTCCGCCGCAAAGCCGATCACCAGCTCGGGCCGCTTGCCGCGCTTATGGCCAAACGTGCGCAAGATGTCGGGGTTTTCCACCAGCTCCAGCGTCGCGCCCGCATCGCCGCCGCCCTTCAATTTCAGCTTGGTGTCCGAGCGCGCCTTGGGCCGCCAGTCGGCCACCGCCGCCACCGCGACAAACACATCCGCCGGCAGCGCGGCTTCACATGCCGCCAGCATCTGGGTCGCTGTTTCCACGCGCACGGTGTCAACGCCGGTCGGGTCGGGCAGGGACGTCGGCCCTGACACCAAGGTCACCACAGCGCCCGCCCGCACCAGGGCCTCTGCAATGGCGTAGCCCTGCTTGCCCGATGAGTGATTGGTCAAATGCCGCACGGGATCGAGCGGTTCACGCGTTGGCCCCGCCGTCACAATCGCCCGCCGTCCTTTCAGCTGAGCCCGCGATGAGGCGCGCTCGGCCTGCTCGCGATACCAGCGCTCAACCGCGTTGGCGATGGTCAGGGGCTCGGCCATGCGACCCAGACCAAACTCGCCGCACGCCATATCGCCTTCATCCGGCCCCACCATCACGACCCCGTCGGCGGTGAGTCTCGCCAGATTGCGCTGGGTCGCCGGGTGCTCCCACATCCGCACATTCATCGCCGGCGCCATCATCACCGGCTTATCGGTCGCCAGCAGCGCGGTCGTCGCCATATCGCCAGCCAGCCCATGGGCGGCCTTGGCCATCAGATCGGCCGTCGCGGGGGCGACAACGATGAGATCAGCCGAACGCGACAACTCGATGTGGCCCATCTCGGTTTCGTCGGTGAGCGAGAACAACTCATCATAGACCTTGTCGCCTGATAGGGCGGCGACCGAGAGGGGCGTGACGAACTGTTTGGCCGCCGCGGTGAGGATGCAACGACTGGCGATCCCACGGCGCGCCAGCTCGCGGATCAGCTCCAGGCTCTTGTACGCGGCGATGCCGCCGCCAATGATCAACAACACGCGTCGTGGGCTCATTGTGTGCGTCCTTTCACCCGGCAGTCTACACGCTCGCCGGTTACCAGGCGATGCGGCGCGCCATGATCGGTGCACTCGCATGCGCAAGCCTTGCGCGCCAGTTGCAGTGTTGTGATAGCCAGGTCGCACCGTGTCACAATTGCGCCAGGGGGTGCGCACCCATGACCACACTCATCCTGCCCGCTGCGGTTCTCGCCGCCATGACGGCCGTGATGTATCTCGTCACCACCCTGATTGAGGTTGTGCGCTTGCGCCGTCGCGTGGCGCGCCAAGACCCATCGCCAAACCAGTTTAGCGAGGCGCCCGACTGGCTCGACCGTCCGCGTCGCAACTACAACAGCCTGCTGCAGATGCCCGTGCTGTTTTACGCTGTGGTGGCGTTAGAGCTGCGCCGCGACGGGGTGGATGTGCTGCAGGTTCAGCTCGCCTGGGCCTATGTGCTGGTGCGCCTGGTGCATTCCGCCGTGTATCTCGCCTTCAATCCGGTGTGGCTGCGTGTCGGGCTGTTGACCGCGAGTTTTGTGATCCTCACCGCCATGTGGGCGCGCCTCGTGATCGGCGTTCTGTAATTGGGATTGTAGGGGAAGGAAGCCTCATGTCGCCAAACGAAACCCAGTTGGTTCTCGCCGCCACCAGTGTCGTCGGTCTGACGATTGGCGTGTACCTCACCTTGACGATCGCCGGCGTCGTCGCCACCGCCCGGGGCGCGATGTCCCGCGACTATGCGCGCACACGCGCCGGACAGGTCCCGCCCGACTGGTTGGGCAACATCGGCCGCAACTTCGTCAATCTGATCGAAGTTCCCGTGTTGTTTTACGTCCTTGTGGCGTTCCATTTGGCCGGAGGCTTTGCGGTTGACGCCACCCAAATGGCGCTCGGATGGGCGTTCGCCGCCAGCCGGTTCGCCCACAGCCTGGTGCACATGACCTCCAACACCCTGGGCTTGCGCTTTCTCATCCATCGCGCCGGCGTGGTTATTCTCGCCGTGATGTGGGTGAAGTTCGCCCTTCAGCTCATCGGGTAGGTCGCCCGGCCAAGCGATTGCCGCCCCATCGGCACAACGCCCTTTCCGGTTTGGGCCTTAATGCGGCGCGCCCGCTCGCCTAGCTTGGCGAACCAAGTGAATGAGGGCGCGCACAGGAGGTCAAGCATGGGTCTGTTGGTGGATGGCGAGTGGGTCGATCAGTGGTACGACACCAAGAAGAGCAGTGGTCGCTTCGTGCGCGCCAACGCCTCGTTTCGCAATTGGATCACGCCGGACGGCGCGCCGGGTCCGAGCGGTGAGGGCGGCTTCAAAGCCGAACCGGGGCGCTACCACCTCTATGTGTCCTATGCCTGCCCCTGGGCGCACCGGACCTTGATCTACCGCAGCCTGAAGGGCTTGGGCGACATGATCGATGTCTCAGTGGTCCACTGGTACATGGCGCAAAACGGTTGGACCTTCGCCGCGGATGACGATGGCGTTGTTCAAGACAAACTTTTTGGCTCGCAGTTTTTCTACGAGATCTACCTCAAAGCCAAAGCCGACTATACAGGTCGTGTCACGGTGCCTGTCCTGTGGGACAAAGACAAACAGACTATCGTCTCCAACGAGTCGTCAGAGATCATTCGCATGTTCAATTCCGCATTTGACGGCGTCGGAGCCGCGCCGGGCGATTACTGCCCCGATGAACAGCTTCCAGACATCGAAGCCCTCAATGCAAGGATCTACAATACCCTCAACAATGGTGTTTATAAGTCTGGGTTTGCCACGACCCAAGACGCCTACGAAGAAGCCGTTCGTCCGCTCTTTGAGACCCTCGACCACCTCGAAGCGCACCTGGCAAACCAGCGTTTCCTACTGGGTGACAAACCAACCGAAGCCGATTGGCGATTACTACCGACCTTGCTGCGCTTTGACTTGATCTATGTCAGCCATTTCAAGTGCAACATTCGCCGGTTGATCGATTGTCCCAATCTCTGGGGATACACGCGCGACCTGTACCAATGGCCGGGCATCGCCGAGACCTGCAACTTCGCCCACGCCAAACGCCACTATTTTGAAAGCCACGACACCATCAATCCTCACCGGATCGTGCCTGTCGGCCCCACGATCGACTTCAACGCCCCCCACGACAGAGCCCGTCTATCGGCCGAAGCGCGCATGGGCGGGTTGGTTTAAAGCACCGCAAACAGAGCGAGCGCGAGCACCACGCCAACGATCGGAATCACCACGGTCAGTCGCGCCACAGCGCCATAGGCGTCCTTGTGGGTCTCGCCGCAAATGCTGCGGATCGTCGTGATGACATAGCCGTTGTGCGGCAAACTATCGAGCGCGCCTGAGGAAATCGCCACCACCCGGTGCAGCTCGCCTTGGTCGACGCCCATGTCGATGTATTGCGGTGCAACCAGCGGCAGGGCGATGGTTTGTCCGCCCGATGCTGAGCCTGTGAGCCCGGCGATCACCGTGATGGCGACCGCGGCGCCAATGAGCGGGTCGCCGGGAATGGCCATAACCGCGTCAAGTGCGGCTTGAAAGGCTGTTGTTTCCCGAGCAATGGCGCCAAAGCCCACCACGGCGCACGTGTTGGAGATGGCGATCACAGCGTTGTTGGCGCCTGACGAAAACGCTTCCGGAGCGTCCTTCAGCCGTCGCACCCCGCCGACCACCAGCGCGGCCACGCACCCCGCGCCGAGCGCCAGCACCAACGACCACTTCTCCAGCATCAAGATCGCCGGCAACTCCCCACTCACCAGCTGCAATTGAGCAAACACGCCCGAAGTGGCGATGAAGACCCCAAGCACCGCCACCAGCGGTGTGAGCGCGAGCCAGAAATTCGGCAACTCAGCGGCTGGTCGTGGATCACGGTCATCGACGCGCCCCACAAAGCGTTCACCGTTGGCCACTGCGCGTTTCACTAGCCGCTGCAGCCACACATGCCCAGCCACCGCCATGAACACCGCCACGGGAAGGCTGGCTTCCCAACCCGCCAGCGGCGTGGTTCCCAGATACGGCATCGGAATGAGGTTCTGGATCTCCGGCGAGCCCGCCGAGGTCATGGTGAACGTGACCGATCCAAAGGCGAGGGCTGCGGGAATGAAGCGCCGCGGCAAGTCAGCTTGCCGGAACAGCCCCACCGCCATCGGGTAAACCCCAAACGCGACGATGAACACCGATACCCCGCCATAGGTGAGCACCGCGCAGGCGGCCACCACCGCCAGCACCGCGTGCTGGGGCCCAAAGCAAGCGACGATCCGGTGAGCCACCGCGTCCGCCGCGCCGGTTTCCTCCATCAATTTGCCGAAGATCGCCCCGAGCAGGAACATCAAGAACCAGTCGGCGAAAAAGCTGGTGAACCCGCCCATATAGGCCGTGGCGTAGTCCGCCTGCCCATCCGCCGCCAAAGGGGGCAACAGCGCCAGGCCCGACGTCGCCGCCACAAGCAGTGCGCAAGCCGGCGCGGCGATCAAGATGTTCGTGCCGCGCAGCGTCAGCCAAATCAGCAGCGCCAATCCGCCGGCCAACCCGGCCGCACTGATCACCTCGCCAACCGCCATCCCCGCCTCCCTGCGCGACCCGCTGCAGCATTTGCGCGCAGCCGGCTTTGGTCAAGCGGGCGCGGCGTCGAGCGCGCGACCGTGGCGGCTCTGTTTCGCCGTTCGCAGCGAGTTGTGAAGTCGGTCTCAGCGCCAGGCGGTGCTTTGCCGGAACAGGCCATCGTCCTTAACGAAGACGAGATCAATCTGCCCCAAGGCATTGTCGTAGGGCCGCAAAAGACCATCCAGGATATCGTACACCGAATAGCCAAGTCCCTTCATGAACGTGACCATGGAATAAAGATCATGATCACAGACACGAAACGTCGTCGTTTCAAGAATGATCACTTCAAAATTCGCCACAGACTGTGCGGCGCCGCGCAAAACGTCGATCTCGTGACCTTGGACATCAACCTTAACCAGCATAGGGCCGTGCGCGTTCGTTTCGCCGATGAGGTCGTCCAGTGTCGCCACCGACACCGAGCGCACCGAGCTCGCCTCGGCAACCTCATGGTCAAGCGAGGAGCCGAACAGATCAGTCGAAACGGCAAGCTCGGCCTCACCCGCCTGACTGCCAGCGGCGGCCATATGGACGCTGGCGTTGTACTGTGACGCCAGTTTGCGCAGGGCCGGTTCAAACTCGGCCAAAGGTTCGATTAAGACGAACTGAGCGTCCGGGAACGCGGTGTGCAGATCGTGCGTCCCGTCGGCCGCGCCCACATCAATCACAGTCTTCGGATGAAAACCGAGGGTTTTGATGTGCTCGAAGAACTCCAAATAGGTCCGGGTCGGCCGCTCGAGGGGCACGAGTTTGTAGCGCACGGTTCGGTGCAGCGCGGCGTTAGCCGCCGACTTGAGCACGCGCAAAATCGGCTTCATGACGGGTGTCCTGCAATGGGACGCCAGATGGAGTTATCCGGCGTTGGCAAGCCGCCATGCAAGAAGCAGAGCCAGGCCTCAGTCCACAAAGCGAGCGTCGGGGACCGCGTTGTCTTCAGCCCATCGCTCCAGGTCCGGTTCTTTCGCCTCACCCCGCGCAACAGACAAAAACATGTCTTCAAAGGCGCGCTGAGAAACATCCAACCGCTTACCGTTGAGCAACAACGTGACAGCAAAGCTGATGGCGCCGGCGCGTTTGTTCCCGTCAATGAGGGGGTGGTTGGTGGCGATGCCATGGGCGAGCGACGCCGCCACAGCAAAGACCGTTGCTCGCCCATCCGAATACGCAATCAGATTGTGGGGGCGGGCAAAGGCGCTCTCAAACAGACCCTCATCGCGGAACCGCAATTCCGTTTGGGTCGACTCCATCAACATCATGCGCGTGGTCTCAACCAGCGCCGTGTAGTCGGGCAGCACGAGACTCGTGGCTTCCAAAACCGCGTCCATCATCAACCGCAACGCCCGCTAGGGCATGCGCCCCTCATAGCCCAACCGCTCAAAGGCGTACCGATACTGTTCAAACACGGCCCGGCCCGCCGCACGCGTGCGTTGAGCCGATCCGCCGGCGGGAGTGACGATAATGCGGCCTTCCGAAGCGGTAACCACGACTTCCTCGCCCGAAGAAATGCCCGCAGCCGCCAGGATTTTCTTCGACAGTGTGACGCCAGACGAATTGCCCGTGCGCCGCAACTTTTTCTTTTCGGTAATAACAGGAGTGCTCACAACCCAAGTGATATTGGGTGCTGTTGTGGCGGCTCAAGGACAAAAATGAGAACTTTCTGTGTCAAACACAGAAAAAGCCTGGACAAGGTTCAACCCACCAGCCGCGGCTCGGGGAGGGCGCCAAAGACCCGCCGAAAATCGGCTTTGCTGCGATAGGCGCCGGTCCACGTCGCGTCTAAAGCGCGCGGAAGATTGGCGTCGCTGGCGATCAAGCGTTCGAAACGATCAGCGAAAAGGCCGATGGCGCAACCATGCGCTTGTCCGCCCATCCATTCAGGCGTTGCGCCTTTGGGGACGTGAAATGTGCGCGTCTCGACAATCGGGCCGGCGTCAAGGTCCTCGACCATAGCGTGCAAAGTGGCGCCGAATGTCTTCGCTCCGTCCGCATGCGCCCAATACTCGGGTAACACGCCCGGATAGGCCGGCGTTCCGGGGTGAATATTGTAAGCGGTCAGCCCAAGTTTGGCGAAGTGTTCCGGACGCACGATGATGTCGGTGCAGCAGCCAATCACCCGGGTCGCCGAGCCGTCCCCCTCCATCGCCGCCTCAAACCCATATCGATTGGAAACCAAGTGCACGGCGCACCGTCCTTGCGCCGTCGCATGGGCGAACGAGGCCAGGTGGGGCAGTTCTTCAGGGCCGGTGAGAATGATGACGCGATCAGGCATGAGACGGAACAAACCATGGTTCGCGTTCCCATCTCATTAAATGCCGACAATTTTCACAATTTAGATCTGCACCATGAGCGCTGCGAACGTCGCCACCAACAAGGAGGCCAACGCCCAGAAACGCCACCGCGTGGTTTGCGCTTGGGCGGCGGCGATGCGCGCGACGCTATCGTCGCTGAGTTGCAAGCCCGCCGGCCCCGCCGCCGAGGGCGTCCCGCCATTGGGATCAACCCCGCCCGTTGGGCTGGTGTCGCTCAACGCGCCGGTCTGTCCCGACAAAGACGCCAGGCCCTCAACGGCTTCGGGCAGACGCCGGGCCGCCGCGCGCAGCCGCCAGGCCTCATCGGCGAGCCCTTTGAGCACGCCGCGCGGCCCCAACTCGCGCCGGATCCAGGTCTCAACCACCGGTCCAGCCGTCGCCCACATGTCAAAATGCGGATCTAGGCCGCGCGCCACGCCTTCAACTTGCACCATCGTCTTTTGCAGCAAAACGAGCTCGGGCCGCAGCGCCATGTCAAACAGCTCGGTCACCTCGAACAGCTGCAGCAACAGGCGGCCCATGGACACTTCATCGGCCCGCTTGCCCCAGATCGGCTCGCCGACCGCCCGCAACGCCGCGGCGAAGTCAGAGACATTGTGGCGCGAGGGCACATAGCCGGCCTCAAAGTGCACCTCGGCGATCCGCGTGTAGTCGCGGCGGATGAACCCGTACAAGATCTCAGCCAGATAGCGGCGCTCGTTTTCGCCGATCCGCCCGACAATGCCAAAATCGATGGCGATGAGCTCTCCCGACGGGCTGGCGAACAAATTGCCCTCGTGCATGTCGGCGTGGAACACCCCGTGTTTCAAGGCGCCGGTCAAGAAGGCCTGGATCGCCACCACCGCCAGGCGCTTGCGGTCGACCTGCAACGCGGCGACAGCCGGCGCGTTCGACAGCGCGGCGCCATCCAGCCACCGGATCGCCAGCACGCGCTTGCCCGACCGCGTCCAATCCACCTTCGGCACGCCAAAACCATCAATCGTTTTGGCGATCTCCGCCATTTCCGTGGCGTTCGCAGCCTCAAGCCGCAGATCCATCTCGTAGGTCAAAGCCCGCGACAGTGTTTCCACAAAGGCCCTTGGCCGCAGACGGCGCGCAGCCGGCACAACCGCCTCAACCACCGCGGCGCCCAGCCGAAAGGCGCTCATGTCGCGCGCGATCTTCGCCTCAACGCCGGGTCGCAGAATCTTGATGGCCAGCGGCGGACCACCCTCCCGGGGCAGCTTGTGCACCTGAGCCACCGATGCGGCGGCCACCGCCGGGCCCAAATGCGCAAACAGCTCCTCGACCGATCCCTCGCCAAACTCAGCGCGCAACGCCGCCTTCGCCTCGCCAAGGGAAAATGGCTCGGCCTTGTCCTTCAGTGTGGCGAGCCCTTCCACGAACGCCGGATCCAAAATGTCGCCCCGCGTCGCCAGGAATTGGCCGAGCTTCACATAAGCCGGGCCGAGCTGTTCAAGTGCGCGGGCAAACCGCACGCCGGGATTGGCGGCGCGTTGCGGGTCGGCGATCAGACGACCCAAGCGCCCGAACCACCGCGCCGGCCAGGGCAGCATGCATTGATACTCCCTGGGCAACAACGCGTCGTGCCGGGCGAGAACCCAGCCCGCCCGCGCCAACAATCCGACATTGCGCATGAATCGAAACATGTGAGGGGACATAGCGCGCTGAACGCCGCTGTACGGTTAACAACAGCAGTCGTCCGCCTCCTTTTTTAGGCCCTGTTTGGCGCGTAATCTCCCTGGGAGCGTGATCAGGAGGTCGCTGCCATGGGACACGCGTTCAGAACGGCCGCAACGCCGTCGGCACGGCTGTTGGGCCTACTTGCGCTCGGCGCGCTGGCCGCGTGCAGCGACTCGGACGTTCCGACAATGGCGCGAGCCACCCCGCCCGTGACCAACGACCTTACTGCAGCGGATGCGGCGCCCGGAGCGGGGCCTTGGCGATTGGAGGCCGTGCTGCGTTCGGAGAGATGTCGCTACAGCGAAGGCAAGCCCGGCCCGTACTGCCGTTTCACCAGCATCGCCTTCAGCCCGGACGGCCAATGGATCGCCGTGGGCGAGATGCACAACGACCGGCGCAGCGATCGCCCTGGCGGGGACTTTCTGGGCGGCGGCGTGCGCGTCGTGGACGGCGAGACAGGCGAGGCGGTCTTCGCCCGGCGCCATAACCCTGAAGCGCGCGGGTATCTGGGAACGCGCGCCCCGGTGGCGTTCACCGACAACGGCGCTGGCGTCGCATCCTCGGGCGCGACCCACACCGTGCGTGTGTGGACAATCGAAACGGGTGAGGAGCGCCTCAGTTTTGAGCACGGCCAAGCGCCCTGGGATCTGATGAACCACCCCCAAACCGGCGCCGTTCTGGCGAGATGGGGCAATTCGGTGGGCGTGTGGGACGCAGCAACCGGCGAGCGCCGCCACCATTTCGGCCACTCGGCCACTCGGCCCCCGCCAACGACATGGCGATCAGTCCCAACGGCGAACGCGTCATCGTGGCGACGAACAGCGATCACGCCGCGATCTGGGACATCGTCACCGGCGAGGCGCTGATCACTCTTGATCTTGATGACGAGACCTCCTTCGACCGTATGCTCCAGGCCGCGTTCAGCAGCGACGGCGCAACGGCGGTCACGGTCGCCTTTGATGACGATGCCGACATCGCCGAACTCGTGCATTGGGACGCAGCGACGGGCGAGCAGATCACCGCGTTCACCCTCAACCAGGCTTTTGTGCGAGAAGTCGCCTTCGATCCTCACACTGGCGACATCATGCTACTGGACACTCCGCGCGTGAGTTTCGTTGACCGTGTCACGGGTGAGACCCAAGCCGTGCTGGAGCCGGGCGGGTTGGACGCCGCCTATAGCCCCGACGGTGAACGCCTCGCCATCATCCGCGATGCTGCGATTTATGTGTGGCGGCGCTCCCCAAGCGTTTAAGCTCGAACCCACCATGGGCCGCGCCCAAGAACAAAGGACATCGTTGATGCCGACTCGGATCCCCTTGTTGAGCGCGGCGTTCGCGGTGACGATCACGGCGGCCGCCCTGGTTTGGACCGGCTGCGGCGACAGCCCGGCCTCAAGCATGGTCGTCCCCGCGCGCGCCACACCGCCGGTTGACGACAACATCCCATCCCAAGACGCCTCGGTGGAGGGCGCCGATGCGCTCGATACGGTGCAGGTCTGGCGTCCGATCCGCGTCATCCGCTCGCATGAGTGCGTGCTCAGCTCTGGGCCCGACGCGGAGCGCTGTGACGTCACCGCGATTGCATTCGCACCCAACGCGATGAACGTCGCAACCGCGTCTTATGAAGGCCCGGTGCGCGTTTGGCAGTATCACTACGTGGCGCAGGTCGCCGTGCTTGCTGGTCACACGGGCAAGGTGGCGGCTGTGAGTTTCAGTCCTGGGGGCGAACACATCCTCACCGCCGGCGCCGATGCTACGGCGCGGATCTGGCGCGCCGACACGGGCGAAAACCTCGCCATCATCGAACACGACGCGCCCTTAAATGCGGCGAGCTACAGCCCCGACGGCGCCGTCATCCTCACCGCTTCAGGGCAAGCGTTGCATGTGTGGGACGCCCGGACCGGCGAGCTGTTGCGTAAACTGACAGGCCACACCGGCTCGGTCACCTCCGCCGCCTACAGCCCCGATGGAACCCTCATCGTCTCCACCGGCGAAGACGCCGCCACTCGGGTGTGGGCCCCCCGGTCGGATGAGGCCGTGCTCGTGATCAACCATGACAACGCCTCGTCCATCGCCCTGTTCAGCGCCGATGGCGCGCGCATCGTCACCAATGAAGGCGACGCGGCGCTTCAGCTGTGGGACGCGCGAACCGGCGAGCGCCTGGGTGCGATCGCAGAACCGACCGGCTTCATCTTTGACGTGGCGGCCAACGCTGACGCAACCCGACTTCTGGTCCTGGGCAATGGCGAAGGGCGCTTGATCGACCTTGGGACCATGACAACCCTCGCCACGTACGACGGGTACGGCCAAGTCGCCGCTTTCGGCGATCCAGCCATGGGCGTCATCGGCATCACCAGCGCCGAAGAGCTCTCCGTCGGTGATTTCGGCCCCCCCAGCGAGACGCCGCCCAACTAAGCGCGATCCAATCGCGCCCGCCGCTCGGCCAAAAACGCGATCACGGCGGGGTCTTCAGCCAAACCAATGGCGCGCGCGTAAGCCTTATCCGCATCCGGATCACGCAGCTCGGCCAACACATGGGCGCGCGCTGCCCAATAGGGTTGGTAGGCGCCAATCCGCCTAGCCTGGGCGCTCGCGAGCTCATCCAAAATGACGAGCGCGGCGGCGGCTCCCTGGGCTTCACACACCGCCGCGGCCCGGCTGATCAACGCTCCGAGCGTGGGAGCCCGCGCAATCAGGGCGTCATACAATTGCACAATCGCCGGCCAATCGGCGTCGCCCGCCCAGGCCCGACGCGCATGCGCTGACTGAATGGCCGCCTCCAACGTAAAGCGCCCAGGTTCCACCGTTTGGCCCGGCTTGGACGGGGAGAGGGCGGCGCGCAGCGCGTCCTCGGCCTCGTCGATCATGGCGTGGTCCCACAGCCGCGTATTTTGTTGCGACAGCGGAACAAAGGCCCCGGTGGCCGAGCGCCGCGCCCCGCGCCGCGCCTCACAATGCAGCATCAACGCCAGCAGGCCGTGCGCCTCGCCGGCCTCAGGCGCCAGCTCTCGCACCAACCGCGCAAGGAACACCGCTTCATCGGCGAGCCCCCGCGTACGCGCATCCGCCCCGGTCGCATCGCTCCACCCCGCGCCATAGGCCGCGTAGATGGCGTCCAACACAGGCGCCAACCGTTTTGGTAAGTCCGCCGGATCGGGCTCCACAAAGGCGATTCCAGCAGCTTTGATCTTGGTTTTGGCCCGCAACAAGCGCTGGCCCATGGCCGCCGGCTTGACCAGGAACACCGAAGCGATCCGCGCGGCGTCCAGGCCCAGCACCGTCTGCAGCATCAACGGAGTGCGCGCGCCAGGATCGATCGCCGGGTGGGCGCACACGCACAACAGCTTGAGCCGTTCATCGGGGAAAGCGGGGTTGGTCATGGAGCGCGCCTCGGCTTCCTGCGCCAATTGAGTGAGAACATCAGCCGATTGGTTGTGCGTGGCGGCCCGCCGCGCCCGATCCGTCAGCTTTCGACGCGCCGTGGTGAGCAACCAGGCCTCGGGCGAGGTTGGCGGGCCCGTGCGCGGCCAGTGGTCCAGCGCGGCGGTGAACGCATCTGACAGCGCATCCTCGGCCGCCGCCACATCGCGCGTGCGCGCCGTCAACAGCGCAAGCAGCCGGCCGTACGAGGCCCGCGCCGTGCGTTCGGCAGCGAGGCGGGCCTCATCACTCATGACGTCACAGCCTCATTCGCTGGCGCGGATGCGGCGTCGTGGTGATCGGAAACCATCCGCACCGGGCGCACTTCCACAACGCCATGCTGGGCGGCTGGGCACCGCGCCGCCCAATCGAGCGCGGCGTCCAGATCGTCGACCTCGATCAGATAGAACCCGCCCAACTGTTCTTTCGCGTCGGCGAACGGCCCATCCTGCACGCCGCCGGCTCCGGCCCGCACGGTCTTGGCCGTGGGCGACAGGTCCAGCGGTTCGCCGGCCACAAACGCGCCCGCCGCCCGCAGCGCCTCGGTGTAGGCGAAATAGGGTTCGACCTCCGTTTGCATTTGTTCCGGCGTTAAGCCCGCCCAAAAGGTCTCATCGGCGTAGAGCAAAAATGCATACCGCATGGCTTAGCCCTCCAAGTCGCTGTAGTCGGCCACCGGACGCGCTTCGACGCCCGCCGTTCGGGCGCACGGGGCGTGGCCCGCATGGGCGGCTGCTTCACCCAGGGTTTCGGTTTCAAGCAAAAAGAACCCGCCCAACTGTTCCTTGGTGTCGGCGAACGGTCCGTCCTGCACCTGGCGTTCGCCATCAACCACGCGCACGGTCGTGGCGGTCTCTGGGCCTTCTAGGCACGCCCCGCCTACCGTGATGACGCCGAGCGCGCCGGCATAGGCTTCCCAGCGCGCCCAATACGCCTCGCGCGTATCCTCAGCGTCGCGGGCGGCGAAGTCCTCAGGGGTTTCGTAGACGAGTAGGGCCGTTTTCATCGGCGTCTCCTTGGGTTGGCGACGAGCGTTCCGGCCGCCGCAATGGCGCGAGCCAGCCCCGCACCTTACCCCAAAGACGCACGCCTCCCGCCCGTTTCGACAGCGCGTGAAAAAACTGGGTAGCGGGCGTGGCCGCTCACGCCCATCCCATATGCAGCGCCGCGACGCCGCCGGTGAAATTGGTCACGCTCACGCGGGAAAAGCCGGCCGCGCGCACTTCCTCGGCGAACGCTTCTTGCGAGGGGAACCGGCGGATCGATTCCACGAGATACTCATAGCTTTCCCGGTCGCCCGCCACCGCCGCGCCAATCCGCGGGATCGCCTCAAACGACCACACATCATACGCCTGCTGCACCAGATCTGATGTCGGGCGCGAAAACTCCAAGCACAAAAACCGCCCGCCCGGCTTCAACACCCGTCGCATTTCCGACAAGGCCGTCGCCCGATCGGTCACATTGCGAATGCCAAACGCGATGCTCACACAATCGGCGTGCCCGTCGGGCAGGGGCAGCTTCTCCGCATCCCCCACAGCCCATGAGAGACAATCATCCTCGCGTGTTTTGCGATCCGCGCCGCGCGCGCGCCCCGCCAGTATCATTTCCGCGTTGACGTCCACGACAATGGCGCTCGGCGCCGCACCGCCCCGCCGCCGACGCACGCGCAACCCGCGCCGCATCCAGGCCCGCGCCAGATCTCCGGTGCCGCCCGCCACATCGACCAGCACTTCGCCCGGCTGAGGATTGGCGCGCACAACGGTCAGGTCCTTCCAGATCCGATGCACGCCAAGCGACATCAGATCGTTCATCCGGTCATAGCTTGAGGCCACGCTGTCGAACACGCCGCGCACCAGCCCGGCCTTTTCCGCGCGCCCCACCTGGCGATACCCAAAGGAGGTGGTGTCCCCCTCCGCGTCCGTCTTCGTCTCATCGCTCATGAGCCAGACATAACCCGCGACGGGTTAACGCCCAAGCCGCGCGACATACGGGCCGTGTGGCGTCGGTCCGCCTGGCGCGAGAAGGTCGTTGCCCCCTTGGCGAGGGGGGCGCGGCGAGGCACATAAGCGCCATGCCAGAATTGCCTGAAGTCGAGACGGTGCGCCGCGGGCTAGCGCCCGTGATGGAAAGTCGGCGCATCCTTAGCGCCGAAGCCCGCCGGCCTGATCTGCGCTTTCCCTTTCCTGAGCGGTTCGCCGAGCGCTTGACGGGAACCACGATCACCAACCTCGACCGGCGCGCCAAATACCTGGTCGCCCATTTGGGATCGGGGGAGGCGCTGATTATGCATCTGGGCATGTCGGGCCGTTTCACCATCGCCGACACCCGCCAGAACGCACGCGAGCCTGGAGAGTTCCTGCACGCCCGCGCCGTTGATCCCAAGCACGATCATGTGCGGTTTGCGATGGAGGGTGGGGCGGCGGTCACGTTCAACGACCCACGCCGTTTTGGGTACATGGACCTGGTGGCCGTGGATGAGCTGGCGACCTGCAAACACTTCGCCGCGCTCGGGCCCGAGCCCTTGGCCGACGTGTTCACCGGCGAAGCGCTGCACGCCGCGCTGTCAAAGAAGGCGACGCCCATCAAAGCCGCGTTGCTCGACCAACGCGTCGTCGCAGGCCTTGGCAACATTTATGTATGTGAGGCGTTGTTCCGCGCGGGCATCCACCCTGAGCGTTTGGCGCGCACGGTCACCGTGGCGCAGGCAAGGCGCTTGGTCGTCGCCATCAAGGCCGTGCTCACCGAAGCGATCGCGGCGGGCGGCTCGTCTTTGCGCGACCACGCCGGCGCGGATGGATCGCTGGGTTATTTCCAGCACGCCTTTGCTGTGTACGCACGGGCGGGCGAGCCGTGCGCCAAGCCGCGTTGCCCCGGTGTTGTCGAGCGGATTGTGCAGTCAGGGCGCTCGACCTTTCTCTGCCGGACCTGTCAAACCTAAGCACGACCCCTGGCGGAACGCTGCGAATGCTATTAAATCAGCGCTGAGTTCTCAATCGAATGCGAGGGCCGCGTGGTCCAGGCGAGAAACATCAACATTGGCGCGATCCTGATCTTGGCAATGGCGATCGCCCCGATCGCAGGCCCGGCGGCGTCAGCCCAAGATTCGTTCGCCGCAACCATCGCCGATTTGCCTTGGCTCAAAGGACTGGACGAAACCGACAATGGCTTTGTGTTCGACACGCCAGGCGGGCGCGTCGCCGTCGCCCAGGGTGTGACGAACGCGGATGCTGCCGATGTGGCCGCCGCCTACAACGCCGCGCTTCCCAACCTGGGGTGGCGCATCACAAGCGCCCAAGACGCGCCGTTTGTGATGACGGTCTTTGTGCGCGGCGGCGAACAGCTGACAATGGTGGTCATCGAGCGCGCCGGGGGGGGAGCGCTGGCCAACTTCACCGTAGAGC
Source organism: uncultured Caulobacterales bacterium (assembly GCA_964483775.1). Taxonomy (GTDB): domain Bacteria; phylum Pseudomonadota; class Alphaproteobacteria; order Caulobacterales; family Maricaulaceae; genus CAZADA01. The sequence goes on from CAZADA010000002.1 coordinate 58,901, forward strand.
CGCAGTCGTCTGGCTGAGGCCTGCATTGGCGTGACGGGACAATCGAGAGGGTGGGGTCCATGGAATACAACAACATCTTGGTAAAGACGGTCGAGGCGGTTGGCGTCATCACGCTCAATCGGCCGGAGGCGCTGAACGCGCTCAACAACGAGCTGACCAGCGAAATCGCTCACGCGCTCAGCGAATTCGAAACCAATGGCGAGATCGGCTGTGTGTTGATTCAGGGCTCCGAGCGCGCCTTCGCCGCCGGCGCCGACATCAAAGAGCTCAAGGACCGTGAATTCATTGACCTTTACACCAATGATCCGTTCGCCGAGAGCTGGGAGGCTGTGGCCCGGTTTCGTAAGCCCATCATCGCCGCGGTCAGTGGCTACGCCTTGGGCGGCGGCTGTGAGATCGCCATGATGTGCGACCTGGTCATCGCGACCAAGACCGCAAAGTTTGGCCAGCCTGAGATCACCCTCGGGGTCATGCCCGGCGCTGGCGGCACCCAGCGCCTAACCCATGCCGTGGGCAAAGCCAAAGCGATGGATTTGTGTCTGACCGGCCGAACCATGGACGCTGAAGAAGCCGAGCGCGCCGGTCTGGTGAGCCGGATCGTCGCCGCAGAAGACTTGGCCGAGGAGGCCATGGGCGCTGCGCGCAAGATCGCCTCCATGTCGCGCCCCATCGCGATGATGACCAAGGAGGCGGTCAACACGGCGTTCGAAACCACGCTCACCCAAGGGGTCGTGTTCGAGCGGCGGGTGTTCCAGTCCATGTTCGCCACCGAAGATCAGTCCGAAGGCATGGCCGCGTTTGCCGAAAAGCGCGCCCCGCACTTCAAAAACCGCTGATCTGTTGCGCCGCGGACGCGCCTCTAAGGAAGATGAATCAGGGCGCAATTTAGCCGTTGACCTGGGCCTTCATCTGGCTATGGTCACGGCCCCTGTTCACCGGGCCTCGTGAGGAACCCCAATGGCCAACTCCAGTTCAGCCAAAAAAGCAGCAAGGCGCATCCAACGTCGCACGGTCGTGAGCCGGGCGCGGCGCTCGCGGGTGCGGACGTTCTTGCGCAAGGTTGAGGAGGCCATTGCGTCCGGCGATCAGGCCAAAGCCCGTGAGGCGCTTTCGGCGGCCGAGCCGGAATTGGCCAGGGCCGTAAGTAAAGGTGTGGTGCACCGCAACACCGGGTCGCGGAAAATCTCGCGTCTTTCACAACGCGTTCGCGCCATGGGTGCCGCGGTTGAGTAACCCGGACAGTTTCCACAGGTCTTCCCAAGTTGAGATAATGTATCGCGCGCTGCTCTGTCCAACAGGCGGTGCGCGTTGACCGTGTTTGCAGGAAAAACGGGCGTAGCGATCCCTCTATCGCAACTTCCGACTCAATCTGGGGATAACTCCCCAGGGGACGGTTTGTGGTCCATGTCAAGACTTTCTTGGGCCGATTGTTTGGGGTCTAATTCAATCATCGGGGCGCGTCGGGGGTGAGCGCACAGCTGATCCTTGCTCCGTATTTCCTGGGTAAATGGTGGATTTGCAATGGTTTGGATCTGTGGGAACGACACGAGGAAACACTCGGCGCCCGTCAGGTCATGGAGCGCAATCTCTTGTGGAGCGTGCGCGCCGCCACTGCAGCGTAAGAAGGGGTGATCGCGCAGCCCGACGCTGACGGGGCAATCAGCTCCCGGCGGATCGGTGCGATGTCACAGCCTTTGGCCCGGTGTTGGGCCGACCGGAGTCCCTGACTCCGGCCACCGCAACTTTAACCTCGCCACACGCCAAAAGTGTGGAAAGCAGATAAGAGGGGGCGTTAAGTGAAAAAAAGACCAGAAGCCCAAAGTGTGTCTGGGTCTCAGCGGACCGTGGATGCCGATCATGAGGGTGTCACCGTCGCCGTAAGGCGACCTCCTATTGCCGAGTCTGAAGCCAACAGAGTGTTCGGCGGGTTTTCCGCCCGACTGCGCTCGGCTTTGGGCGAACCGGCTTGGCGTCAACTGGCGGCTGACCTGCGGGTTGGGCACGCCGATCGCGAACGTGTTGTGTTGTGTGCGCCGAACGCAATGCTCTGCGAGCGCCTTCAAGACCGGGTTGGGCCCCGCCGGCTCGGCGACCTCTGGTCCGAGGTTGATCCTCTGGCCCGCAAGATCGACATCATCGCCGATCCCAAGCCACAAAACGCCGTGTCGGCCAATGATGGCGGCTCGTCCGCCGGTGACGGCTGCGGACCCTCGGTGGCGCGCCTGAAGACCTTCGCCAACTTTGTCACCGGGCCGGCGAATAAATCGGCGGCGATGGCGGCCAAGGTGATCGCGCGCGATGCGGACGCCGGCTTCACCTTGCTTTACCTCTACGGCGAGCAAGGGATCGGCAAGACCCATTTGCTGACCGCCATTGAAGCGGCGGCGCTCGACGCCGACCCGGACCAAAAGGTCATGTTCTTCAACGCGGAGCGGTTCCGCAGCGACTATGTGCGGGCGCTCAACGAGCGCAACGCCATCACCTTCAAAGAGGAGGTGTGCGCCGCCGATGTCTTGATCATCGACGACCTGCACGCCGTGGCTGGCTCCAAAGCAACCGAGAATGAGTTGCTCGCGGCCATCACCACCATTTTGAGCCGCAACGGTCGGGTGATCATCGCCGCCGATCGCTTGCCTGAAGACATTGAGAAAATGGACGACCGCCTACGCAAGCGCGTCGCGACGGCGGTCAGCTTTGAGCTCCAGCGCCCCGACCAACCCTTGCGCCGGCGGATCCTCGAGCGCATGGTCGCCGACAATACGGGCATGCGCCGCGGCCATGCCGTGCCTGATGACGTCATCGACTTCATCGCGAGCGCCATCAAGGACACGCCGCGCGCCCTCGAGGCGGCTCTGGCCACGGTCTTGTTGCAGACTGTGCTCATGGATGTGCCCGTGACGCACGAGACGGCCCGCGAAGCTCTCAAGGACATGTCGTCCTCCTCAGCCCAGCGCGTCACCGTGGATCAGATCCAAAAGGTCGTGGCCGAGTACCACGGCATCAAGGTGTCTGAGCTCTTGTCCAAGCGGCGGACCCACGACATTGTCCGGCCGCGCCAGCAGGCCATGTACCTGTGCAAGGTCATGACGTCGCGGTCCTACCCAGATATTGGGCGGCGCTTCAATAAGATGGACCACACGACGGTGCTGCACGCCTACCGCCGGATCGCGAAGATGTACCATGACGATCCGCGCATTCGCAGCGACATCGACCAGATCCGCCGGATGTTGCGTAAGTCCGGCCAACGACGGCCAAGCGCGTAGGGGCACGGCCTCTACGCGTAAAACAACTGCGTTTTCCACCTGAGATCGCCGCGAGAGCCTTCTTGCGGCGGTCGATTTGTGGTTAAGGTTTCGGCCCTCTTCTGCGGATAGGGCGGCGACGCTCCGAAAGATCCGCGCAGGTCAAGCGAGACCTTGTATGAAAGCTGCGATTGAACGGGCCGCCTTTCTGCGCACCCTCGGCCATGTCCAAAGCGTCGTTGAACGACGCAACACCATTCCGATCTTGTCCAATGTCCGGATCGCCGCGGACGACGACACGCTGCGGCTGACCGCCACGGACATGGAAATGGAGATGCTGGAAAGCGCTCCAGCACGGGTCGAACGCGCCAGCGTGACCACGGTGCCCGCGCACACCCTGTACGACATCGTGCGCAAGCTCCCCGACGGGGTGGACATCACGATCGAGGTGAAGGGTGACGATGTCGGACGGATGAGTCTGTCATCGGGTCGCTCGCGTTTTGTGTTGCCGGTGCTGCCGGCCGACGATTTTCCGGTGATGAGCGCGGAAGGGTTCACCAGCGATTTCACCTTGCCTGCGGCCGTGTTTGCGCGGCTGATCGACAAGACCCGCTTTGCCATGTCGGCCGAGGAAACCCGTTACTATCTCAATGGGATCCACCTGCACGCCGCCGAGCGCGACGGCGCGGCGCGTTTGCGCGCGGTAGCGACCGACGGCCACCGCCTCGCCCTGGCGGAAACCGAGCCGCCAACTGGCGCGGAAAGTCTGCCCGGCGTCATTATGCCGCGCAAAACCGTTCAAGAGGTGCGCCGCCTGCTCGACGACACGGAGGCCGACGTCGCCCTCGCGGTGTCGGACGCCAAGATCCGCTTCACGGTTGGCTCGGCGGTGTTGACGTCTAAGCTGGTGGAAGGGGCGTTCCCCGACTACGAGAAGGTGATCCCGCGGCAAAACAACACGTCATTGGTGATCCAGAACGCCGTCTTCGCAGAAGCGGTCGATCGTGTGGCCACCATATCCGCGGAGAAATCCCGCTCGGTGAAATTGAGCCTTGAGCCCGGCAAACTCACCTTGGCCGTCGACAACCCTGACAGCGGCAACGCCGTCGAGGAGTTGAACGTGGAGTTCACCGCATCGCCTTTGGAGATCGGCTTCAACGCCCGGTACCTGTTGGATGTTGCGGGGCAGATCGAGGGGGACACGGCCGAGTTCCGCTTAGCGGACGCCGCATCCCCCACATTGATCCTCGATCGCGCCGACCCCAACGCGCAATTCGTCCTGATGCCGTTGCGTGTTTAGCGCCGGCCCGAGGGCCCGATGACGCCGAGCCCTAGGGCCTGATCAGCGTGATGGCGACCGTCGTGTCGCTTTCCGCGTTGACCTCAAACTTGATGTCGTCCCACAGCGGCGGACCCATCCGTGGCAGGGGGTTGTTCGACGACCCGTAAGCTTCGCTTGGCGGCCCGAAGTCGGAGAAATCGATCCGGCCATTGGCGTTTTGGTCGTGATAGACCGAAATGGCGTAAGTGCCCGGCGCAACATCGACAAAAGCGTAGGTCACCGTGTCGCCCGTCGCCGCCGGCTCCGCGAACGCGCAGCCCTCCCAGGTCGCATAGCCGTCTTCGTCGCACAACGACATCATCAACTTGCCTTCCGCAGCGGGGATCCCGCTGACGGTCACCTCCACCTCCTGGGCGCCAGCAACGCCGATCACCAAGCCTTGCGCCGCAGCGCCCAACACCAGACGAGAAATCCAACCCATAACAACTCTCCAAATTGCCAATGCAAGGTAGTTGGCATAACAAACTAGTTGCTGTCAATGATTCGCAGAAGGCTTGTCTCCCAAACGAATTGGCAGGGCGGCTGTCGAGGCCGCCACCGGCCGCGCGGTGCTAGCGGTAAGGCAGGGGAGCAGGCCGCCATGCGGCGCACACACGGCCTGTCACCGTCATCGAGGATGCCAGTTTATTGGCTGACAAGAGCCAGCATCGCGCCCGTCGTCCCAGCGATGGCGGCGAAAAAGGCGGCCCACACCATGGTGGGCGACGCGACAATCCTCACAAGCTTGGTGAGCAGGCCGCCATTGTGATCTGAGCTTCGGGGCGGTTTCCCGCCAGGTGAGCCTGCAGAATTACGGGTCATGCGGGCCGTCCCCCTGTTGACCATTCATCTACCGCGGAGCCCGCGTGGCCAGG
>CAZADA010000003.1:0-38552 GCA_964483775.1 uncultured Caulobacterales bacterium
ACGACATCAAGCTCAGTTTCCAGCGACTTGGCTTCTTCAACCGTGATCACGCCTTCATTGCCGACCTTTTCCATGGCCTTGGCGATCATGTCGCCAATTTCGCTCTCGCCATTGGCTGAGATCGTGCCGACTTGGGCGATCTCTTCATTGGTTTCGACTTTCTTGGCTTTGGCTTTGATGTCTTTGACGACTTCGGCCACAGCTTTGTCGATGCCGCGCTTGAGATCCATGGGGTTCATGCCAGCAGCCACGCGCTTCATGCCTTCGCGGACGATGGCGCGCGCGAGCACGGTGGCGGTGGTGGTGCCGTCGCCAGCTTCGTCATTGGTTTTCGAAGCGACTTCACGGATGAGCTGGGCGCCCATGTTTTCGAACTTGTCTTCAAGCTCGACTTCTTTGGCGACCGTCACGCCGTCCTTGGTGGTGCGCGGGGCGCCGAAGGACTTCTCGATCACAACATTGCGGCCTTTGGGGCCGAGGGTTTTTTCGACGGCGTCCGCCAAAATGTCGATGCCGCGCATCATGCGTTCGCGGGCTTCAGCGCCAAAATGGACGTCTTTAGCAGCCATGGTGCTACTCCTTTAACTTCAGTAATTTGGGGAGATATTGATGCGCGCGGCTTAGGCCGGCTCGGCGACTTTCTCGAGCACGCCGAGCACGTCGCTTTCTTTCATGATCAACAGATCTTCACCGTCGATCTTCACCTCAGTGCCCGACCACTTGCCGAACAAGATGCGGTCACCCACTTTGAGATCGAGCGGACGAACCGAGCCGTCGTCTTTGATGGCGCCGCCGCCGACGGACAGGACTTCACCTTCCTGCGGTTTTTCTTTCGCAGTGTCGGGAATGATGATGCCGCCTGCGGTCTTTTCATTTTCTTCGACGCGGCGGACCAGGACGCGGTCATGCAAGGGACGAAACGTCATCACCTTTCCTCCATTAGGGGTTGTTGCGTAAAGCTGGGCCAGCGGCATTAGCACTCTATGCCCCCGGCTGCCAACAAGGCGGAAGTAGGGGCGTTTGTGAGCGGCTTCAACACCCCGTGATGCGATTTTTTTTTGACGCCGACCGATCGGTCCTTCGCGAGCGCGCGAATTGTTGTAATGCTGTGGACGACGGACATCAGCTTAGCGTGCGTGTTACACAAGTGGTATACGCGAAGGGTTCGATTCGCCCCGGATTGGTCTGGGTGCTGTCTCTTAAAAGTAAGGGGAACTGAGCATGAAACGCATTGCGATTTTGGCGACGGCCGGCGTGTTTGCTACGGCCTGCACCATCACCGATCCGAACACGGGCCACCAGTCGCGGTCCAACACGCGTACGGGCATCATTGTGGGCGCGCTCCTTGGCGCCGCGGCCGGGTGCGCCACCAACACAAATTCGGGCGAGCAGTGCCGTAAGAACGCCCTTATCGGCGCGGGTGTTGGCGCGTTGGCTGGCGCCGGCGTTGGCGCATACATGGATCGCCAGCAGCGCGAATTGGAGCAGCAGCTGTCGGAAACCGGCGTTGGCATCCGTCGTGATGGCGACAACATCTTCTTGGTGATGCCGGCGGACGCAACCTTTGATGTGAACTCGGCTCAGGTGGACGCGGCGTTTTTCCCTGTTCTCACTGACGTTTCTGAAACGTTGAACAAGTACCCCAAGACTTTGATTGACGTTGAGGGTCACGCTGATTCCACGGGCGAGGCGTCCTACAATCAGCGCTTGTCAGAGCAGCGCGCCACCAATGTTGCGAACTTCCTGGTGAACCAGGGCGTCCTGGCTGAGCGGCTCTATGTGGTTGGGCGCGGGGAAACCAGCCCGATCGCGTCCAATGAGACCGTTGCAGGGCGCGAGCGCAATCGCCGCGTGGAAATCCGTATCGCACCTTTGACCTAAGCCAAGCGGCGCGGTTGCGCGCCATTAACACGCCCTTCACACACGTGGAGGAAAGATGGCGGGGTTCACTTACTTTTCACTCTGGCGAGTAAGGCCCCGCCATGACGCGCGCGGTACATGTTTCGATCGTCGTGATCTGTGTGTTGACGGGCGTGGTGACGGCCGGCCTCGCTTTGCGCGTGGGCAATGTGGGCCCGTTTGCCGCTTGGCTTGCGGCGGCGATGGTGGTCTCAGCCAGCGCGCAGACCTATGTGGGCTGGCTCCAATGGCGCGCCCATGACCGCGCCAAGGCTGCGACGGCGGCGCTGCGAGAAGCGCATGGCCATTTGATTGATGAGATGCTGGCGGCGCGTGAACGCAACCAAGCGCTGCAAACGGCGCTGGCCACATCTGAACGCGAGCGTGAGCGCGCCATGGATGTGCAGGCGGCTCGGTTCGATGAGGCGCTGGCCGTGATGCGCCGCCACGTTGAGCTGGGCGCGTTGGGCGATGACGACGGCCATGATCGCTTGAGCCGCCGCACGTCTTTGGGCGAGCAGCCGCAAACCTCGCCGCGTCGCGCTGCGCAAGCGCGCAGGGATGGTCAGCTGACGGCGGGCGATATCGGTGCGGCGCTGCAGGCGGGCCGGGTGGAATTGATGGCGCAACCCATCGTGAAATTGCCGCAACGCAAGCCCGTTCACTATGAGGTTTTCACCCATTTGCGGGGCGTTGACGGCGCATCGGTTCGTCCGGCGCAGTGGATTGGGGCGGCCGAAGACTCCGGGCTGATCGCGCAGTTGGATGCAGGCGCGGCGCTGCGTTCGCTACGCCTGGCGCGGCGGTTGGATCGAGCGGGTCGCCGGACCGGCGTGTTTTGCAATATCTCCGCTGCGACGCTCGGACACGATATGCACTTCGCCAATCTGCTTGATGCGGTGAAGGGCGAAACCCAAGGCGCGGAAGACGTGATCTTTGAGTTGCGGCAACACGATTTGCGGGGCTTTGATCTGATCGCGCTGCGGAACATGCGCCGCTTGTCCGAATTTGGCTTCCGGTTTTCGCTTGACCATGTGCGCGATATGGATCTCGACTTTGAGCGGTTGCGCGGCAGCCACGTCCGGTTTGTGAAGATCAATGGCGAGACCCTGGTCGATCTGTTGCGCGCAGGCGGACCGTTGGGGGGCGGTGTTGCGCGCGACGTGCACGTTGAAGACTTCCCCGATGTGTTGGCGCGCCAAGGTCTCAGCTTGATCGCCGAGAAGGTTGAAAACGAAGCCACGGTGCTTGAGGCCCTCGACTATGCGATTCCGCTGGCCCAGGGGCACTTGTTTGGCGCGCCACGCCCTGTGCGTGCGGACGCTGTGGCCCAGGCGGCTTAAGCCTCAACGCGTTGTGGGGGCGTTCAACGCTTGACGGGGGCCATGGGCGCGCGTACCGCGCTTGGTCATGACCTCCCTTGCTGTTTTACCTGAAGTCATTCCCAGCTTGGAAAGCGTGGCGGGCGATTACGACGCTGCGTTCGTTGATGTGTGGGGCGTGCTGCACAATGGTGTGGCCCCGTATCTCGGGGCGGTTGCGGCTTGTCAGCGGTTTCGCGCGTTGCGCGGGCCGGTGGTGCTCGTGTCCAACTCGCCGCGGAGCGGGGATGAAGTCGTTCTCCAATTGCGCAGGATTGGCGTTCCCGATGACGTGTATGATGGTGTTGTGACCTCGGGCGATGCGACGCGAGCGGCGCTGAAGGCGCGCGCGCCGGGACCTGTTTATTCGATTGGTCCGGATCGGGATCAGCACCTTTATGACGGGCTTGGCCTCGCGTTCGCCGACCCTGCCGATGCGGCGTTTGTTTGTGTCACGGGGCTGTTCGACGATCGTAGCGAGACGCCGTCGGACTACGACGAGACCTTGCAGGCATTGAAGGCGCGCGGGCTCGACATGATTTGCGCCAATCCTGACATCGTCGCGGACTTCGGCGGTCAGCTGATTTACTGCGCCGGCGCGTTGGCTGAGGCTTATAGCGCGATGGGCGGCGTTGTGGTGCTGGCTGGCAAGCCGCACGCGCCCATTTATGAGCTTGCGTTTGAGGCGCTGGACGCTGTGTCCTCTCAGTCCGTCGCGCGCGAGCGCATTCTCGTTGTTGGCGACGGGCCTTTGACAGACATTCGCGGCGCCAACGTCCAAGGACTGGATGCGTTGTTCATTGCGGGCGGTGTCGCCGCCAGCGCGTTCGCCGACCACGCTTTGAGCGCTGAGGCGGTGGGCGCGGCGCTGGCCAAAGACGGTGTGTCGGCCCGGTTCGCCCAGACGCGTTTGGTGTGGTCGGCCGACTGACCTGACCGCGATGGCTAGTCGAACATTTTGTCGATGGCTTCTTGAGAGACCACGGGCCCATTGAGGCCGGGGCCGTTCAGGAGGTTGGCCTCGCGCCAGGCCTGCTTGTCGGATTTCTCCGTCTCAACATCGGCGACGCCCATCACATCGGCGAACCGGCTGATCCGTTCTTCAATGTGGGCGATGGTGTCGACAACCTTGCGGACCCGCTGGCCGGTGATGTCCTGGAACGAGCACGCCTCAATCATACGCATCATGGCGTCGATGACCGTGGCCTGGTAACTCTCCAGATCCTCCGGGACGACCTCCATGAGACTTTCCGCCTCATGCATGATGGTCTCAGTTGCCGTTTCTGTATCTCTGACGACAGCTTCCAGTTCTTGATCGGCCTGGGGAATTTGTTCGTCGCGAAGATCATTGGGTTGGAGCGTCGCGATTTCTTTTCTTGTGCGCTTGATATAATCTGAGATGTAGCTGAACTCGCCGTGGACACTTCGGTCCATTGACGAAAAGAACAGCTGCATTGCACTGGTCAAGTTTTCAGCAAGCTTGAGGATCTCATCGAGTCGCGGATCGTCCAAATTCGTTGACTTGATGTCGTTGAGTGCATCACGGATCTTTTCAGAAATTTGCGCGGCTGGCATTCTGCACTCCTGTCGAGGTGATTGATGTGGTCAGCTTAGAAATCGCCGATTACAGACACCATTTTTGACTTCAAGGTTCCTGCGTTGAATGGTTTGACAATATAGTTGTCAACTCCAGCCTTCTTGGCTGCAACGACATTTTCCGTTTTGGTTTCGGCGGTGATCATAATAAATTTTGTTTTGCGAATTTCATTGTCGGCGCGAACTTCTTTAAGCAGTTCGTAGCCCGTCATTGGCTCCATGTTCCAGTCGGAGATGACGAGGCCGTATTGGCTCGCCCGGATCTTGGTTAGCGCCTCTGAACCATCCGATGCGGAATCGACATTGTTGAAGCCTAACTGTTTGAGCAGGTTGCGGATAATGCGAACCATAGTCTTGTAGTCATCGACCACTAGGATTGGCATTTCCTTGTCGACCGCCATGGGACTTCACTCCGCTTCACTTGGCCCTTCGCCTTGGATCGATCGGCAAGCTAAGGGTATGGAGCTAAGGAACCATGAAATCGATCGCGGCAATCGGCGCGAGTGTGTTGAGAGGATGTGAGTGGGCTTATGGGGTTGCGCTACCTTGAGGACCTGAATGTGGGCATGCAGGCTGAGCTTTCGCGCGTTTTGGATGACGCCGCGGTGCGGGCTTTCGCTGACGTCTCCGGGGACACCAATCCGCTGCATTTGGATGAAGCGTTCGCCAAAGACGGGCCGTTTCGTCAACGCATCGCCCATGGTGCGCATGTGGCTTCGCTGGTCTCAGCCGTGATGGGCGTTGAGTTGCCCGGACCTGGCGCCATCTACATGTCCCAGACGGTCCAGTTTCTGCGCCCCGTTCGCATCGGCGATACTGTGCGCGCGCAGGTCACCGTCGCGGCGATTTCGCCGGAAACCAAGCAGGTGACCTTGGCGTGCGCATGCCTGGTGGGATCGAGGACGGTGATGCGCGGGGAAGCGATTGTGCGGATGGCCAGTCGTGCTGAGCGCGGCTCGTGACGGGGTGGGGCCAATCGGTCGCTCGGCGTCTTGCGGGCTGGCGCGAAACCGCGGCTGACGATCAGGGCTGTGTGGTTGCGCTCGGCAATTTTGACGGCGTGCATCGCGGGCACCAAGCGGTGTTGGCGCGTGCGCGCGCTGTGGCGGATCGTCTGGATGCGCCCATGGCTGCGGCGGTGTTCAGCCCCCATCCGCGCCGGTTTTTTCAACCTGACGGCGAGGCGTTCCAGCTGTTGTCGGATGCTTGGCGCGCCCGGGCTTTGGCCGATGCGGGCGCCACCCGGGTCTTCGAAATCCCGTTTGATCGCGACTTGTCCTTGCTCACGGCTTCGGATTTTGTGCGTAACGTCTTGGTGGACGGCTTGGGTGCGCGCGGCGTGGTTGTCGGATTTGACTTTCAGTTCGGCCACCAGCGCTCGGGCGCCGCGGACACCCTGGTGGAGCTTGGCTCATCTCACGGTTTGGCCGTCGAGGTGGCGCCGCGTTTGGATGTTGATGGGGCGAAATGCTCGTCAAGCGCCATCCGCGCCTTGATCCGCCAGGGCGATGTCGACGAGGCGGCGCGGTGGCTGACCCGACCTTGGCTGGTGGATGGTGTGGTCCAACGTGGCGACCAGCGCGGACGCACATTGGGGTTTCCAACCGCCAACGTGCCGCTGGGGGATCTTATTCGCCCTCGATTTGGCGTTTATGCGGTCAGCTTGCGGGTCGAGGGCGAGGGCGGATGGCGAGCGGGTGTGGCCAATGTCGGCCGGCGGCCCACATTTGCCGGTGCGGATGAACGCTTGGAGGCGCACATCTTCGATTTTGACGGCGACCTGTACGACACGCAGGTGGACGTCGCGTTGCATGCGTTCATCAGGCCGGAACGGGCGTTTGATTCACTGGACGCTTTGCAACGGCAAATCGCGGTTGATAGCGAGCAAGCCCGCGTAATGGCCGCCTCCCGTGCAACGCTTGCCGACAAACCACACTTATTCGCGAATCGGCCTTGAATTCGTTCGCGGACACTCTCACTTTGCGGCCATCTACTTGGCTGATGAGGACGGCGGTATGGTCAGGCGTTGGGGTGTGATGTCGGCAATGCTGATTGGAAGCTTGACCGCGGCTTCGTGTGGGGGGACCTCCCTAACCAATGTGATCCCCGATGTGTTGATGCCAGGTGGCGTTGAAGAGGTGCAGGCCGACCCGACCGAGGAACTGGCCCAGGGTTTCGCCGCTCAAGAGCAGCTGCGCACGCGCTTTGCGTATTTTGACCAAAACTCAGACACCTTCATCTCTCAGGGCGAGTATTTTCATCGCCAGCGGCAAAATTTTGCTGGCGTGGACACCGATGGCGACGGCTTTGTTGTTGGGCTCTGTGAGGGTCGGCGACGGTCCCCGGCGACCATGTTGGACTGCGTGCCGATCTGGACCGAGCAGTTTACCGACATCGCACGCGACGATGGGGTCGTGACACTGGATGAGTTTGTGGGCGCCGGCGGTTTTTGATCGCTTGCCCTGGGCGACGTAACCGCTTAGCCAAAAGCGCATGAGCGACGTTGTTACCGACCGCGACTACAAAAACACCCTGTTCCTGCCGCATACCGACTTTCCCATGCGCGCGGGCTTGCCAAAGGCTGAGCCCAAACTGCTTGCGCGTTGGAAGGCCCTGGATCTGTACGCGAAGATCCGCCAGGCGAGTGCGGGGCGCCCGCCATTTACGCTTCACGACGGCCCGCCCTACGCCAATGGACACCTGCACATTGGTCATGCGCTCAATAAGATCCTGAAGGATCTGGTGACGCGCACCCGCCAGATGGTTGGGTTTGACGCCCCCTATGTGCCCGGGTGGGACTGCCATGGCCTGCCGATTGAGTGGAAGGTGGAGGAAGCCTTCCGGGCGAAGGGCCGGGCTAAGGATGACGTACCGCCGGAAGAGTTTGTCGCGGCGTGTCGCGCCTATGCTGCAGAATGGCTCGCTGTGCAGTCGGAAGAGTTTCAACGCCTTGGCGTCATCGGCGATTGGGATCGACCTTATGTGACCATGGACCCGCCGACCGAAGCTGTGATCGTCGGTGAGTTTCTCAAGTTTGTGGAGACCGACCAAGTCTATCGCGGGTCAAAGCCGGTGATGTGGAGCCCGGTGGAGCGCACGGCCCTCGCCGAGGCTGAGGTTGAGTATCACGATCATCAAAGTCACATGATCTGGGTGAAGTTCCCCATTGTGGGCTACGCCGGTGATCCTGAGACGAATGTGTTCACCAAGTCCAAGACGCACATTGTGATTTGGACCACGACGCCTTGGACGATCCCGGCCAACCGCGCGATTTGTTACGGCCCGAAAATCTCCTATGGCCTCTATGAAGTGATCGGGCGGCCCGAGGAGTGCTGGGCGCGGATTGGTGATCGCTACATCGTTGCGGACGCGTTGGCGGCTGAGGTGTTTGACCGGGCGCGGTTGCGCCGCGACGGCTACGATGGCCTGGATCCTGATCAAGTCCGCCGGCTTGGCGATGTGACGGCCGATGAGCTTGGGGCGATGACGTGCGCCCATCCCTTGCGCGGGGTTGAGGGGGCAGGCGGCTATTATGACTTTGATGTGCCGATGCTCGCTGGCGAGCATGTCACCGACGACGCCGGCGCGGGTTTTGTGCACACCGCGCCGGGCCATGGGGCGGACGACTATCAGGCGTGGACTGCGTCGGGGCGAACGGAGATCCCCGACACCGTCGGGCCGGATGGGGCGTATTACCCGCATGTGGCGTTGTTTGCCGGCAAGCAGATCTTGAAACTGACTGGGAAAAAAGCGGGCCAGGATGGCGAGGCCAACCCGGCTGTGATCGCCGCGCTTGTTGATGCGGGGATGTTGCTCGCGCGGGGCCGATTGAAGCACTCCTATCCACACTCGTGGCGTTCGAAAGCGCCGCTGATCTTCCGCAACACGCCGCAATGGTTCATTCGGCTGGGCGATGCGGCGGACCCGGGTTCCCTGCGGGCCAAAGCGCTGAAGGCGATCGATGAGGATGTCACGTGGATGCCCGCCTCATCGCAAAACCGCATCCGCGCCATGATCGCGGAGCGGCCTGATTGGCTGGTCTCACGCCAGCGCAGTTGGGGTGCGCCCATCACCCTGTTTGTGCACAAAGAGACCGGCGAGGTTCTTACGGATCGCAAGGTCAATGAGCGGATCGTCAGGGCGATCGCCAAGGGCGGCGTCGAGGCCTGGCGCACAACGCCGACCCGCACGTTTTTGGACGGCGATTATCCAGCCGAAGACTATGAGAAAATCACCGACATCCTTGATGTGTGGTTTGATTCCGGGTGTACGCACGCGTTCACGCTGGAGGCGCGGGACGAGTTGCCCTGGCCGGCCGATGTGTATCTGGAAGGTTCCGACCAACACCGCGGGTGGTTCCAGTCTTCCTTGCTCGAATCGTGCGGTACGCGCGGGCGTGCGCCCTATAAGGCCGTGCTCACGCATGGCTTTTTTGTCGATGAGGACGGCAAGAAGATCTCCAAGTCCGACCCGCGGTCAAAGCAGTTCGTTCCCTCGGTGATCACCGAGAAGTACGGGGCTGAGATCATCCGGTTGTGGGTGGCGATGGCCGACGCCAGCCAGGATGTGCGGATCAGCGAAGAGATTCTTGCGAACGCGGTGGAATCTTATCGCAAGGTTCGCAACACCATCAGATATTTGCTCGGTGCGCTGCACGGTTTTACCGAGGATGAGCAGGTCGAGCCGGACGCCATGCCCGGCCTGGAGCGCTGGGTGTTGCATCGATTGGTCGAGGTCGATCATGCGGTGCGCGACGCCTACGATCGATATGACTTTAAAGCCGCGTTCAATGCGGTGTTTCAGTTCTGCACCAACGATCTGTCAGCCTTCTATTTCGATGTGCGTAAAGACAGTTTGTACTGCGACCCGTTGGATGCCGTGCGCCGACGCGCCGTGCGTACGGTCATGGATGCCTGCTTTGACCGATTGACGACATGGCTGGCGCCCATCTTGGTGTTCACCATGGAAGAAGCGTGGCTCGATCGATATCCAAGTGAGGATGGCTCGGTGCACATCGAGACCTTCCCCGAGACGCCTGAGGCTTGGCGTGACGAGGCGTTGGCGACGCGCTTTGCACGCATTCGTGCGGTGCGGCGTGTCGTGACCGGCGCGCTGGAAGTGGAGCGGCGTGACAAGCGGTTGGGGTCTTCACTCGAGGCGGCGGTCAGCGTTGTGGTGGCCGATGAGGCCGATCGCGCTGCGTTTGTGCACGAGGCCGAGGCTGCGGGCGTCACGGCGGACGTCCTGTTGGCCGACATCGCCATCACCAGCCAGGCGGAGCTGTTGACCTCGCCTCAGGCTGCGCAATTGGCTGGCGGCGATGGATTCACGCTTGACGACGCCCCTGATGTGGCGGTGATGTGCGCGAAGGCTGAGGGTCGGCGGTGCGCACGTTCCTGGCGGGTGGTTCCCGACGTGGGGTCGGATCCGCGCTACCCGGATTTGTCAGCGCGCGATGCGTTGGCTGTTGCGCAGTGGGATGCATCACATGGCGCGAATTGATTGGGCTGCATGGATTGCGGAAACCCGTAGCGGGTTGGTGCGGCGGATCGCCTTGATCAGCCTTTCAGTTGCACTGGGCGTGATCATCGTCGACCAGCTGACCAAGTGGGTGATCCTTAACGTGGCCAACTTTAGCCCTCCTGGTTGCCTTGAGGCGGCGCTGGACGGGTTTTACTCGGCCAGTTGCGGGCAAATCCCGCTGAGCCAAACGTTCAAACTCACCATGATGTGGAACACCGGCGTGAGTTTTGGGATGCTGTCTGCCAATGATGTGTGGGGGCGTGTGGGGTTGGTGGTGTTCGCTCTTGTGTTGTCAGCGGGCTTGGTCGTCTGGCTCTCGCGCACCACCCGGCCTTTGTTGGCTATCGGACTTGGTTTGGTCTTAGGCGGCGCTCTTGGCAATGTGATCGATCGCGCGCTGTTTGGTGCGGTGGTGGACTTTTTTGACTTTTCCGGTCCGTGGTTTGGCTGGGAAGCGCCGGCGACGTTCTGGCCGCTGTCGTGGATGGACCATAATCTCTTTAGGGCCAATGGCGACGGCAAAATCGGTATTGGCTTTCCGTTCATCTTCAACGTGGCGGATGTGGCGATCAATGTTGGTATCGCCTGTTTGGTGGTGGATTGGGTCCGCCAAGAAGCCGAGGCGCGCAAGAAAACTGACGGAGCCGCTAGCGCCGGCTAAGTGTGTCCGTTATAACACACCCACAAAAAAAGGCGTTGGCGGCGTCAAGCACGGCGTTTCGCCGTGGTGCGCTTGTGGGCGCGGCCCGCTGGCGCTGCGCTGAGGACACGAAAGAGGATCGCTCACGATGGGATGGAATCGCACACTGTTGGCGACCGTTGGATCTATGGCTGCGCTGGGCGCAGTGGTTGCCGGATGCAGCGCTGGATCAGGCAAAGTGCAACCTGACGAGTTTCGTATTGTCACCAAAGCGCCGCTGGTGATCCCGCCCGAGTACAATGTGCGTCCGCCGCGGCCGGGTGAGCCGCGTCCCCAGGAGCTAGAGCCTGAACAGGCGGCGCGTATTGCGTTGCTGGGCGAACAGTATGCGGCGCGCGCCTCGGATGGCGAGCAAGCCATTGTGGCGCTGACGGGCGGCCTGACCGCGCCGTACAGCATTCGCGAGCAAATCGACCTTGAGAGCGGCGGTATTGCGCGCAAGTCGCGCGGCTTTGCTGATCGGCTTTTGTTTTGGAGCGACGGCGACACCTATGTCGACACCGAGGTGAACCCCGACCTTGAGGCCGAGCGTCTTGAACGCCTGCGCACCGCCGAAGCCGCCACGGGCGAGGGGGCCACTGTACAGATTCGCCGTCGTTCGGGATGGAAGCTCCCCGGTCTTTGATCGCCTGAGGCGTGCATCCACCGCTTTAGCCGTTGGTTGACCGATGCGGCGTTGACCCGAATCGCACGCGACGCGAGTTTGGGGCATGGCCATCCATCGTCTGCCGCCTTCTGCGGTCAACCAAATCGCCGCCGGTGAAGTTGTCGAGCGGCCCGCCTCGGCTGTCAAAGAGCTTCTCGAAAACGCGCTGGACGCTGGCGCCGCCTCCATCGATGTCGCGATCGAGGCGGGCGGGGTTGGGCGCATCGAGGTGTGTGATGATGGCTGCGGCATGGACCCGGCCGCTCTGACTTTGGCTGTTGAGCGCCACGCCACTTCGAAACTCACGCCCGACGCAGAAGGGCGCTACGACCTGTTGCACATTGCGAGCATGGGCTTTCGCGGCGAAGCGCTGCCATCGATTGGCGCGGTGGCGCGACTGACCTTGGCCAGTCACGCTGCAGGAAGCCGTGAGGCCTGGTCGCTGACCGTGGATGGCGGCGTGGTCGGTGAACCCAAGCCCTGCCCGCCGCTCAGCCCCCATGGCACGCGCATCGTTGTGCGCGACCTGTTTTACGCCACGCCGGCGCGCCTGAAGTTTCTCAAGTCGGAGCGCGCGGAGGCGAGTGCCGTGACGGACGCGGTCAAGCGGTTGGCCATGGCCCGCCCTGACGTGGGATTTTCGTTACGGGTTGACGGGCGCACGCGGCTGTCGCTTGCGGCGGGTCGGGGCGATGCGGCGCAGGCGCGGCTTGACAGGCTGGCCGGTGTGTTGGGGGTCGAGTTTTCCCAGAACGCGTTGGCCATTGACAGTGAGCGTGAAGGCTTTCGTGTTGTGGGGTGGGCCGGTCTGCCGACCTATGATCGTGGTTCAGCGCTGCACCAATACCTGTTCGTGAACGACCGACCGGTGCGGGATAAGGTGTTGGTCGCCGCTTTGCGCGCTGCGTACGCTGACTTTTTGGCGCGTGATCGCCATCCCGTCGCGGCGCTCTACCTGACAGCGCCTGCGCATATGGTCGACGTCAATGTCCACCAGGCCAAAACGGAGGTGCGGTTTCGCGAGCCAGGCTTGGTGCGCGGGCTGATGGTGGGCGCGTTGCGTCATGCTTTGGCGGCGGCCGGGCACCGGGCCTCCACGACGGTGGCCGGTTTTGCGCTGGGTTCGGCGCGGGCCTACAGCGCACCGCCAGCGCATGGTCAGTCATGGCGCGCGCCAACACCACAGGGGGAGGGCGTTGGCCCGTTCGGCCATCGCGAGATGCTGGGTATGGGCCAGGCCGATGTTCTTCCCGGTCTTGGAGATGTGTCTGCGCGGGTTGAGCCGGCGGATGGGGATGGCCTGCTGGGTCTGGGGGGCGTGGCGGAACACGAACCGGCGACGGGCTTTCCGTTGGGCGCTGCGCGGGCGCAATTGCATGAAACCTACATTGTCGCCCAAACCGATGATGGGATGGTGATTGTCGACCAGCATGCCGCCCATGAGCGTTTGGTCTATGAGCGGATGAAGGCGGAACTTGCCGAGCGGGGCGTGACGCGCCAGGCGCTGCTGGCGCCGGAAATCGTGGATGTGGGCGAGGACGCTGCGGCGCGCATTCTTGGACGTGCGGACCAACTGGCGCAGTTGGGCTTGGTGGTGGAGGCGTTTGGCCATGGGGCGGTGGCCGTGCGCGAAACGCCAGCTTTGCTGGGCGTTTGTGACATCCCCGCCATGGTGCGCAATCTGGCGGATGACCTGACCGAGTATGATGCTGCGCTTTCCTTGGTTGAGCAGTTGGAGGCGGTGTGTTCGACGATGGCTTGCCATGGCTCTGTGCGCGCCGGGCGCCGACTGACGGCCGCGGAGATGAACGCATTGTTGCGCGACATGGAAGCGATGCCGCATTCGGGACAATGCAATCACGGTCGGCCGACCTATGTTGAGCTGAAACGCGGGGACATTGAGAAGCTGTTTGGTCGCCGCTAGGCGTTAGTCGTGCGTGTCTGCGGCCAGTTCAGCACGGACCTGCATGAGGATTTGACCCAGCAGGTTTTCACCGCGCCATTGACGGGGGTCTTGGATTTCTGGCGCGCGCGCTTCAAGGCCCACGCCCCAAACCTGATCACGCGGGTTGGCCTCCACCAAGATGGCGTCGCCGGTCGCCAATAGCTTTTTCCGCAAACCGGGGTTTTGACTGAATTTGGCCCGGTTGGCCGCGGTGACGATCGCCACTTTGTGGACCTCCCAAACCTCGGGACGAAACGCGCGGACCTGGCGTCCCCAACGTTTGTGATCGGCGGGCTGGTTGCTGGCGAGGATGGCCTGGGCTGCGCGCTGGTCGTCGAACAAGAGCGCCTTGTGATGCATCATGTATTGCTCGGCGCACACATAATCCCGCCCGCCAAGCGTGAAACGGGAAGGATGCCACTGGCTCAGGAAGCCAGTCAGGAAGGGGCGAATCTCCGGCACGATCACCTTCACTTTAGCCAATGTGATCCAAGGCGTCAGCACGTGCGCTTGCAATTGCGGGGGGCGCCTGGCACGTTTGACACTGAGGACGGGGACGGTCATGGGAGGACCGGACCTGATGACAAACACTGTTCAAGCCAGAGCGATGTGGGGCGTTCTGGCGTGTATGATGCTGGCGGTGGTGATGACCGCCGGGCACGCGGCTGCGCAGGAACGAGAACGGCGAGACCGGTCGGAGAATAGTGACCGGCGGGGCAATCGTCCGCCCGTTGAGCTGCGCGATCCAGCCCGCAATGGCGGCGCAGCCTTGCGCAACCGGCGGGATATTCATGAGTTTGGCATGGGCCAGCGCACGGGCGGCCAGGGCTCTCGGGTTCAACCGCGCCAGTCGGGTGGGGCCTTTGAGCGAGGCCGGCGCGGGGGCGATGGTCGGCGCGGGGGCGGTGAGTTTCGCGAGGGTCCGCGGCGCGATGGGCCTGGTCGGGGCGGTCGCGGTCCTGGCGGCGGGCGTGAGCGCGGTTTTGATGACGGACCTGGTCATGGCGGGGGCGATTTTCGACGCAATCGCGGCCCTGGTGATCGTGACGCTGGTAACCGCAACCGCGGACGCGATCGGGACCATGGGCGCAATCGCGGCCGTGACCGCGATCATGTGATCGACCGGGGTGGTCCGCGCGATTTCGCCCACCGCAATCGCGGGCGAGGGCATGTCGATCACCGTCGCCGGCGCGGAGGCGGGCATTACGCTCATCATCGGCCGCGCAACGACTTCCGCGCTCGCCACCGGCACGCACGCGATCACTTGGTGATCCGGTTCCACCGACCCGTGATTCGTCGCAGTATTGTGTTGTTGCCGAGCTACCGGGTGCATCCGATTGTTGTGCATCGGCCCCGCTATGTGCATGCGCCGCGGCCGAACGTGGTGTTCGTGCGCGACTATGGCCCCGTCTACACTGGCTTTGGCTACATTCACGACGTCAGCTATGCCTGGCCGTGGATCGGTTTGACGCCCGCCATGCTCGACATTGCCGGCTTTATGACCGAGAGCCAGTTGCGCGCTCACGAACAGGCCTTAATCGACGCGACCTATGCTGAGCCGGGGCAGTTGATCCGCTGGTATGTCGACGATTCCTCGGGCGAGGTGGAGGTGTTGCGCCTCGGTGAGGACGAAAACGGCCTGCCGTGTCGTGAGATCCGCCAGGACGTGATCGTCGGCGGCGAACGCGGCTGGTCCACCTTCACCGCGTGTCAGGACGCAGAAGGCGCATGGCACGCCTATGACGCGTATTGAGCTCGGCGCCACGCCGAGCGGCCATAAAATCAGCCCTACGACGTCGGATGACCGGCGTGCAGGGCTGATGACTGTGTGGAGTCGGGGTTTAGAATTTGCGGCCAATCCCGACGCCGACAATGTAAGGATCGATATCGACGTCCGCTGTGACGATGCCCAACTCTCCGGCATCGATGGGCACATCGGGGTTGATGTCGACTCGTTTCACATCAAGATTGATCATCCATTTGTCATTGATCATGTAATCAAGGCCGGCTTGCAGGGCAAAGCCGAATGATTCATCGTAGTCAATGCTGACGAGTCCAGAATCCGATGGCAAATCCTCGTTAAAGAACGCCGTGAAGTTGGCGCCGACCCCGCCATAGATCCGCAGCTTTGGCGTGACGGGAAAATGATACTGCAACGTGACTGTCGGCGGCAGCAAGGTGACATCGCCTAGGTCGACTTCACCCAACATGGTGTCGACGGCTTTCACGTCGTGGGGCGCGATCGCTGCGATCACCTCAATGCCCACATTGTTGGCGATGAAGTACGTGAAGTCGAGTTCTGGCACGAATTCGTCGGAGATTTCGACGGTCCCGTTGATCGGCGTGATCGTGGCGCCTTCGTCCGGCAACACGCCAATGATACGACCGCGAATGATGAAGTCACCGCGCTCTTGCGCGAGTGACGGGACTGCGACCCCGAGGGCGCATAGGGCCCCAATAAGGGCGGGCTTCAGATACGACATGTTGGGGTACCCCTCCGTTTTCAGGTCAATGTCTTGAACACCCCTAACGCTGTACGCCTGTCATATGCATACTTTTAGTATGCATTTTGTCGCACGTACAGTTACGCAGATGCCTCGTGGTGTTTGAGGCTGCTGGGCTCTCAATTTAGCCTCGGTATTGCTGAAATCGCGCCTCCAAACGTTTCGACTGCGGGACCGGGTGCGATCCCTGGAGACGCCATGCAATGGATCCCGCCGGCTACTCCCACACAGGTCAAGCGATGATCATGGGGCGAGCGGGTTGGTGTTGCGGGGGCGTGGCGACAGAAAACTGATTGAGGCGGCGCCGTACCGGCGCGTGTCGTGCGCCAGGGCGTCATCCAACTCATCAGCGCTCCAGGTGTGGGGGTGTTCGATCACAATCATGGCGTGGTCCTGGAGCCAGGCGCCCGTGATGAGTGCGGCGATCGTGGCTGGGATGAGCGTGTCGGCTTGGGCGTAGGGCGGATCGAGGAAGGCCAAGCTGAAGGGTGGGCCGAGGCCTGTGGGTTTGTCGCCGAGCGCGGTGGCTGAACGCCGGTGGATCCTGGCCACGCCCAACAAGTTCAGCGCTTCGGCGTTGTCGCGAATGGCGCCGCGGGCGCTGGCGCTGGTGTCGACAAACAAGCCGAACGACGCTCCGCGCGACATCGCTTCAAACCCCAAGGCGCCAGACCCTGCGAACAGGTCCATCACGCGCGCACCCTCAAGGGGCGGAGCCCAGCTAGCGTGCTCAAGGATGTTGAAAAGCGCTTCGCGCGTGCGATCGGAGGTTGGACGCGTTTGCTCTCCGGGGGGCGCTGAGAGCGCACGACCCTTGAGCCTGCCGCCGACGATGCGCATTTTGCACCCTTCTCCTGCTGGCGCTCAAGCGTGCGCTCGTTCACAAGGAAGCTGCAACACAGCGTAAAGGGGGCGGCGGCTCAAGATGGACCAACCACAGGAATTGGGGGCGCAGGCGTTTTGGCGCGCCGATTTCGCCAACGCAGCTTTGGCGGTTCACAATTCGGCGGCGGGCGATCTGCGCGTGCGGCTGTCTGGGGCGGCGGCGCTGTTGCGCTGGATTGTCGTGAGCGTGCTCGTGCTCCAGGGCGTTTTGGTGCTGTCGTGGTGGGGTATGGGCCATGGCGGCGAAGGCGGTTTGCTGGCGGGGATTTCCGGCTTGTTCGGCCCGGTCTCCCAGCTCGGCGTGATTGTGTTGTCGTTCGCCGCGATGGGGCTTTATCTGGCGCGGGCGAGCGATGACGCCACGGCGCACCGGGCGCAAACCCAAACGCTGGAGTTTGTCGGCAAGAACCTGATGGCGCGTATGCGCTACGAAGAATGGCGGGACCAGATCGTCTCGGCGGCGAGCAATGATCGCGCGATTTTCCTGGCGCGGTGCACCGGGATCGTCCGAGAGTTTTGCCGTAATCCTGGGGCCAATCAGGACGATTTTGACGCCGTCAAAGACGCTCTGCGCGCCGAGGGGCCCGAGCCCCACCCCACGCTCGACATTATGAACGCTCTGGACTTTGCCGGACACCCGCAGCTCAAGACCCTGATCGCGGGTAAGCGCCGGGAATTCAGGGACTATGTGGCGTCGATCAAGCGGCGGATGGCGGAGTCGTTTGCCGATTTGCAAGTGGATACCGAGTTTGCCCGTTTGGCCGCTTTGATGCCCGACGACAACGACAAGGCGGCCATCAATGACGCGCGACGGCGGCGGTTTTCGCGCGCCATGCGTCACTTTGGTTGGCTCGATGCGGCGCGCGATCAAATCGAGACCGGTATGCCGGCCTACCAGTTGGAAGGCATGAAGGCCTTCCTGATCCATGATAATTTTCTGGAGAATCTCGGCGGGCATTTTGCGAAGGCGCGGCGGTTGTTCGCCTATGCCAACGGAGCGTTTCTGACCGCGTGGCTCGGGGTTGTCGTCTCCCATCTCGCAACGATCGCGGCCCGCCAGCCGATTTGGTAACTGGCCGGACTTCACTGGCCGGACTTCAACGTCGTTTGAACGTCGCTGCTGCATAAGAAACGCTCTTGGTGATGGGCGGCGAAGGTGAACGCGCTTGGCGTTTTACCCGCCCAAACGGTACGGGGCGACGCCATGGTAGAAAGCCTGATCACGCCGGCTCTTGGATCTGCGACGACGGAAGTGAATGCCCAGCAAGCTCGCGCGGCCTCCCAAGCTGCGGCGGCCAGTGCGCCCAACGCGCAGGCTGAGCGCGCCAACGCGCCCGTGGCGGTGGTGGACTTGTCGGCTGGCGCACAGGCTGCGTTGCAATCTGAACGGGCTGACGTTGGCGCTGCGGTGAGTGGCCAAGCGGTCGATGACGACCGGCGACCTGCGCCTGATCCCTCACCCGGCTATGGCGATGTGATCACGGCCTTGGGCGGTGATTCCGGCGGTTTGGCGCCGCTGTCGGGCGATGACGCCTTTAGCGTTGCAGCGGCGTTCACTGACGACCCCGTCGCCGTTCAGACCTTGGTCGAAGAGCAAAGCTCCGCCTCCCAGGTGACGGAGCGCGGTGCGGCCGCCGCGCCCGGTGACCCAACGCCGGAGGCGGATGAGGCCGAAGCGCGGGCGATCGCGCAGGCCATTGCGCTGGCTCAAGAGGCGTTGGGCGGGCCCGGGTCTGAGCCGCTTACGGATACCGCATTCGGTTAATCGCCGGAGGGCGCGTTGGCGCGCCGGGTTGTCCGGCGTGTTGCGGCCGGCTGCGGTCCTAGGCTGGAGCCAAGCTGTTCGCGCACTTGTTTGGGCGGCACTTCTTCGATGGCGCCCGAGGCGAGTTTGCCCAATTGAAACGGGCCGTAGGCGATGCGAATGAGCCGGTTGACCTTGAGGCCGACCGCTTCGAGTGCGCGGCGCACTTCACGGTTCTTCCCCTCCCGGAGCGTTACAGTCAGCCAGGCGTTGGCGCCTTGTTGGCGCTCTAGCGACACGGCAATGGCGCCGAAGCGTTCACCGTCAACGCGCACGCCCTTGGCAAGCTTGTCGACCGCCGTGCTTTCAAGACGACCGTAGGCGCGCACGCGGTAGCGCCGGGTCCAGCCCGTCGCTGGCAGCTCGAGGCGGCGTGCGAGCTCACCATCATTGGTGAACAGCAAAAGACCTTCGGAATTGAGGTCGAGACGCCCGATCGCGATCAGCTGGCGGTGATCGGGCTCGAGCATCTCAAACACGGTGGGGCGTCCTTGGGGGTCGCGGCGGGTGACCAGGGCGCCGGTCGGTTTGTGAAACCGGAACAGACGCGTGGCTTGAATGGTAGGGATGGGCTCGCCGTCGACTGTGATGGTCTGATCGGGTGAGACACGCCGGGCTGGGGTGTCCAGGCGCTGGCCGTCGACCGCGACGCGGCCTTGCGCAATCAGTTTTTCGGCGTCGCGACGGGAGGCGACGCCGGCGCGAGCGAGCACCTTGGCGATGCGTTCGCCGGTGTCGTCGCTGCGGCTTGGGGGCGCTGTCGCCATGTTCTTGCCTCGCTTGCGGTCCGTTGTGCATCCGTCATAAAGCGAATTGCGGGCGCTGTCCTTGTCGGGCGCGCTGCGGAGGGAGGGGAATGTGGCTGGCATCGCCAACATGCTGCTGGGTGCGGGATTGGCCGGGGCGACGTGGATGGCGCCGCAGGCGAGCGAGATTGTCGATCGGCTGCCGACGTGGGTGAAGACGTCGCTCATCGATAATGAAGCGGGGCTGGCGGCTGGTGCGGTGATTGCAGGTGTCGGCTTTGTCCAGATGGGGTTGGGCTGGATGGGCCAAGTGGCGAAGGCCATTCGGCGGGGACCGCGTGCGACTGACGAGAAAGTGATCGACGTGTTGTTTGTTCGCGCCGCGGCGGCGATGGCGGCTGCAGATGGACACGCCGCTGAGGCTGAGGTGGAAATGGTGCGGGCGATGGCGTTACGCTTTCGCGGCGTGCCTGTCGCGCCCAGCCGGGCCAAGGCCGCCATTGCCGCTGCTAAGAAGGACGCCAAGCCCTTGCTTCACGATTTGCGCAAAGAGGCGAAATCCATGCCCGAACACGCCAAGGAGCAAATCGTCCAGGGCGCGTTGTGGATCGCCATGGCGGATCTCAGTCGTGACCCAGCTGAGTCAAAGCTGATGGGCGACTTCGCTGATGCGCTCGCCTTGCGTCGCGAGCGGCTGGAGACCATCAAGGCCAGTATGGAGAAGGCGGCGGCGTCTTTGGTTCAAGCGGTCGCCGTAACACCGGCCGCACCGGACGAGCCTGACGAGGCCGAGCCTGTCGTCCGTCCCAGTCAGGTGAGTGAGCCCGGATAGGCGTGGGGGCGCGGCACGGATCCACGCCGGCTTTGGCTCTGGGCGGTGCGCGCAGCGCAATCGAAGGACCCGTGAGTGACAATGCGTTGATGCAGCTGGCTTTGGCGGCGGCTGCAGACGCGGCGCAGGCTGGTGAAGTGCCCGTCGGGGCGGTGGTGTTCGACCCTTATGCATCAGGAGGCGGCGCGGTCGT
This sequence comes from uncultured Caulobacterales bacterium, assembly GCA_964483775.1. Taxonomy (GTDB): domain Bacteria; phylum Pseudomonadota; class Alphaproteobacteria; order Caulobacterales; family Maricaulaceae; genus CAZADA01. The sequence continues at coordinate 20,635 of CAZADA010000003.1, forward strand.
CGAGGTGGCGGCGAACGCGTGTGTCGGCACGCATGATCCCACGGCCCATGCCGAAATCGTTGCGTTGCGCGCCGCGGCGAGCGCGGTCAAAAACTACCGTTTGACCGGGCTGTGGCTGGCGGTCACCTTGGAGCCCTGCGCCATGTGCGCGGGCGCCATTTCCCTGGCGCGGATCGGCCGGTTGATCTACGGGGCTTCGGACCCGAAAGGCGGCGGGGTGGCTCACGGCGCCCAGGTGTTTGATCAACCAACGTGCCATTGGCGCCCGGAAGTCGTCTCTGGTGTTGAGGCCGAAGCGTCGGCGGCGTTGTTGCGGCGGTTTTTTCAAGCGAGACGGACATGAGGAGCCGAGGCGTCACCATTCGGCTGGCCGCGTCCGATGACGCCGATTTGCTCTCGGACCTCAACTGCCGGACGTGGATTGCGACGTATCGCGGCGCGCTGCCGCCGGCCGCGTTGGAGCAGGGCATCATCGAACGTGAGGGGTGGCGGGACCTCATCGCCCGCGGGCTGAGCCTGACGGGCGAGCGCGACAGCCAGGTGTTGCTCGCCGATTGCGATGGACAGCCGGCCGGGTTTGCGTGGGCTGGGCTCGCCAGGGCCTCCCATGGCGTCTGGGACGGTGAGGTCTACATGCTCTACGTGCTGCCCGAGTGGCAAAAGCGGGGTGTGGGGCGCGCCTTGCTTAGCGAATGTGCGCGCCATCTGGTTCGGCGCGGCTTGTTTGACCTTGGGGCGTGGTGTGTCGCCGGCAACGCCAACGGTCGCGGCTTTTATCGCGCCATGGGCGGCGAGCTGTCTGAGCAACGCAACATCACGATGGCTGGCGCGAAGGTGCCCTTGGTTGGCTACAGTTGGCGGGATGCGCCCGCTTTGTTGCGGTTGACGGCCGACTAGGCGCGGGCGCCCGGGCGAAGCGGTAGGGGGGCTTATGGGCATTGCGATGGGATTCGCGGGACTGGCGAGCTTGCTGGGTCTCGGACTGGGTTTGATGGCGCTGTTCAACCCCGATTGGGTGGGACGGTTTGTGAGGCTGCAGCCCGCGCCGGATCGCGCTGAAGGGCGCGCCGAACTGCGCGCCAACTATGGGGGGTGGTTCGTCGGCTTGCATGCCGGAGCGTTGATTTGGCTCGGCGTCAGTGCGCTCGATCGTGATTTGAGGTTGGAGGCGGCGGCTGCGGTTGGCGCGGTCGGGACGGGCTGGGTTGTTCTTGGCGTGGTGCGCTGGATCTTTGCGGCGCGCGACGGCGCTGTGACACGCTACAATTTGGGCGGCGCGGTCTTTGAGTTGACGGTGGGCGCGGCGTTGTTGGCGCCGCTCGGTGTCGCGGTGTTCGCCTGAATTTGCCGGTTGGCCGCCGGGCTCGGGTTGACGAAGTCGCCGACGTCTAACCTTGGGGTGATTTGTGAATCACACCCGACTTCATCACGAAGTCCACATCGCGCAATTGGCTCACGTCCGTGAGTGGGTCGGCGTCCACGGCGATGATGTCGGCCGCTTTGCCCGTTTCGATGGTGCCGATCAATTCGGCGAGGCCGACATGTTCTGAGGCTGTGACGGTCGCCGCCGTGATGGCCTCTGTTGGCGTCATGCCTGCCTGGACCATGAGTTCAAGCTCGCGGGCGTTGTTCCCGTGCCGCGAGACGCCGGAATCGGTGCCGAACGCGATGGTGACCCCGCCATTGTAGGCTCGATCCAACATGGCGAGCATTTGCGGGCCGACTTGGCGGGACTTTTCGCGCTGGAACGGGGTGAGGAATGTCTGGGTTTCGGCATATTCCGCCACGGTGACGCCAGCGAGCACCGTTGGGACGAGCACCGCGTCGTACTCGCGGAACAGTGCGATGGTGTCCTCATCAAGGTAGGTGCCGTGTTCGATTGAGGCGACGCCGGCGCGCAAGGCGGCTTCGATGCCCGCTTTGCCATGGGCGTGCGCGGTGACCTTGCGCCCCATCATGCGTGCAGCGTCGACGATGGCCTCCAGTTCAGACAGGGTGAATTGTTGATCAACGCCCGCGCCGGTGTTGGACAGCACACCGCCCGTCGCGGTGATTTTGATCACATCGGCGCCGCGGCGAATCTGCTCGCGCACCGCGCGCCGGCAATCATCGGGTCCGTTGCAGATTGAATCGCGGTGGAGCGTCCGCGCGACACCCGGCGACCACCCGTTGCGCGCATCGGCATGCCCACCGGATGGAGTGACCGTCATACCCGAGGCGCGGACGCGAGGGCCGACCACATCGCCGCGTTCGATGGCGTCACGCAGAGCAAAGATGGCGTCTTCCCCACGCCCGCCGACGTCTTGCACGGTCGTGAAGCCCGCCATGAGGGTCGTGCGGGCGTGGCGGGCGCCCAGCAGGGCGAAATCAGCGTCCGAATACGTCACGGTCTGTAGGCGGCTTTGCGGGCCGAGTTCGCTTGTCAGATGAACGTGGGAGTCGATCAGACCGGGCAACACATGGGCCTGTGTGAGGTCGACGATCTGGGCGCCTTCTGGCTCGACATACCCCTGGACCACATCGACGATCATGCCCTGGCTCACCAGAATGGAGCGCTCCTGCAAGGGTTGCTCGCCGGGGATGGCGATCAGCACGCCGGCGTGGATCACCGTGTCGGGGCTGGCGTCGTCCTGGGCGGCGACCGAAAGTGTGATCCCCAGACACAGGGCCATCGCGATCCAGATCTTTGGCATGTCGTCCCCCTGTTCAATTTTTGTTTCACGCTATCCAGTTGACTTTGTGGCTGTCAACGCGCGCCAGGCGATGTCACGACGGCAGAATCCCTCAGGCCAATCAATCGCATCGACGCCAGCATAGGCGCGCGCCGTCGCCGTCTCAACCGTGTCTCCGAGCGCGCTGATGTTGAGCACCCGTCCGCCGTTGGCGCGCAAAACGCCCTGGTCGTCGCGCTGGGTCCCAGCGTGAAACACCAACACCTCATCAAGCGCTTGGGCCGCCTCGACGCCTTGGATGATCGAGCCCTTCTGGTAGGCTCCCGGATAGCCGTTTGTGGCCAGGATGACCGTCACAGCGGCGCGTGGATCGATGGCCAAAGCCGGCGCGCGCGCCAGTTCTTGCGTCGCGCAAGCCAACAGAAGGGGCGCGAGGTCAGACTGCAGGCGCGGCAAGAGCACTTGGGTTTCGGGGTCGCCGAAGCGGGCGTTGAATTCCACCACTTTGGGCCCCGACGGCGTGAGCATCACTCCCACATAGAGCACGCCGACGAACGGCGCGCCTTCATCGGCGAGGCCCGCGATGGTCGGTGCGATGATGGTGTCGCTGATGGCGGCGAGGACCGCGGCGTCGACGACCGGCGTGGGCGAATAGGCGCCCATGCCGCCGGTGTTGGGCCCCTGATCGCCGTCAAACGCCCGCTTGTGATCTTGGCTTGCGGGCAGAAGGCGGAACGTCTCGCCGTCGGTGAGAGCGAACACGCTGGCCTCTTGGCCTGGCAAGAACTCTTCGATGAGCAGTGTTTTGGACGCCTCGCCGAACTGTCCGGCGAGCATGGTTTCGATGGCGTGCTCGGCTGTTTGGCGATCGTCGGCGATGACCACCCCTTTTCCGGCGGCCAGACCGTCGGCTTTCAGGACGTAGGGCGGGGCGAGGTCATTGAGGAAGGCTTTGGCCGCGACGGGATCTGTGAAGACGCCATGGGCCGCGGTTGGAATGGCGTGACGGGCCATGAAGGCTTTCGCGAAGCTCTTTGACCATTCCAGTTTGGCCGCCGCGCGGCTCGGCCCGAATGTTGGAATGGACAGTGCGCGCAGGCGGTCGGCCAAGCCGTCCGCCAGCGGATCATCCGGACCGATGACCACCAAGTCCGCCGCAAGGTCGCTGGCGGCGGCGCAAACGGCGTCGAGATCGCGCGGGTTGATGGGGCGCGTGGCGCTGGCTCCGCCTGTGACCAGCGGGATGGCGTCACACCCGGCGTTGCCCGGTGCGACCGTGAGCGCTGTGACGTCTGGGCTTTGGGCGAGTTTCCACGCCAGGGCGTGTTCGCGGCCGCCGCCGCCGATAATCAGAATGTTCATGCGCAAGGGAGTGGTGCGCACGCGCTCGCCCGTCAAGTCGGCTGTGCGCGATGAGATGCGCTGGCGGCGAATCGATCCTACCTTTTGACTATGACATCGGCTCAGCCCCTTCCCGCGGACTCGCCGGGTGCGATCGCGCCCGGCGAGGCGCGCGCATCCAGCAATGCGCCTGAATTGACCGTTTACGAGCTTGCTGGCGCGCTAAAGCGGCCCATAGAGGACGCCTATGGTCGCGTTAAGGTCCGCGGCGAACTTGGTCGCGTCACCATCGCCAAGTCGGGGCATGTGTACGCGGATCTGAAAGACGATCGCGCTGTGATCGCCACGGTGATGTGGAAGGGCTCGGCGGCGCGCTTGTCGTTTCGCCCCGAAGAGGGTTTGGAGGTCGTCATTGATGGCCGGCTGTCCACCTATCCGGGGCGGTCGCAATACCAGTTGATCGCCGACAGCATGGCCCCGGCGGGGGTGGGCGCGCTCATGGCGCTCTTGGAGGCGCGTAAGGCCAAGCTCGCCGAAGAAGGATTGTTCGCCGCCGAGCGCAAAGCGCGTTTGCCCTACTTGCCGCGGGTGTTGGGCGTTGTGACGTCGCCGACCGGCGCGGTCATTCGCGACATCCTGCACCGCATCACAGATCGTTATCCCATGCGGGTGTTGGTGTGGCCGGTGTTGGTGCAAGGCGAGCAAGCCGCCGACCAAGTCGCAGCGGCGATCCATGGCTTTAATGGTCTGACGGGCGAGGGCGACGCGCCGCGTCCAGACACGCTGATCGTCGCGCGCGGCGGCGGCTCGCTTGAGGATCTGTGGGCGTTTAACGAAGAACAGGTTGTGCGCGCGGCGGCGTTGTCGAGCATTCCGTTGATCTCTGCGGTCGGTCACGAAACCGATTGGACGTTGCTGGATCTGGCTGCTGATGTGCGCGCGCCGACGCCAACGGGCGCTGCGGAAATGGCCGTGCCCGTGCGGGCTGATTTGGTGAGCCAAGTGAACGTCTTGGGCGGACGATTGGTGGGCGCACTGGGCAATGATGTTGAACGCAGGCGCAGCGCGCTCCGCGCGGCCGTGCGCGGGCTGCCGCGACCCGATGATCTGCTCGGCTTGCGGTCCCAGCGCCTCGATGCGGTTGGCGCGCGGCTGCGCAGTGCGCTGAAGGGCGCGACGGACAACGCCGCCATTCGGTTCCAACGCCTGTCGGGGCGCTTGCAGCCGCAGGCCTTGGCCCGCGATGTGACCCAGCGCGCGCGCCGTGTGGATGAATTGGCGGAGCGCTCGGCGCGCGATGTGCGTCGCGGTCTTGAGATGCGGGCGCGCTCGGTCGCCGCCCTTTCGGCTCGGCTGGAGGCGTTGAACCCCAAGGCGGTTTTGGGGCGTGGTTACGCTCTTGTTCAGCGAGCCGATGGTAGCTTGGCGCGGTCGTCATCGGCGTTGCGGGCCAAAGAAGCCATCATGTTGGAGTTTGCTGATGGCCGACGCAGTGCGGTCGTTGACTCGCAAAGGCGGGCGCGGCGCGCAGGCAAACGCAATAAGGATGATGGCCAGGGCAGCCTGTTTTAGGTCATAAGCGTTGTGGAGAGGCCAGAAGGACGGTGAGCATGGACATGATCAATGCGCGCGAGGCTCTGTTGCGCTACAAGCCCAATGAGCTGGAAGTCGTGTCAGATGGTTCGTTCGTTCGCTGTGCGGTGACCGGCAAACCCATTCCGCTGGCTTCGCTGCGGTATTGGAACGTCGCCTTGCAGGAGGCGTATTGTGATGCGCAAACCGCGCTCCAGCGCTGGCAAGAATTGAATCAAGCGAAGTAACCGGACCTATGGAGGATCGCGCCATGATGAAGGTGTGGCTGAATGCGGCGTGTCGTGTTGGCGCTGCGTTGGCATGTTTGTCGGGACTGGGTTCGGTCGCCTTGGCCCAACAGACCGGCCTCTCGTGTCCTGCGGTTCAAGCCGTTCAAGGCGGGGTCGCAGTTTGCCGCACCGTTCCAGGCGTTGCGGTTTCGCTTGATGGGTCTGTGGCCGCGACGGCGGGTCCGGATGGCTGGGCCGTGATCGGCTTGCCTCGTGATACCGGGCCCTCGGTCACCATCACAGCGGACGCTGCGGGCGCTGAGCCGATTGTGTTTGACGTTGCGGCGCAAGACTATCCGATCAGCCGCATTGATAATGTGCGGCGCGCTGGGAGCTCTTACAATGAGGTCGAGCTGGCGCATATCTGTATGGCGAGCCATTTGAAGCGCGCCGCCTTTGAAGCGCCCTCGGTGGGCTCATTTTTTCTTGATGGGTTCATCCTGCCGTCCGAGGGGCGGCGGTCAGGGGTTTATGGCTCACAGCGCATTTATAACGGCCGAGAAGACCGGCCGGGCACGCACTGGGGCATCGATATCGCCGCTCCCGTGGGGACGCCGATTGTGGCGCCGGCTGGCGGCGTGGTGACCCTGGCCGACCCCAATCTGTTTTTTGAGGGCGGGACAGTGTTTCTTGACCATGGTCAAGGCCTGGTCAGTGTGTTCATGCACATGAGTAAAGTCTCGGTGACACCCGGCATGATCGTGGAACAAGGCGAGTTGTTGGGCGACATTGGTTCAACCGGGCGGTCGACTGGGCCTCATTTGCATTGGGGCGTGAAGTACAACGATCGTTATTGGATTGACCCAGCGCTCTTGGTGGCCCTGAATGATGATGCTTTTGGGGCGGGCGATGTGCGCCATAATGCTTATGTCATCGAAGAGTCGCCACAAACACTGGCGTTTAACGCATATGCAGGAGCTCTTGCCGCCTGTTTCGAGCCTTAGTGTCGATGACCCTAGGCTGAACGATCTGGTCTCTTTTGCGCTGCAACAAAGCGTGTTCGCACTTGCACCAATCTGTGTGCTAGGACCCCTCGCCACACATGTTGGATGAGGGTCTGGATCCATGGATTGGAACACGTGTTTCGCGCCATCGTATCGCGAGGCGCGCGCTCGCTTCGTCGAGGCGCTGCGTCCTGCAGGTTTTCGGCATGAACGGTATCCCATCGGGCAGGTTGGGCCGACGGGCGAACCGCTGAGTGTTGATGTGGGTGTGCGCCGCTCCTTGGGGGCTGGGCGCGCCATTGTGGTGTCGAGTGGGCTTGGCGGGGTTGAGGGGTATCTTGGCTCTGCGGTGCAGTTGGCGTTGCTCCATGATGCGACCTGGCTGGCCACGGCCGGTGAGGTGACTGTGGTGCTGGTGCACGCGCTCAATCCCTACGGCTTTGCGTGGGGGCGGCGGGTCAATGAGGACAATGTCGATTTGGCCTCGAGCTTCTTCGCAGAAGGGGCGATGCGCCCGGCGACGCCTGAACACTATGCCCGTGCGGCCGGTTGGCTGGCGCCGGAACGTGCGCCGCGTCGTGTCGATCCCGTGTGGGCGCATCTCGGCGCGGCCCGGTGGTCTGCGGCCTGGCGTGCACACCGGGCAGGTGATGGGGCGCAGGAGGCCTTGGCGCATGGCGGCGCGGCCGTTGAGGACCTCATGACGTCGGCTCAATACGAGCATCCCACGGGACTGTTTTTCGGCGGTCACCGCGCGTCAGCGACACAGGCGGTGTTGGATGAGCAGCTGGCTTCGTGGGTGCGACCGGCAGAGGATGTGCTGCATTTGGATTTGCGGATGGGCGTGCGTCAGATCGGGGGACCGGCGCTGATCCGTCCGAGCGGGGGCGATCTGTCACCGCCGCGTCTGGTTGAGCTGTCGCGGCGGTTCGGCGCGGGGCGCATCTGTCGCGCAGATCAGACGCCCGGTGAATTGGGAGCGTGGGCGCAGAGCCTGTTGCCCGGCGTATCCTACACGTTCGCCACCGCTGTGTTTGGGGCGCAGCGCGCTGTGAACTTGGTGCGCGCCTTGCGGGCGGAAAACCAGGCGCACCATTGGGGCGCTCCGTTGGCTGACCATTTTTGGGCGAAGCGCGCATTGCGCGAGGCGTTTGCACCTTCTTCGCCAACCTGGCGGGCCAAGGCGCTTGGCGAAGGGTTGGCCATTTGTCGGCGTGCGATGGAGGCTGCGCCGTCGGTCAGCTTCTCATCCACGGGCGGGCCAGCCAGTATTGAGCGCGCGGCCGCCTAGCGTTTGGCGCGTTTGTAGAGCGGCTTGGGCCAACGCCGGTGCACCCAGAACCATTCGGCCGGCGCTTCGCGGATCCGGTCTTCGACAAACTGGTTGATGCGCAACACGGTGTTGGCGACGGCCTCATTTTCGTTGGGCGCGGTGTCATGCGGGATGGGGCGGTGCACCGTCACACGAAACCGCGCATGGGGCAGGCGGCGAACGCTCATGGGGATCAGCGGGCAGTTGTATTTGCGCGCCAACCGGGTCGGACCGTCAGCGGTGTAGGCGGGCTCGCCAAAGAACGGCACGGCGATGCCTTCATTGTATTTTTGGTCGTTCATCAAGGCGATGGCGTCGCCTTTGGCCAGTGCGCGCAGCAAACTCATCCCGCCTTCGCGGCCCTTTGAGGCGTGGAGCTTGATGCCGTAGGCGGTGCGTTGGTCGATGATGCGCTTGTCGATGAAGTAGTTGTTCGCTGGGCGGTAGGTGATGCGGCACGGCACGCCGCGATGCACAATCGCCATGGCCATGACTTCCCAATTGGCAAAATGCCCTGAGATCAACACCGCTCCCTTTTTGTCATTGATGATGGTGTCGAGACGTTCTGCGCCGGCGACTTCAATGCGCGGTTCGTCATCGTAAATGGCGAAGGCGTCCAGATGGGGGAACTCACCCACCAGGCGGCCGAAATTGTCCCATTGTTCGGCCAGCAGGCCGCGTTCGGCGTCAGGGCTCAGGTCGGGGAAGGCGAGGCGCAGATTGGTTCGCGCCACGTGGTGATAGCGCGTTCGCGGACCGAGCGTGCGCACAATGGCGCCGCCTAAGGCGGACGCGCGCTCAACCGGTAAGGCCCGAAACGCGGCGCCGTACGTGTCGTAGAGCCAACCCACAAAGCGGGCGCCAAAATTCTTGGTTTGATGGACAACCATTGCTCACGCCGCCGATGGAGGTTGGACAGGTTGGGGAGGAAACACGACGGGCTCCTCACCGGGCCGCCAGGGTTCGTGCTTGCCCATGATCGCTGTGAACAGGGGACTTTGCATATGTCCCGACAGCCAGCTGTGGAGCTGTGGCGTGTCGAGGGCGTCGAACCAGTTTGGATCGGCGATGCGAAACTGCCGGACGAACGGGAAAATGGCGATGTCCGCCAGGCTGGGCTGAATCCCGAACAGGTGGGGGCTGGCGATCAAGCGTTGGGCGATCTGTGTTGTGAGGATGGCCAGGCCGCTGTCGCGGTGCTGTTCGGCGTCCGCGTCGTCATAGCGCGTGGCGTATTTGTAGCGATCAAGATGATGCTTAAAGGGGCCATCGACGTGGTCGATGAGGGCGCGCATGTCCGCATGATCGGGCGCAAGCCAGTTGTTCGGGTCGTTCGCCTCCAACGCCCACGCCATGATGTCGAGGCTTTCTTCAAGTATCTCGGCGGCTGGGGTGACGAGGACGGGTACGGTGGCCTTGGGTGAGACGGCGCGCATGGCCGCCGGTTTGGCTTTCAACGCGACTTCACGCAGCTCAACCGAAATGCCCGCGGCGTAGAGCGCCATGCGCGCACGCATGGCGAACGGGCACCGGCGAAAGGAGTAAAGGATCGGCAGCGAGGCGGTTGCAGGCTCAGGCATCAGGGCTTTGTGGTGTTCGGACTTGTCCCAATGTGCTGCACGCCGCGTGAATCGGCCAGCTCCACCTGGCGTTGGCGCTCCGCGAACCGCGCGCGGTCCGCACCGGCAAACTCGCCGATGCAATGGGGACACGACACGCCCTCGACATAGGCCGGATGGTCTTTGTCGTGGGCGCTGATCGGGCGGCGGCAGGCGTGGCATTGATCATAACTGCCGGTTTTGAGTTGAGGTCCGACTGATACCCGTTGATCAAAGACAAAACATTCACCCCGCCAGAGATCGACGCTCGGCGTATTTTCCAAATATTTGAGAATGCCGCCTTTAAGGTGGAAGACATCTTTTGCGCCATATGCAAGCGCGAGTGATGTTGCCTTTTCACAGCGAATACCCCCTGTGCAATACATGGCGAGCTTAGCGTCAGGGCGGGTGGTTCGGAACTGTTTCAGCCATTCGGGAAAGTCGCGAAAGCTCTCGGTTTTTGGGTCAATCGCGCCCTCAAACGCGCCGATGGCGATCTCGTAGGTGTTGCGCACGTCGATGACCGCCACATTGGGCTCGGTGATCAGCGCATTCCACGCCTCAGGATCGAGGTACTCGCCCACGGTGTGCATGGGCTTCAGGTCGGGCACGCCCATGGTCACGATCTCGCGTTTGAGACGGACCTTCATGCGATGGAAGGGCATGGAGGGCGCGCTTGACGCTTTGTGCTCGAGGCCGTCAAAGCCTGGGATGGCGCGGATGTGGGCGAGGGCGGCGGCGACGCTGGTTGGCGACCCGGCAATGGTGCCGTTGATCCCTTCGCTGGCGACAAGAATGGTGCCGTACACGCCGTGGGCGTCACACGTTTGCTGAAGCGCCGCTTGGTGATCGGCGAAGTCAGGCCAGTCGTGGAACCGATAAAATGCGGCGACAGTGATCATGGTCGTGGCGTGTTGGTCAGGTCTGCGTTAGGCGCCCGTGCGTCGCATGACGCCAGTGAACGTCAGGATCGTCAAGGACAACAACACCCATCCGGACATGGCGTAAACCGCTTGCGCTGTGCGCCAAAAGTTGGGCTGGTCGATCTCAAACCGCAAGGGGCCCAATGCGACGGGCTCGAGCGATCGGCTCATGCGGATCCGGTCAGGTGCGCCCAAGCGCTGCGCCGCGTCTGGTGGTCGCCACCATGTCACCGCACAGTCGGCCTGGTTGGCGCGCGCCAAAACCGCCATCTCGCCGGCGCCAGGAAACTCGGTTTTGCCTTCGGCGACATCGATGGCCCGGCACGCATTGACGGTCGCGCTGCTTTGTCCGTCCGCTTCAGCCAAGGTGGCCAGCGCGATCCGTTCGGACGGGATTTCGCATTCGGTCACTTGGTGCAAGTCGACCAGCGGTACAAACACATCCAAAGCGTAGAGCGCGTTGTTGATCTCGCCGCCGCATGGCACGGGCGTGCGGTCGTAATAAGCTGCGGGCGCGGCGGGTTGGCCGTCATCGATGCGCTCGGTGGGCACCACGTCGAGTTCGAGCATGCCGCCGGTGTTGGCGCGCCATACGCCAAACCAGCCGATCAGAAACGCCACTGTCAGGGTGACCAGGGCGCGAACCGGAGAGAGGTTGTAGCCAAACATGATATCGTGCAGCCAGCGATGGGGGCGCTGGATCAGGGGACCGACTTTGCGGATCAAGGTCTGCTGGCGGCGCAGCAGGCGGCGGGCGTCTGCGGCCAGTCCAACGTCGTTCAGGGCGAGTGCGGCTTGGCTGTAGGGCTGGCTGCGGAAGCTGTTGCGATCGATGATGCGCCAGAGCCGGAAACCAAAGATTGACCGGCGATCGGGATGGCCTTTGCGGATCCAACTCAGCCGCTCGACCGAAGGACCAACATAGTCCGCCAGAACCACTTCACGGAACATAATGTAAAGTGTCGCGATCTGGATCAAAAGCCAGTGAACGAATTTATCGATGCGGAAAACATCATGCCAGCGGTCAAACTTTACCCGTGGCTTTTTCCGCTCCATTTGCCGAACAGATGGCAGGGCGTAGGTGAATCCATCCATTTGCAGATAGACGCCTTGGTCGCCCCAAGCCGTTATTTCTTCGGGCGCAGCTTCGTCGACGGTGGTTTCGTCGCGGCTCGACCACAGATCTTCGGCGTCTTGGGCGTTCCAAGTGTCGCGCAAAAGGGCGGCGCTGGCGTCGCGCATACGGATGATCAAAGGCCCGGTGTTGACCAGATGGTGGGCGCGAAGACGGCGCTGGATTTGCGCGGCTTCCAGATTGAAGAAGGCCGCATTCGCCCGCGGGAAACGCCGCCGGAACAGGCTGGGGCGCGTGCTGTCGGCCCGACGGTCATATTCAGCATTGCCTTCTGGGCAGGGTTGGATGGTCAGCGCGCTCCAGGAGAGGTCGCCTTGGATTGTCGCGCCGCGCAACGAGATGTTCCCGCGTACATGGGTTGGCCGGTAGTCCTCTGGCGTGCCGAACGTCATGTCGCCGGTGAGCACGACCCGTTCGGCGTCGACCGCGCGGGAAATGCCTGGATTGACGACCTTTTCTTCGCGGCGAACCTTTGCTGGCAAGTCGGGCCAGGCGCGCAGGTGTGCGCCGTCGAAACGCACCGAGCCGGTGATGTGGGCCTGGCGTAAACACACACACCCCGTGGCGTTAAAGCCGTCGAGCAGCTGAACCTCGCCGCCAATATCGCTGTCTTGGATGCTGAAGGCATACGCGTCCGAGGCGACCACATGGGCGCCGCTGGCGACAATGTTGCCGCCAATCGTGCTGTTGCGGATGACAATCCCGCCATGGGCGTAAATGCCGCGTTGTCCGTCTGACAGGTACAGCGATCCGCCGATGCGGCATTCGGTCAAGCGCAGGGCGTAGCGCCACTGGCGTTTGTGGCGGTCGCTGCGCTTATGGTCGGGGTCAAACTTCTCGCCGCGCAGGCGCGCGTTGCGGCCATAGACGTTGCCGCCAATTCTCCCGCCACGGACGATCAGATAGGCTTCGGGCCCCGCTTCCAACTCCGTCTTTGTGGCTTCGATGGCCTCGGCCTCGTTGTCGAAAACGGCGTCGGTGAAGCCGATGGGGCGCAGGCCGTCGAAGTGAAAGTCGCTGTCGATCCACAGCCCATCGCCATCCATGCTGGCAAATTGGCTGTCTTCTAAGGACAGCATGTAGATATGCGCGTTGCGCAATGTCATGCGCTGGCGGATCACACAGGCTTCGAGCGCCAAAGTGGGCAGGGCGGCGCCGCCAAGGCCTGAGGCGCCGGCGAGGTCGAGTTCGCCTTCAATATCGGCGCCTCTCACGATCAGACCGGCGTTGCTGGCGCGCGTTGTGACATGGTCCAACTGGAAATAGACTTCGCGCAAGGCTTCAGCGTTCAACTTGGGCAAGACGCCAAATCGCTCAACGGCCTCTTCGGTTGAAAAGTCGGCAATGCGACCGGCCAGCGCGCGGGCGGCCATGTAGTCCTCTGGCGTGTCCGGCGCTGGCGGATCCGGCTGCTCCGGCATTGTCATGATGTCCCCTCCTGCGCTTTGGGTTTACTGCGCTGAGGCGGGACTGGCAATCAAGGGCGGCTGCCGTTAGGCGCCGGTGGCGGCGCGATCCATCGCCCTTTCGATGACGGCGTCGACCTTTTCAGGCTCCTCAAACTCCACGCCCACCGGCCAGGAATGCACCAGCCGCCGCAGATCGCGCGGCAGGCGCACATAGTCTTTTTCCGTGGTGATCATGAGGGCGTTGTGGCGGCGTGCGTTTTCCCGCACATCCTTCAGCTCGGCTTCGGTGAAGGGGTGGTGGTCGGGGAAGGTCATGGTCGCTTTGAGGTCCGCCCCGGCCTGGTAGAGCGCGTCGAAGAACTTCTGCGGCCTGGCGATGCCGGCAAAAGCGAAGACGGGCCCCAGCGGCAAGGGACCGCGCGGCGCCAAATGGGCGCGCAAAATCGGCACGCCTGTGGGGGCTTGGGTGCGCCACGGAGCGTCCATGTCGGCGTCTTCGCCAATCACAATGATGGCGTCGGCGCGCCGCAACCCAGCGCGCGGGCCCTCGCGCAAGGGACCGGCGGGAAACACGCGTCCATTGCCCAAGCCCGACTGAGCGTCGATCAACACAAAGCAGGCGTCCTTGACGAGCGTCGGATTCTGAAAACCGTCATCCATAATTACGACTTCGGCGCCGTCTTGCACCGCGGCCCGTGCGCCGGCGACTTTGCTCTTGGCGACCCAGGTGGGGCCGGCGCGCGCCAGCAGCAAGGGTTCATCGCCGACGTCCTCATAGGTATGCACATCACCGTCGACGCGAAGGGGGCCGCGCTTGCGCCCTCCATAGCCGCGGGTCAGGGCGTGGGCGGTGACGCCCTTGGCCTTGAGCCGCTCCAACAGGGCGATGGTCACCGGGGTCTTGCCTGTGCCGCCGAGCGTGAGGTTCCCCACACAGACCACGGGGGCGGATGGACGGAACGGCTTGACGGCGCTCGCCTTTACTGTGGCGCCGGCCTGGTAAATCCAGCTCAGGGGTTCCAGGAGCGTGCGGGTGACGGGCGATGAGCCTGGCCCGCGGCGGTGGTTCCAAAATTCAGGCGCCTGCATTGTGTCGCTCCAAGACGGGCTCTGGCAAATGTGGCCGCAATCCGGCCAGCGTGTTGTTCAACACCAGCGCTCCAGCATCAGCCACCGCGCGGGCGCCGCGCGCCATGGATTCGGCGCGCTCGTTATCCAACGCAAGGATGGCGCCGGCCAGCTCCTGCGGCGTGCTGACCGTCTCCACACCACCTTGGCTGGTCAGATCGGCGTAAATGTCGGCGAAATTTGGAACGTGCGGACCGGTGAACAACGGGGCCCCTGCCCGGGCGGCTTCCAGGGGGGTGTGTCCGCCGATGGCGGGGTTCCAGCTCCCGGCGATGAACGCGGCGTCGGCAAAGGCGTACCAATTGCCCATTTCCCCCAACGTGTCCGCGACATAAACGGAGGTTTTGACGTCCACAAGGTCGCCGGCGCCGCGTCTCGCCGTCAGCAGGCCCTCCTGGCGCGCCATGTCGGCAATGTCGGGACCGCGCTCGGGATGGCGGGGGGCGAGGATGAGGAGCGCGTCGGATTGGGTTTCGCGAATGAGGGTGTGGGCTTGCAAGATGGGCGCGTCTTCACCGGGCTGGGTTGAGGCGGCGAGCCAGACCCGTGAGCGCTGACCAATAGCGTCTTTCAGGGATTCCACGACGGCGGGGTTGGGCTCGGGCGCGGCGCCGGCGAGCTTGAGATTGCCGACCCGTTCGACTGGGCGATCAAGCAGTTTCGCCAGGCCTTCGCTGGTCCGGGTGTCGGCGGCGCCGATCCACACAAAGCCTTGGAACAAGCGCCGCAGCGCGCCGCGCCAACGCGTCCACGACTGCAGCGACCGGTCGGTCATGCGCGCATTGATCAATGCGAGCGGTATGGCGCGGGCTTCAGCGGCCAAAATGAGGTTGGGCCACAATTCAGATTCGGCGAACACGCCGATGGATGGACGCCAATGGTCGAGGAACGCGGCTGTGGCCGCGGGCGTGTCCACGGGCACATATTGATGCACCGCGTCTTTGGGCAATCGGTGGGTGAGCAGTTGGGCCGATGTGCGGGTGCCCGATGTGACCAAGAACGCCATATCGGGTCGCTCGCGGCGTAAAGCATCGAGCACGATGAGCAGCATGAGGGATTCGCCGACGCTGGCGCCATGCAGCCATATCATCGGTCCATCCGGGCGACGCAGGCTGGGTTCGCCCAAACGTTCGCGAAGCCTTGCGGGGTCCTCTTTGCCCTTGCGCGCGCGCGCGTTGAGCAGGCGAGGGGCCAGGGGCGCGGCCAGGCGCGTGATCCATTGGTAGAGCCTCAGGCCGAGAGTTCGCCGGCGCCGGGGCGGCGGCGGCTCGGTGGGCGCTTGGCTTAGCGTGGCGGGCTGGGATGGCGGGGGTGTGGCGGTCACGGGTCGGCGTGAGGGCCTGATGCGACCGGATTGGCCAAAAACACGCGCGGATCGACGGGCGCGGGTTGGATCACCGCGCCGCCCACCGCTTCGTCAGCACGCGTGGTGGCGGCGTTGAGCCGGTCTTCAAGGTCTTGGCGCATGGCCTCAAGCGCTTCGTCGCTAGCCCCTGGCTCGGGCGGCGCGATGGGCTGGGACCACACGATGACGCCGCGGCCAAACGGCAAGGGCAGCACAAATCGATCCCAGGACTTAAACACAATGCGCCATTTGGTGGTGAGGCCGAGGGCGAACAGCGGCGATTGGGTGGCGTGCGCCAGTTTCACCGCGCCGCCGCGCGCGCGCATGCGTGGCCCGCGCGGACCGTCGGGCATCACGCACATGCAGCCGCCGTTGGTCACAAAGTCGAGCATTTCTCGGAACGCGACGGTTCCGCCCTTGCCTTTGTCTTTTTTGGGGTTGCGCGTGGATCCTCGCATCACCGCGAAGTTGAGGCGTTCTGCGGCCTTCGCCACAAATTCTCCGTCCGAGGAGCGGGAGATCAAAATCCCGACGCGCTGGGCGTCACGCGGCCAGCTGGAAAACCCCATCATGAGTCGCGAATGCCACAGGCAAGCGACCACGCCGCCGCCCTCTCGCCAGACCGGTTCAATGTGTTCGATCCCTTCCACATGCCACCGGGTCGTGGCGCGGATCAAGCGCATGTACAGCGCAATGAACCTGCCGAGGATGGCCTGGACGGTCTGAGAACGAAGAAGACGTTTCACCATGGCGGGGTTATGCGCCAATGCCTGCGTCTGTGTCGATCGCCAATGCAATCAATCGACCGAGCCTCTTCCGTTGAGGGGCGTTGTCTGGTTAATGCACGCCGCATGCATGAGGTTTTGAGTTATTGGCCCGAGCCGCAGTTCTCGGATGAACAGGTCGCGCACCGGTTGTCGACGTGGCAGGGCCGAGCGTCGGCGCATTTGGGGTTGTTGTTTCGCGACCACCATGTGCTCCGGCTGGCGTTCCAAAACAAGCATCACATTGGCGGCGGTCTTTGGCGATCCAATCAGCCCAGCCCTAAGCAGTTGCGTTTGTGGCGCGATCGGCGCGGCGTGCGCACGGTGATCAATCTGCGCGGCGTTTCTGACAAAGGCTTCCATGTGCTCGAGCGCGAGGCCTGTGAACGGCTCGGGTTGAAGCTGATCACCATTCGGGCGTTTTCTCGCGATGTGCCGCAAGAGGGGATGCCGCGGATTGTGCGCAGCCTGTTCCAAACCATCGCCTACCCAGCGGTCATGCACTGTAAGTCGGGCGCGGATCGGGTCGGGCTGATGAGCGTGCTCTACAAGCATTTTCGCTTTGGCGTGCCAATACGGGACGCTCTTGAGCAGCTTTCATGGCGCTATGGTCATGTGTCCTCGGGAAAGACCGGAATTCTGGATGCGTATTTCGCTGCTTATCTGCGAGAGGGGGCGCGGCGCGGCCTTGATCTGGTCACCTGGTCAGAGCGATGTTTCAACGCCAAACAGTTCAAGGCCGATTACCGTGCAGGCAAGGCGGCGACGTTCTTGACCGATACCGTGCTGCGACGTGAGTAAGCGGCCAGCTTAGCTTGTGTCAGCATGCGCTGCGCCGTTGACCGGTTGGCTGAGCGTCAGTTGAATGGCGGCCTTCAAAGCGCCGGCGCTGAGCGGCTTCATGATGAAATGATTGGCGCCCGCCTGCAGCCATTGGTTTTCTTCGCCTTTGAACACTTCAGCGCTGATGGCGACGATGGGAATGCCGCCCTGGCGGTAGGCTCCGGTGCGGATGTGACGGGTTGCGGTGATGCCGTCCATCTCCGGCATTTTGTAGTCCATCAGAATGATGTCGTAATCCTGAACCTTCAGCCGTTCCAAGCATTGTCGTCCATTGTCGACGATGTCGACGTCGGCGCCGGCTTGGCTGAGGATCTCAAAGTAGACAATCTGCGTCGTCTTATCGTCTTCTACGACGAGCACCCGCAGACCAGGCTTCAGGTCCACGGCGTCGTGCGCCGACTCGTCAGCTTCCAGCAGAACGTTGGCGCTGCCGTGATAGACCGGGACTTGCAGGGTGAAAATCGTGCCGGCCTCGGCGCCGGGGCGAAACGCAATGTCTCCGCCCATAAGGCGCGCAAGACGCTGGCTGACAGACAGACCAAGGCCCGTGCCGCCAAACTCGCGGGCCACGCCGACATCGCCCTGCTCAAATGCGTCATAGATCTTTTCGGCGACGGCGGGGTTGATCCCCACGCCTGTGTC
>CAZADA010000003.1:38562-59629 GCA_964483775.1 uncultured Caulobacterales bacterium
GTCCTGTGCGCCCTGTCGACTGGCGATGTGCAGCTCGATCGCGCCCGAGCGCGTGAACTTCACGGCGTTGGACAACAGGTTGAACAAGACCTGCCGGATGCGGCGCTCATCGCCGACCACCATAGGCGGCAGCTCGTTGAGCACACGCGTTTCAAACGTCAAACCCTTGGCTTGGGCCGGCGTTGACCAGAGGGCGGCGCAGGCGTCCACCAAGCCCTGCGGCGAGAAGGGGCTTGGGTCGACGTCGAGCTTGCCGGCGTTGATTTTCGACAGGTCCAAAATGTCGTTGAGCAAACGCAGAAGCTGGCGGCCCGCGTCGTTGATGCCTTTGACCAAACGGTGCTGGTGGGCGTCGAGCTCGGTTTTCGCCAACACATCCGACAGGCCCAGCACGCCGCTCATCGGGGTGCGCAATTCGTGACTCATATTGGCCAGGAACTCGGTCTTTGCGCGATCGGCGGCGCGTGCGCGCGAGGCGTTGGCTTCCAGGTGATCGAAGGCGCGGAAGATGTTGGCGCTAAAGACGGCGGCAAGCGGGGTGATCAGAAGTAAGGCGAAGACCGATTGCAGGAAGCGTTGCAAGCTTCGAACTTCGTAAGCGGCGAACTCTTCGCTTGAGTAATAAAATGAAGTGTAGTATAAGCAAGATAGCAGGATAAGTGATATGATTGCTGATATTAAACTTATGCGCCAACCCGCGACAAATCCGCAGATAAATGGATTGAAAATAACATAAGGAATCAGTGCTGAATTGATTCCTGTGCCTTCAGGTACTGCTGACCCCAATGCCCCGGCAAATACGAGCGCGACAAAGATGATGGCGTAGGTGGCGAAGTTTTTGTAGAAACGTAGACTGTGAATAACCGCTAACAGAACGACGATCGAAAACAGGGAGATGGAGTGGTCGGATGTCCACTTTCCATAGGTCGCTGTCATCCCAACAAGGTTGAGGCCTTGGATGACAATAAACGCCCATCCGATGGCGTAGATTGATCGCTGTCGGATTTGCTCGCCGGCGCTTGCTCCGGCTGAAATCCGTAAAAGCCGTTCGTAGCTGGTGACAGCGTTGCGCAGTCTTTGGTGGAGGGTCATCGGTCTGGTCACTATGGGCGCGTGCACAACCCGGCCCGATCGGTCGAACCCGTCAGGCCTTGCGTGGCGGTAACAGCTTGTTGACCGGGAATGTGCGCCATTCGCTCGGGTCGCGCAACGCCGCCCTGACGGTCATCACTGCAAGTCGCGCCGTCGTCAGCGTTCCCCTTGCGCGATCGGCGCGTTGCCGACGGGGAGCCCCAACCCGTCAGAACGGATTCACGACACCCCATGTTTCAGCCGCCACACCGGGGCGTTGGGCGTCGGACAGCACGCCTCGGCCGCCGTAGGCGATGCGCGCTTCGCCAATCTTGGTGTGGGCGATGGTGTTGGCGGCTGTGATGTCCTGGGGGCGCACCACGCCGGTCACCGTCAAGGCGCGAACTTCGTGGTTGATGCGCACCTCCTGGCTGCCGGCGATGACGAGATTGCCGTTGGGCAGCACTTGGGTGACAAAGGCGGCCACCGTCAGGCGCACCGTTTCGGAGCGGTCAATGTCGCCCTCGCCTTCAAAACTGGAGGAGGACGTGACGCTGACGGGCGCGGTTTCGTCCACCCCGCCGGGGAGCAAGACTTTGCCAATCAGTTGGGGGATGCCGAAGAACGCGCCAATGCTCAAGCTCTCGTTGGTGTCACGTTCGCGGCTGGTGGAATTTGACAGCGATGCTTGGTCGGAGATGTTGATTTCGACCGTCAACACATCGCCGGCCTTAGACGCGCGCGGGTCGCCGAAAAACGTGTTGGATCCCGCGCGCCAAAGGGAGTTGGTCTGGATGGCCGCGCCTTGGCCCTCGCCGCGTACGACGGGGCGTGCGGTTGGGAACAAGGCCGGTTGCCCGCCCATCAGGGTCAGGCTGGGATCTTGCAGCGGGCTGAGCGGGGGCGCCTTGCCAACGCCGTCGAGGCGGGACGACGTGGCCGCGCAGGCGCTGACGAGGGTTGCGATGATGATGGCGGCGCAGCGCGCGATGGTCAGCCTCATGGCGTGTTCCTCTCAATCAGTTCAGTGCGGTGGGCGGTGGGGGACCGACGCGGGCGCGTCCGGGCGCTTCGACCCACGCTTCCACAGGACGACCGGAGGCCAGGCTGGTGAAGCGGGCGGGTTCCCCCACGGGTGCGTCGTCGAGCGCGCGGGCGCGGGCGGTTAAGGTCAATCGGCCTGATTGGTAAACCAGGAGTGCCGGCTCGCCGCGGCGCACCGCCAAGGGTGGGGCGAGGTCGTTTGCACGCAGCGTTTGCCCCGCGCGCAGGGGGCGGCGTGCGGCATGGCCAAGCACGGGCGCGATATCGGTCAGCGCGCCGGAGGGCATGCGTGTTTGCGGGCCGCGGGTCCAGGCGACGTGCGTGTCCCGGAGGCGTTCTCCGCGCGCGAGTGGGGTAGCCAGGGTGGCGTAGACAGCTGCTGGTTCAGCATTGCCCGCCACAGTGACGGGTGGTCCGCCGACCACCCACTCGATCTCGGCGCTGAGCCGCCCATGGGTGTCCAGTCGCCACGACAGGATCCTCAAGCTCAGGTCCGCGCCCACCGGGGCGTGGCGGATCTGGGGGCCGTTGAGTGTGACGAGCCAATCCCCGCGACGGTCGTTGGCGATGGCGTGTGATAGGCGCTCTTCCAGTTCGCTGCTGGCCACGGTTTGGCTGGCGGTGCGCACCGAGACCCTCAGTACGCCGCCGGCGTTATCCCAGGCCAAGCCATGGCTGCGGGCTTGGTTCATCAGCCAGGTTGGGTCCAGCGTCGCCGCGCGCCCCGGGGGCGGCGCCGGCGTGAGTGGGGTTGACGCCCAGCCAGTGTCTGCGCCGTGCGCCGCGGCAAACACGTCGCCCAGGGTGATCATATCGCCTTGGGCGACCAGGTTGGCGCGCAGATGCACCGTCTGGGGCTCGTCCGCGGCGGTAAGCGATGAAAACGGCAGGGCGATCAGGGCGATGGCCATGCAACGCCATGTGTTAAAGCGGCTAAACGTGATCATGATCAGCGCACATTGTTGGCGGTGGACATCATTTCATCGGCCGCCGTGATCACCTTGGCGTTCATCTCATAGGCGCGTTGGGCCTGGATCAGCGCCGTGATCTCGATCACGGAATCGACGTTGGCGGTTTCGATCCAACCTTGTTCGAGGGTGCCAAAGCCGTTGGAGAGGGGCGCGCCAATGGTGGGTGGACCTGATGCGGCGGTTTCGTAGAACAGGTTGCCGCCGGCGGCCTCAAGACCTGCAGGGTTTAAGAAACGGGCCAGTTCAATTGTCCCAACGTTTTGTGGGTTGGCTTGGTTGGTCTGAAAGATCAGGACATCACCGGCTGGCGTGATTTCGACGCTTTCAAAATCCTGCGGGATCTGGATGCCTGGAGCGACGGTGTCGCCAGCGTCCGTCACCAAAAGCCCGTCAGGACCGGTCAAGAAGTTGCCCGCCCGGGTATACGCGTCGCCATTGGGCGTTTGAATGCGGAACCAGCCATCCCCTTTGATCGCCAGATCAAACGTGTTGCCGGTCTGGTTGAGCGAGCCTTGTTCGTTGATGCGATACACAGACCCTGCGGTCACGCCGCCGCCAACCTGCACGCCGGCGGGTACGATCGCGCCGGCCGTGTTCGACGTGGCGCCGGCCCGGCTCACGTCTTGGTACAGCAAGTCCTGGAATTCGGCGCGCTGGCGCTTAAAGCCAATCGTATTGATGTTGGCGATGTTGTTCGAGATCACTTCAACGTTGAGTTGCTGGGCCAGCATGCCGCTGGCCGCTGTGGACAATGATCGCATGACGAACTCCTTGTAATCTCGACGCTAGGTCACGCGGCCGAGACGCTCGGTGGCGCGGCGGCGCAAGTCTTCGGCTTGATTGATCAGGCGGTCGACTGATTGGTAGGCGCGGCTGATTTCGATCAGCCGGGTGATTTCTTTGATCGGGGTGACATTTGACGCTTCAAGAGCGCCTTGTACGATCGTCACTTGGTCCAGCGGACGTTGCACGGCGTCGTCGGGCGCGATGAACACGCCTTCGCCAAGGCGTTCCAAGGCGGCGTTGTCGCCAAACGCGACAACCTTCAATTGCGCAACGGGCGCGCCGTTCACGCTCAGCTCGCCCCGGTCAGAGACCGTGGCGTTCTCGCCGTCAAGCACGATCGGTTCGCCGTCTTCGCTCAGGACCAGGTCGCCGTTTTGCGTGACCAGGCGTCCTTCAATGTCGCGGGTGAAGCTCCCGTCGCGGGTGTAGTGCTCGACGCCGTTGCGCTCGACAGCAAAGAATCCGTCGCCATTGATGGCCAGATCCAGCGGGCGTCCGGTCTGTTCAAGCGCGCCCTGGCTGAAGTCTCGCAACAAGCTCCAGTCTTGGGCGAACGCGACGCGTTGGGGCCCGTCAACGTGAAAGGCCCGGCGGTCTGGGTTTTGCGCCACGCCGAGTTCTTCGACCTTGAAGCCTGTCGTGGTGGCGTTCGCCACATTGTTGGCCACGATATCCAGCGATCGCCGCAGGATGAGTTGGCGTGAGACTGCGGCGTACATTCCATTTTCCATGACCGAGCTCCCGCGCCAAACCAACTCCCTTGACGGCAACTTCCGCGCCAACGTTAAACCGACTTGTAATCAATGACTTATGGTGCCCGGTCACTTGGGAGAAACCGCCCATCGGCAAATTCCACCCGTGGCGGCTGGGCAATTTCGACCGGGCGGTGAAGGAACGCTTAACCGGCCTTTGCGACTGTTGCGGGTGGTCGCACGCAAGGAGCCCGTCATGGCTGAAGAGGTCGACGAAGGCGAAGATGTCGCCGCTGGCGGCGGTAAGAAAAAACTCATCATGCTCGCAGGGCTCGGCGCGGTGATTCTCATCCTCGCCGTGGTCGCCGTTGTGTTGTTGTTCGGTGGCGACAAGGAGGACGATGCTGCGCCGGCTGGGTACGCCGCTGCGCCTGACAGCGAGCATCCCGATCCTTACGCCAACATCCCCAGCGTGGATGACGTCACCTTCTACAAATTGCCCGACGTCTTGGTGAATCTGCAGTCGCCCAGCGCGGCGCCGATCTACCTGAAGCTCACCTTGACGTTGGAGCTGGATGATCCTGGGCACGCGGCCAAGCTCGACACCGCGATGCCGCGGGTCATGGACCGGTTTCAGTGGTTTTTGCGGGAGTTGCGGCCTGAGGATCTGTCCGGTTCGACCGGCAGCTATCGGCTGCGCCGGGAACTCTTGCGCCGCGTTAACATCGCTGTGGCGCCGACACAGGTGCGCGCTGTGTTGATCGAGGAAATGTTGGTGCAGTGATGTCTGACGAAAACGAAAACG
Source organism: uncultured Caulobacterales bacterium (assembly GCA_964483775.1). Classification (GTDB taxonomy): domain Bacteria; phylum Pseudomonadota; class Alphaproteobacteria; order Caulobacterales; family Maricaulaceae; genus CAZADA01. Next base: position 43,932 of record CAZADA010000003.1, read on the forward strand.
ACATCGACGACAACGAAAACGAAGACCTGGGCGATCAGGAGGACCTTGCCGCCGAATGGGAAGCCATGGCGGGCGGCGATGATGAAGACCTCGCGGCCGAATGGGACGCCATGATGGAGGAGGACACCTCCGACACGGTGTCCATTGCCGCCACTGCCCAGAGCAACTCAGCGGAACGCGTTCTCAACCAAGATGAAATCGACAGTCTTCTTGGCTTTGACATCAATGATGGCAATGATGAAGACCGCTCTGGGGTGCGGGCGATCATCAACTCAGCGCTTGTCCAGTATGAGCGCCTACCCTTGTTGGAAATCGCGTTTGACCGCTTGGTTCGACTGATGACAACGAGCCTTCGCACTTTCACTTCGGACAATGTGGAAGTGTCGATGGATAGTATCTCCTCTATTCGATTTGGTGATTACCTTCATTCCATTCCGCTGCCAGCGATCCTTGCGGTATTTCAAGCCGAAGAACTCGACAATTATGGATTGCTGACCGTCGACTCCAATTTGATCTACTCGATCGTGGACGTGCTTTTGGGTGGGCGACGCGGCACGTCGGCCATGCGCATTGAGGGGCGGCCCTACACGACCATTGAGCGCATGCTGGTGCGGCGCATGATTGAGGTGATCCTTGACGACGCCAAAGAAGCGTTCGAGCCGATCACTGAAGTCAACTTCAAACTCGACCGCATTGAAACCAATCCTCGGTTCGCGGCGATTGCGCGACCTGCAAACGCAGCGATCTTGATCAAATTGCGGGTGGATATGGAAGATCGAGGCGGGCGCATTGAACTGTTGTTACCCTACGCCACACTGGAACCCATCCGCAAAACGCTGATCCAACAGTTTATGGGTGAAAAATTCGGCCGGGATAACATTTGGGAAAGTCACCTCGCTAGCGAGTTATGGACCACGGATGTCGAACTCAACGCCGTGCTCGATGATTTTTTCACACCGGTTAGTAAAGTTCTTGACCTGAAGGTCGGTGATACATTGATGCTGAACGTTACCAGCGATAGTGAAATCGACCTCAAATGTGGTTCTGTTCAAGTCGCCAAAGTCCGCATGGGACGTGTTCAGCATAAAATCGCCGTTCGTCTCGAAGAAACGCCATCCCTGTCGGCCCAACAAGCCGTCGCCGGTATGGCCCAAGCGTAGGAGCCGCGTTGTGTTTTGGGCCCGTAACCTGCTCGTTTTGTTTGCCAGTCTGGTGGTCTTCACGTCAGCGGTGTGGGCCGGTCCACCCGGCGATGACGAGGACGAAGACGCCGATCATTCCGATGAAGCGGGCGTGATGCAGGCGTGTGCGACCGCGCAGTTCGCCGATCGGGCGGGCTTGTCGCGCGCCGAAGTCGCCATGCTGACGAGTTTGGGCGATCGCCGCGAAGCGCTTGACGCGCGCGAAGCTGAGCTTGCGGTTCGAGAAAACTATGCTGAGGCGGCTGAGGCGCGGCTTGAAGAGCGCGTGGAGGAAATCAAAGCGCTTCGGAGCGATGTTGAGGGGTTGTTGGGCATGCTCGACGATGCCGAACAGGCCCGCGTTGATGGGCTCATCACCCTCTATCAAAGCATGAAACCCAAGGACGCGGCGCGGATCATGCCCGGTCTTGAGCCGGATGTGCGCTTGGCGGTGGCGGCGGGAATGCAAGAGCGCGCGCTGGCCAATGTTCTGGCGCTGATGCCGCAAGGCGACGCGGTCGAGCTGACCATGTTGTTGGCCCGCCAGCACGACATCACTGATGAGGTTGAGCAGCAACTCGTCAACGCTCGGCAGGGGGACTGACGCGGATGGCGCGGCTCGCCGGCTTCTGTCTGGCGCTCGCCTGTGCTTGGGCCATGGCTGCGCGCGCCCAGGACGCGGTGACGCTGCGCGCGATCCCTGGCGAGGGCTATACGCGTGTCGAGTTGGTGTGGCCTGAGGCGTTGGCGGACGCCGTGCTCGATGCGGACGTTTCCGTCGAATATGGCGTCGCGATTGCGCGCTTGTCGCGTCCTATTGTGGCGGACGCCAGCGTGTTGATGGCCGCGGCGAGCGATGAGTTTGCGGCTGCGCGGCTGGACCCGGATGGCCGGGTGTTGCGGTTGGCGCTGCGTGCGCCGCGAGAGGCCAGGCTGCAGCGTTCTGAGAATGTGTTGGCGATCGATCTTGTTGACCCCGACGAGCGTGATCAGCCGCCGCCGCTGGTCTCGGCGCGCGAGACCGCATTGCGTGCGGCGGAGGCGCGTCGAAACGCCGACGCTGCCGCGGCGGCTGAAGCGGCGGAACGAGCCCGCGCGGAGCGGGAGGCGGAACGTGCGCAAACGCCGGTGGATGTGCGTTTCGCTGAGGCGGGGCTGTATTCGCGCTTGATCTTCGAGTGGCCGTCGCCTGTCGCCCATGAGCTGGATGTGGTCGGTTCGTCCGCCACCCTGGCGTTCGCCGCGCCGGGCCGCATCGACCTTGCCGCGTTGAACGCTGATCCTCCCAAGGGTGTGGTCGGAGCGCAGGCCGATCTTGCGTCGGGCGGCGTGCAGGTGACCTTGGATCTCGCCGAAGGCATGCGGGCGCGCAGTTGGTCCGACGAGGGCCGGGTGGTCGTTGATGTCCTGTTCCCGCCCGATGGCGAGCCGTCCCCATCACCCGCTGTGGAACCCGATGTTCAAGCCGACCCGCCGGCGGCAGACGCCGAAACGGACTTGGCTGTGTCGGCGCGCGCGTCCATCCCCGACGGCACGGTTGTGACGCCGCGGGCGGCCACAAGTGGTGCGGGCTTGAGCTTGACGTTTGATTGGCCGGTCGGTGTCGGCGCGGCTGTGTTCCGTCGTGGCGACGGCCTGTGGATTGTGTTTGACGCGTCGGCTGAGATGGATTTGTCGGAAGTCACGCCCTTGGCCGGCAGCGTGTTTGAGGCCGTCCAGGGCGCGAGCGGTGCGGATTACAGCGCGGTGCGCCTTGCGGCGCCGCCCACCTTGCAGGCTGAAGTGAGCGCGCAGGATGACGGCGCGCGCTGGAGTGTTCGGCTCACGCCCAATCTGGAACAAGCGCCGCAACGCATCAGCGTGCGGCGCGTCTCGCCGGAAGGGGGCGACAACCGCATTGAGGCCGACGTCGCTGGCGCCCGCCCGCCGGTGTGGCTCCATGACCCGGTGGTGGGTGATACGCTTGTTGTCGTCACGGCCAGTCCACCGGCTGCGGGGATGTGGACGGAACGCACATTCGCCGAACTGCGCCTGTTGGCCAGCGCCCAGGGCTTGGCGGTGGAATCCCGGGTGGACGATCTGATTGTGCGGCTCAGCGGGCCGACTGTGGCCATGTCGCGCCCCAACGGGTTGGTGTTGACCCCCCAGAACGCGTCGGACGGCGCATCGCGCTTTGCGGGCCAATCGACGACAGCGCCGGGCTTCATGGATTTTGCCGCCTGGCGCGGGGTGGGCCGCGACTTTTTCGGCAAGCGCACGGCGTTGGTGCGCGCGGTGGCTTCGGCTGAGAGTCCGGGCGCGGCGGAACTTGATCTTGCGCGGTTTTTGCTGGGCCATGAGCTGGCCGCTGAGGCGTTGGGCGTGGTGCGCCGTCTTAAAGAGCGCGAGCCGGCGATGGCGAACGATCCGCGCCTGTTGGCGTTGGAGGGGGTCAGCCTTGCGCTGATGGGCCGGCGCGAGGCCGCGCGTGAGGTGCTCAGCGCGCCATCGTTAAGGGGGGACGAGGCGGCGGCGCTTTGGCGCGGCGTGCTGGCGACGCAGGCGCGCGATTGGCGCGGCGCGCGCGAGGCGTTTGTTCAGGGCGAAAGCGCGATCTTCTTGCACGAACCCAAATGGCGAGCGCTGTTTCATGCCGGACGGGCGCGATCGGCGTTTGAGCTGGGTGACACCAACGCCGCCCAGCGCGCGGTTGAGACTGCGCTGACCTTGCCCGTGGATGAGGACGATTTGCTTCCCGTTCGCCTCGTCGATGGTCTGATCGCCGAACGCTTGGGGGATCAAGAGGCCGCGATCGCCGCGTACTCGCGCTTGATTGAGGCCGGGGAAAGTCCGCTGGAGGCGGAGGCTTGGTTTTACCTCACCCGGTTGCAGCGCGAGGCCGGACTGATCTCCGTGGAAGAGGCCGATGAGCGCATGGACGCGCTGAGCCTGCGGTGGCGGGGGGGCGATCTGGAAATCGACATCGTGCGCGATTTGGCGCAAACGGCGTTTGCGGCCAACGATTTCCGCCGTGGATTCAGTTTGTTGCGCGGCCTGCAGGCGCGTTATCCCGACTCCCTGGTGGTTCGTGATGTCGCCCAGGAGATGACGCGAGAGTTTGAGGCCATCTTTGAGGATGGCGGCTCGCGGTTCGACCCTATCGAGGCGCTGGGGCTGTGGTTTGAGTTTCGCGAACTCACGCCCGTTGGCGCGACCGGCGACCGCATGATCCGCCGCCTGGCCAATCGATTGGTTGAAATCGACCTGCTGCCGCAAGCTGCAGAGTTGCTGACGCACCAAGTCGATAACCGCTTACGGGGCGCTGCGCGGTCGATGGTCGCCGCCGATTTGGCTGCGATCCAGCTGCTTGACCGTGACCCGGAAGCAGCGTTGCAGACGCTCTCGCGCACGCGGTTCTCCAATTTGCCTGACAGCATCACCCGCGAACGCCGGCTGCTCCAAGCCCGGGCGTTGGCCGAGCTTGGTCGGTATGCGGCGGCGCAAGACCTGCTTGAGGCGGATCGTGATCCTACCTCCTTGCAATTGCAGGCCGACATGGCTTGGGAGCAGCGCGACTGGGCGCGTGCGGGCGGATTCATCGTGGCGGTGCTGGGCGAAGCGCATGCCTCTCCGACGCCGTACAATCCGCGGGTCGAAGATCAGGTTCTCAAAGCAGCGATCGCCATGACGTTGGCCGGCGACGATGCAGGCCTGGACCAGCTGCGGACGCTCTATGGCGCGGGTATGGCCCAAGGAGGACAGGCCGCCGCGTGGGCTGTGGTCGCCGGGTCGCCCAATGTGGACGGCGCGCAGTTGCGGGACATCGCTTCGCGGTTGGCTGACGAGCAAACCTTGGACGCCTTCGTCGCCGATTTCCGCGCGCGCCGGGCGGCGCAAGACACCAATGGCTGACGCGGATCGGCGCGTTTTGGGTTAAACGCCAAAACTCTGGACGAGGCCAGAGGCTATCAGCCGCCAGCCGTCCACCAGCACAAAGAAAATGAGCTTGAACGGCAGGGAGATGATCACCGGCGGCAGCATCATCATGCCCATGGACATCAAGATCGACGCCACGACCAGGTCAATCACCAAAAAGGGGATGAACAACAAAAAGCCGATCTCAAACGCCCGTCGCAGTTCTGAAATCATGAAGGCGGGGGCGACAATGTGGACCGGGAGGGCGGTGGGATCCTCGACAACCTCGTGTTGGGCCATGTCGATGAACAAGGCGAGGTCGGCCTCGCGGGTTTGGGAGAGCATGAAGGTTTTGAGCGGCGCGGTGGAGCGCGTGAACGCTTCATCGGTTTCGATTTCTTCGTTCATCAGGGGCTCGATGCCCTGCTCGTAAGCGGCCTCAAATGTCGGCGCCATGATGAAGGCGGTCAGGAACAAGGCGAGCGAGATGATGACGGCGTTAGGCGGGCTTTGCTGCAGGCCGAGCGCGGTGCGCAACAACGACAACACAACGGCGATGCGCACAAACGACGTCGTCATGATCAAAATCGAGGGTGCGAGCGAAAGGATCGTGATCAGCCCAAATAGCTGCATGATCCGGGCGGTGAACCCTTCGCCTTGGAACTCGACATTGAGATTGACGGCTTCGGCCGGCGCGCCGAGTGCGGCGGCGTTGATCGCCAGGACAGGCAGGATGGCGGCGATGAGTGCGAGCTGGAGTCGGCTCATCATTGCGGCCTCGGCTTGGCGGTTTTGTTGTTGGGCAGCGGCGGGCGCGCGGCGGGCGTTGGCGCGGCTTGGGGTTTAGCGTCGGCGTCGGGCCTTATGAACACGGGCGTTTCGGCGTTGGCGCCAAGGATCACGACGGCCTCAGCGTCGTCATACGCCAGCAGCACCGCGCGGCGCTTGGGGTCGAGGACAAGGCTCTCGACAAGGCGTAGGCGACGATCGGTCGCTTTAACGCCGCGCAGCAAGGGCGACCCACCAGCCACCAAGTGCGGCGCAAACCGGCGGACCGCCAGCACGACGCCGCCAAGTAACGCAAGAGTTAACAGAAGAGCGCCAATGTACCTGATGAAGTTTATAATGTCCATGTCGACCTCAAGCGCGTTTTTCAATGAATTACATCGTTCGCTTGAACGATCAGTTAAGCTTGAGTGCTGTTTTTATTGACGCAATCTTCACGCTGATGGAAGAAACTGCCCACTGACCTGAGGGAGCCGGCATGCAATTTGATGACTTGCAGGTGTTCTCCGCGCTCAGCGGGGCGATGCGCTATCATTCCGAGCGCGCACGGGTCTTGGCTGAAAACGTCGCCAACGCCGAAACGCGCGGGTTTGTGCCGAGCGATATTGCGGGGGGCGATGTCGGCGCCGCGCTAGAGACCGGATTGCGGCTGACGCGGACGGGGTCGTTGTCTCAAACACATCCCCTGCACTTGACCGGCTCGCACAGCGGCGGGCTGCGTTTTGACGCGGAGCTGTCGCCAGACAGTGAAACGACCATCGACGGCAATGCTGTTGTGGTTGAAGAGCAAATGGCGCGCGTCGCCGAAACCCGCATGGCCTACGAAATGGCCGTTGGTCTCTACAACAAGACATTGTCCATGCTGCGAATGGCGGTGAGTAAACCTTCCGCATAGAGCGTATGGCTTGATGGAGTACTTTGATGAGCGGTCATGACGTGTTGTTTGACGTGGCGGCGTCGGGCCTGCGGGCCCAGTCGGCGCGCATGCGGATCATCGCTGAGAACGTGGCCAACGCCAATTCCACCGGACGGACGGCCGAAGAGGACCCGTATCGCCGGCGGGTGGCGGTGTTGGAGGCGGTGTTTGACCCTGATCTGGGCGCCCATGTTGCGCGGATGACGCGGTCAGATCTGGATCGCTCCGACTTCACCGAACTCTATAAGCCGGGCCACCCTGCCGCGAACGCTGACGGTATGGTGAAGTACCCCAATGTCCAGATGCTCCTAGAAATGATGGATATGAGGGCGGCCCAGCGCGCGTATGAGGCCAATCTGAACATTGTCGAGACGGGGCGGTCGATGAACGCGCGCACGCTCGATCTGTTGCGGCGCTAGGAGAGGCTGATCCCATGAGCATAGATGCGGTTCTGGCGACACAGGCCTATGCACGCAGTGTTGAGCAAGCCGGTCCGGCCGGTGTTGGCGGGGTCGACTTTGCTTCGCTGGTGTCGGACATGGCCAACGATACGTCCTCAGCGTTGCAAGCCGCTGAGGCGGTCACGGCGAGCGCCGCGCGCGGCGAGGCGAGCTTGGTGGACGTTGTCACCACGGTGACGTCGGCGGAGGCGGCGCTGGAAACCATGGTGGCGGTGCGCGACCAAGTCATTCGCGCTTATCAAGAAGTTATGCGCATGCCGATCTGATTGCCGTTCGGCTCTGGCTGCTTCTGGCCAACTCGATCGCTGGTGTGCTACCGCGCCGGAAAGCGGGATCGAATTGAACTGGTTATGGTCGAAACGGCAAACTCTTCATTGGAGCTGGACACGGCGGCTCTCGGGCTCGGCGTGCTCAGTTGGCGCGGCTATGACCAATTGCGCCAGTCGCTCGACACGTATGCGCGTGAGGGCCTGTTTGATTTGTTCGGTGATCGGGTGCTGTTTCTGCCAGAGATTGGCGGTGAGGGCGAGGCGATCGCCGCCGAGTACGGCCTGCGCGCCGTCGGGACCGACGTTAATCTGGGCATTCTTGGCGGGTTTCGCGGTATGGCGCGGGCGTTGCGCACTGAATACGTGTTGCTGTTGGAGAACGACTGTCCGCTGATTGAGCCGCGCTCGCAGGTCGAGGCGCAATTGGCTGCGGGGCTCGAGGATCTGCGCGCGGGGCGCAGTGTGGTTCACCGCTTGCGCCATCGCTGGCGACCCGGCGCGAAGTTCAACGCGCGCGACAAGTATCTGCGTTATCACCCGTGTGAGGACGCCGATGAGGCGGCGCAGACATCGGCTTCGAGGTTGCGGCGACTGCGCCCTGGTAAAGCGCGGCGGTTGGCGGGGTGGTCGGTGCATGTCGAACGGTCGCCGCAAAGCAAATTCCCCAATTGCATTTCTGTCAGTCCAACCGGCAATTTTCTGATCTCGACCGCATGCCTGCCGTGGTCGAACCAACCGTTTTTGATCCGACGGCGGTTTTTTCTTCACACGCTTTTGGCGCGGGCCGCGCGCGTCAACACGGCGCCCCACCGGCGGGTCAACGGCTTTCGCACCATCGAGGTTGAGCTCAACAATGCGTGGTGGCGTGCGCGCGGCTGGCGACAAAGCCAGGGTTTGGGCCTGTTCACCCACGCGCGCGGCTGAGTCCGGCGGCGCGCTCAGATCTCCTTAAGCATAACGGCCGATAGTTCTTCATCACTTGGTGGAGGCCGCGATGACAGCAGGCGATGTGTTGGATGTGGGGCGCATGGCGATTATGGCCACGATCTCTGCGAGCGCGCCGATTATGCTTTTGGGCTTGGCGGTGGGCGTGGTCATCGCCCTGTTCCAGGCGTTGACGCAGATCCAGGAAATGACCCTGACCTTTGTGCCGAAAATTCTGGTGGTGCTGGGTTCGTTGATTGTGTTGCTGCCTCTGATGGGCGCGGTGCTGGGCGATCTCGCCTTTGAGATGTTTGCGCGCATGGCTGGGGTGTGAGTGCGGTGGACGTCACGCTGACGGGGTCGGTGTTCGCCTTTCTTTTGGTGTTTGCACGGGTTGGCGGCGTGGTGATGGTGTTGCCGGGCTTTGCCAACCCGGGGCCGCCAGCGATGGTGCGGCTGGCCTTCGCGCTCATGTTGTCGTTCCTTTTGATGCCCAGCGTGTTCGCTGAGGGCGCGCCTGTGCGTGCGACGGCGTTCGGCGCGAGCTTGCTGTTGATTGGTGAAGTCATCATCGGGCTGGCGATCGGGTCGCTGGTGCGGTTGCTGATGGGCGCGTTGTCCATGGCTGGCCAGATCATCGCGCTCCAAACGAGTTTGGCCATGGCGATGAATTTTGATCCGAGCCAAAACCAACAGGGCGCCTTGTTTTCAACCTTTCTGACCCTGGTTGCTGTGACGCTGATTTTTGTCACCAATCTGCACCACGGGTTTTTGTTAGCCATTGCCGGCAGTTATGGCGTGTTTACGCCGGGCGCTCCGTTGCCGACGGGCGATTTCGCTGAGTTGGCGATTGATTTGAGCGCCCAAGCTGTTGTGGTGGCTGTGCAGATGTCGGCGCCATTATTGGTATTCGGTTTGGTATTTTACTTTGGGGTTGGGGTCATCTCCCGGTTGATGCCTCAGGCCAACATGTTTTTTACCGCCATGCCTTTAACGGTGTTGGCCGGTCTTGTGATCTTCGCCGCCACGTTGGGCGGGTCGATGATGGTGTTCCACGACGCGTTGTCGTCGTTCGTGGCCGCACTGGCGTGAGGCGGTCATGGCCGAAGAAGACGATAGCGAAAAAACTGAAGAACCATCCCAGAAAAAGCTGGCTGAAGCCCGCCGCAAAGGGGACGCCCCCAAGAGCCAGGAAGTCAGTCTGTTTATCAGTTTGGTTGGTGGTTTGGGGGTGATCCTGGTGTTTGGCGCCAGTGCGTCGCAATACTTGGCCCAGGAACTGAGCGGATACTTCGCCCACGCCCATCATATTCCGACTGATCCGGCCGGCGTCACGCGTCTTGGGGCCGATTTGGCTCGTGTGACGTTGATTGCGCTCGCCGCGCCGTTCGCTGTCCTGCTGTTGATTGCGATCGCAGGCCATTGGGGGCAAACGGGACTGATCGCTTCGGGTGAAAAGCTCAAGCCCGATTTATCAAAGCTGTCGCCGATCAAAGGGTTGACCCGCGTGTTTGGTAAGGCTGCGCTCGCCAACTTCTTGCGGGGTTTGGCCAAGCTGGGGTTGGTTGCGGTGGCCGGTTTTGCTGCGCTCTGGCCGTTGCGTGATCGGCTGGTGGGGTTGGTTTGGGCGCATCCAGGGGCGCTTTTGCCCGAGGCGTTGCAGGCCGTGCTGATTTTCAGCGCTGCGGCGTTGGGCGTCTACTTCATCGTCGCGGTGATTGATTTTGTCGCCCAACGCCATTCGTGGATGGCCAAGCAGCGGATGAGCCGGCGTGAGCTCAAGGACGAGCACAAACAAAGCGAGGGCGACCCGGTTGTCCGGGCGAGACTGCGCCACATTCGCCAAGAGCGCGCTCGGTCGCGGATGATGGCGGCGGTGCCTGACGCCACAGTGATCGTAACCAACCCAACCCACTACGCCGTTGCGCTCAAGTGGGACAAGGAGGTCGGCGGCGCGCCCTTGTGTGTGGCCAAGGGGGTGGATTTGCTGGCGCTGCGGATTCGCGATGTGGCTGAGGAGCACAATGTGCCGTTGGTTGAAAACCCGCCCTTGGCGAGGGCCCTCTACGCCAACGTGGATGTGGATCGGCCGGTCCCGCAAGAATACTGGAAAGCTGTGGCGGAAATCATCCGCTACGTGTTTAAACTTGGGAATAGACGCTCGCGGTCACGGCAAAACAGGCGATAATGGGATTTTGCTGGCGGTGATTCGCCGGACGAGGAGACCCAACGCCCATGTCGGATATGTCCCATATGTCTGAGCCCGTTTCGCGGACTGCGGGGTCTGAATCGTTGTCAACACAGGGGGATGGCGGTTTGCTGCGTCGCGCGGTGTTTTGGGCGATCGCCGCCCTGGTGTTTCTGGCTGCGTGTGTGGCGATGTTAGCGCCGCGCGCGGCCGGGCCTGGCGGGCTCTTGTTGTTGCTTGCGCTGGCCGGGTCGGGGCTGGTGTTTCTCTATATGATGGCCTCTGGACGCGATGGGGGCGGTGGGCGCCGGCCGCGATCGCGCTCGGCTGCGCTGGCGTTCGATGCGCTGCCCGACGCGGTGCTGTTGTCGGATGCCGAGGGCGGGGTCATCTTGGCCAACGCCGCGCTCGAGCGCTTAGCCCAGGACGCCGGGGTGTTTGGCGAGAGCGCCCGCCCGCCGGGGTTTGACCGCTTGCTTGGCGCGCACCCTGGGGTCAGCGCGGCGGTGTTTCGTCTGTCACGAGCCGCCAAGCGCGGTGAGTTCGCGCGCGAGCTTCTGCCGCCCTCGCCCTTTGGCGCGGATCTGCAAGAGCGTCAGTTTGAGCTTGATGTGACGCCGCTGGAGGATGGCGTGACCTTGTGGCGCGCACGGCCGGTTGATGGCGGCGAGGCGCCAATGGGCGCACTTGCGCCCGGTGACGTTGTCGAGGACGCGCCGATTGGGTTTTTCTGCGCCCATCAGGATGGGCGGATTGCTTACGCCAACCGAACCTTGCGCACATGGCTGGGTGCGAATGCTGATCGGCCCGATCTTCGTGTGGGCCATTTCATCGCCGGTGATGCGACCAAGGCGATTGCTCGACAACGAACGCCGGGCGCGATCACGCGATCGGAGATCACGCTCAAGGCGCGCGACGGCATCGCATCCCCTGCGCTGGTGGTCACAAGTTGGCCTGAGGATCCCGATGGCGTTTCGCGGTCCGTGATCTATGCGCGCGCCGGGGGTGATGCGCCCATGGGGGTCGCTCAGGCGATGGGCGCGCCGAAGATTAGCCAACCTGGCGCGTCGCTGGACGCCATGTTCGCTAACGCTCCGTTCGGCGTGGTGAAGCTTGAAAGTGAGGCCGTTTTGGAGGCGAGCATTGGCGACGCCAATCCGGCTTTTCTCGACATGACCAATGGGCGCGGTGGCCCGGGTGCGCGCTTTGCCGGTTTGTTCGTGATCGATGACGACTCTGCGCGTCGGCGCATGGCCGAGGGCAAGGTCGATGCGCGCAGCCCGGTTGAGGCTCTGATCGCCCAACCGAAGGACAGCAAATTGCCCGCCCGCTATGTGCAGATCTACTTTGCGCCGGAGCGCGCCGGGCGTTTGACGGCGTATGTCGTGGATGTCAGCGAGCGCAAGACGCTGGAGACGCAATTGTCGCACTCGCAGCGCATGCGGGCGATCGGCGACCTTGCCAGCCAAATCGCGCATGACATGAACAATCGCTTCACCAGCATGCAGGGGCAGGTTGATCACCTCAAACTGCGCCATCCTGTGGGTGATCCGTCCTATGATTTGTTAAGCGAGCTTGAGCAGAACATCGCCAGCGCCACCGAGATGGTGGGGCAGATTCTCTCCTATGCGCGGCTCGAGATTGTGCGTCCTCAGGTGATCGACGTGCCGGCTCTGGTGTCCAAGAACAGCGTTTGGCTGCGGCAAATGATCCATCGCGGCGTGACGCTGGAGACCGATCTGCACCGGGCGCCGGCGATCAAGATGGGGCAGAGCCAACTTGAGCAGGCGATCCTCAACCTGGTGTCCAACGCCAGCGACGCGATGAAGAACGCCAAGACGCTGGGGGATGACATCGCCGATGTGCGCGGTGTGATCACCATTCGCACCGGCCTTGCCACTGAGGCTGAACGCGTGCGCGCCGGCGCTCCCGACGATGGGCGCGACTACGCCATCATTGAAGTCTCCGACACCGGCGAGGGCATTCCGCCGGACATGCTGACGGACATCTTCGAGCCCTTCATCACCAGTAAGGCCGATGGCGAGGGCACCGGGCTGGGCTTGGCCACGGTCATGGGCGTCACCAAACAGGCCGGCGGTTATGTCGACGTGGACAGCGAAGTTGGCAAAGGCGCGCAGTTCCGATTGCTGTTTCCCGCGTGTGATCCTGCTGAGGCCGAGGCGGCTGAGGCGGCCCGCGTTGAGGCTGCGCGCATGGCGGCGATTGAGCGCTCCATGGCGGAGACGGATGATCTGTCGGGCGTGGATCGGATTTTGTTTGTCGATGACGAGGAGGGCGTGCGCCGGATGGCGGTGCGGATGTTGGAGCGGCTTGGCTATGATGTCTTGCAGGCCAGTGACGGGATTGAGGCGCTTGATCTGCTTGAGGAGCATTCGGGTGCGATTGATGTGTTGATTTCTGATGTCATGATGCCTGGCAAAAACGGCGTTGAGGTGCTCGAAGAAGGGGCCAAGGACCTGGGGGACGCTGCGGTGATTTTGCTGTCCGGTTTCACGGAAGCGTATTTTTCTGACGTCCTGGAACGGCATCCGAAGGTGCGGTTTCTCCATAAACCTTATAAACTCGAGCAATTGGCCCGCGCGGTGAAGGCGGCGGTGAAAGTTCGTTTGACGGAGGCGCATTAGTTCCTTTTTGTTTGATTTTCGTTCTTGCTCTGTTTTGGCCTATCGGCTAGGTTTGTACGTGATGGGGAATCAGGTTGAGTCGCCCCGCAATCCAGCAGAGTGAGAGCATGATGGCGGAGCCTGAACTGCACGTGGTGGAAACTGGGGATAAAAAACGCGCCCTTGAGGCGGCGTTGGGGCAGATCGACAAAGCCTTCGGCAAGGGCTCGATCATGCGCCTTGGCCAGACGGAGTCTTTGGACATTGAGGCGGTTTCGACCGGGTCGCTGGGGCTGGACATCGCTCTGGGGATTGGCGGCTTGCCCCGCGGGCGGATCGTGGAGATCTACGGGCCAGAGGCATCGGGTAAGACGACGTTGGCGCTGCACTGTGTCGCCAGCGCGCAGGCCGAGGGTGGTGTCGCCGCATTTGTCGACGCTGAACATGCGTTGGATCCGGTGTATGCTGGTAAGCTCGGCGTTGATTTGGGCGAGTTGCTCGTGTCCCAGCCGGACGCTGGCGAGCAGGCGTTGGAAATCGCAGACACCTTGGTGCGCTCGGGCGCGATTGATGTGCTTGTGGTGGACTCGGTGGCTGCGCTCACGCCGCGCGCTGAGCTTGAAGGGGAGATGGGTGATAGCCTGCCAGGTTTGCAAGCCCGCTTGATGAGCCAGGCCTTGCGTAAGCTGACGGCGTCGATTTCCAAATCCAAGACGGTGGTGATTTTCATCAACCAAATCCGGCACAAGATCGGGGTGATGTTCGGTTCTCCGGAGACAACAACCGGCGGCAATGCTCTGAAATTTTATGCGAGTGTGCGGCTGGATATTCGGCGGATTGGCGCGCTAAAAAAAGCCGATGAAATCATTGGCAATCAAACCCGAGTGAAGGTTGTCAAAAACAAAGTGGCGCCGCCGTTCCGCGAAGTCGAATTTGATATTTTGTACGGTGAAGGCATCTCCAAGGCGGGTGAAATTCTTGATCTGGGTGTGAAGGCGAGTGTGGTCGAAAAATCGGGCGCTTGGTATTCTTATGGAGCCGAGCGTATTGGCCAAGGCCGCGAGAATGCTCGCCGCTTCTTAATCGACAACCCGGATATCGCCCACGCGATTGAGAGCGATGTGCGGCGCAATGCCGGCCTGGTGGTCGAAGATATGCTTGGCGGGGATGCTGCTGCGGAGTAGGGGCTTGCGATCGCTCATCGGCGCGGTCACCTTGCACCGGTCATGGGGCTAATCGGTAGCAGACAAGAGGGCCGGTGATGACGACACGGTTGCGTGATATTCGATCGGCGTTTTTGGACTTTTTCGCTGACCGGGATCATAAAGTGCTCGCGTCCAGCCCGTTGGTGCCGGATGACCCGACCTTGTTGTTCACCAACGCCGGTATGGTCCAGTTCAAGGGCGTGTTCACCGGCGCGGAAGCGGCGCCGGCGCCACGAGCGGCGACATCCCAAAAGTGTGTTCGGGCGGGCGGGAAGCATAACGATCTCGACAATGTGGGCTATACGGCGCGGCACCACACATTTTTTGAAATGTTGGGCAATTTTTCTTTTGGCGATTACTTCAAGGAAGAGGCGATCACATCAGCTTGGCAGCTGGTGACCGAAGAGTTTGCGCTTGATCGCGACAAGCTGTTGGTGACTATTTTTGCTGACGATGATGAAGCGTTTGATCTGTGGCGGAAAATTGCGGGTTTGTCGGATGATCGGATCATCCGGATCGCAACGTCGGATAACTTCTGGTCCATGGGGCCGACGGGGCCATGCGGTCCGTGTTCGGAGATTTTCTTTGATCATGGTCCCGACATTCCCGGCGGGCCGCCCGGTTCGTCGAATGAGGATGGTGATCGGTTCATTGAAATCTGGAATCTGGTATTTATGCAGTTTGATCAGAGCGAGGATGGCTCGCGGAACAATCTGCCGAAACCGTCGATTGACACCGGCATGGGGCTAGAGCGGATCGCTGCAATCTTGCAAGGCGTGCACTCGAACTATGAGATTGACCTGTTTCAGGCGCTGATCGCGTCGTCGGAACAGGTGCTCGGGGTCCGCGCGGATGGCGCAGCGACGGCGAGCCACAGGGTCATTGCAGACCATATGCGCGCGACGGGGTTCTTGATCGCCGATGGCGTCACGCCTTCGAATGAGGGGCGCGGCTATGTGTTGCGGCGGATCATGCGACGCGCGATGCGCCACGCCCACGCCCTGGGAGCCAACACGCCCGTGCTCTATCAGCTGACGCCGGCTTTGATCGAACAGATGGGCGAGGCCTATCCCGAGCTGCGTCGCGCCCAACCTGCGATTGTGGAAACCCTTCGCCAGGAGGAGGAGCGTTTCCAGCGGACGCTTGGGCGCGGCATGGTGGTGCTGGATGATGCTGTGAGCGGGTTGGGCGCCGGTGAGCAATTGTCGGGCGATGTCGCGTTCAAGCTCTACGACACCTACGGCTTTCCG
>CAZADA010000004.1:0-54131 GCA_964483775.1 uncultured Caulobacterales bacterium
CCACTTGCTCTTTCGCGGCCGGGCGCACATCGGTGGCCGAGACCACGGCGCCCAATCGTTTCGCGGTCGCAATGGCCTGCAGACCAGCCACGCCCGCGCCCATAACAAACACTTTCGCAGGCGCAACGGTGCCGGCGGCCGTCATCATCATCGGCATGCCCCGGCCATAGGTCGCAGCGGCTTCAATCACCGCGCGATAGCCGGCCAAGTTGGCTTGGCTCGAGAGCGCATCCATCGACTGGGCGCGCGTGATCCGCGGCGTGAACTCCATGGAATACGCTTCCACGCCAGCCTTCGCGCAGGCCTCTACGAAACCGCGATCGCCAAATGGCTCAACCAAGCCGACCAGCGCTGCGCCCGTGCGCATGCGCCCCAGCGTCGCGATCTCCGGCCGGCGCACGGTGACGACCAAATCAGCGTCCCAAATGGCTTCAGCCGCAACCACGCTTGCGCCGGCGGTCTCATACTCGCCATCGCTGAAGCTGGACGCCGCGCCGGCCCCCGCAGCGACGACCACCACATGGCCGGCTTTGACGAGCGCTTTGACGCTGTCTGGCGTCGCCGCCACACGCGTTTCATGCCCCGCTGTTTCCTTGGGTACGCCGAGTTTCATGCCGCCCTCCAAGCCGCCACACTGCGCCGTTGCAACGTGGTGGACTTAACTGGCCAACGCCGTCAGCAACGAGACGATCCCCACCGTCACCGCTACGCCGCCCGAAAGCAAGAACAGCACGAGGTACCACGCCGCCGACAAGCGCAACATCAACCCGCCGGCCACGCCGACGACGACCGTAACCATCAACGACTGAAACCAATTCCACGAGGTTGCAAACAGCAGCGTTAAGAACAAAACGCCGATCGTTGTGAGGGCCGTTGACCACAACGTAACCCGGATGAAGCCGCCAAAGGTCGCGTTCTGTCCGCTGATATCCATTGAGCCAGGCTCGTACGCATTGTCAGCCATTGTCATGTTTCCCATTGTGAGCCCGCAAAACTCGACCGGGCGGCCTAGTCTGCAAACCCGTTTCACCATAATTCAAAATCCCTGAGCAATAGCTAGGGCGCAACACCACACAGGAGAACGGGTCATGCCGGTGAATGTCAGCCCTTGCAAGCGCGCGTTCGCAATGGCCGCCATAACCAGTGTCTGCGCCGGCCCGGCGATGGGCGAACCGGGCGACATTCTGTTTGAGCGCATCAACCCTGCAGCCTGTGTTGCGCAGGTGGACGGCGCAGCCCTGGCGCCAGCGCCATCCTTGCTTGAAAGCGCCATCGCCCATTTCCCGGTGCTCGCCAGCTACGCCGATGACCCAGAGATCGACACCGCGATCCTCGTCGAAGCGATCGCCAGCTCCGAGTTTTGCCGCAACCCCACCCGCTGCTCGCCTGAAACCCGGGCCCTCTGGTCGATCAAACAGGCCTTTTGGTCCCTGGCCGATGCGCCGGATACGAGCGAGTACGCACTGCGCCGCCGCGATGGCGAACCGGTCAACTATGACCGGTCTGTCAACCGCCTGATCCGCGACGTCCTCCTCCGCAATCCCAATGATTACGCGGTGTCGTGCCCCCTCCCGCCACACAGCGCCTCGCCCGAGAACACCATCGCAACACAGCGCGCCACGACGCTGGATCCCGAAGCCGCCGCGCCGCCAACACCCGAACCGGCACAAACCGAACCCGCCCCCGACGAGCAAACAGGAGCGAACAGGCCGCGTCGCGAACGTCCCGACGGCCCGATTGACGATGTTTTGCCCGAATGGCTGACCCTAGCGCGCAACACCCAAGAATTGCTGCGCCCCTACCACAAACGCTCCCACGCCGTGCTCGCTTACAACGCCAATGAGGTGAACGGCCGCCGCCGCTTGGATGTCGAAATGGCCCTCGGCCTGCCGCTCGCCTTCAGCTGGAGCAACGCCGACGTCGACCCTCAAAATGACGACGATGCCTCGCCACAAAACGAGCCCAACACTCGCATCAACGGCCTGGGCCGTTCATTCATCGAGTACCGCCGGCTCGGCGACAACGACAATGACAGCGCCGACGACATCAACAACCTCGCCTTTGGCCTCGGCCTGCAACGCGCGGTGGAGTCCCGCACCAGCGCCTGCAGCAATCCGCTCTCCCCGCGCAAGGAGCGCTACTCCCGCTGGCGCGCCGAAAGCGAAGTCAAATGGATCACCGACGATCAGTTCGACTCCTCGCAAGGCTTGGTGTCGATCTCAGGAGTGTACGAGCCCTGCCTCGACCACCATTGGAATGTCGATCCCGCCCAATGGCTGTCATCCCATACGCCGCTCGACTGGGGGCAATTCAAATGGTCAGCCGAATACACCTTGTCGCTCGACGCCTCCGAGGTGGCCGACGCTGGCGACAAAGAGCGTTTGTTGGAGGTCAATGATTTCCAACGGTGGGGCGGAGATGTCCGCTGGGTGGCCCGCTGGGTGCTGCCCAATGACAGCGCCTGGACTGCGCGCGCCAACTACATCCGCCGGATCGGCTTTTCCGGCGACGACGTCGACGTCGACCTGCTTGAGGCCTCGCTTGACTACGCGCCTGAGGCCAACAGCCGCATCCGCTTCGGCGTCGACTTCATCCGAGGACCCGATCTGATTTCATTGGAACAACAAGAGCGCTGGCGCGTTGGCATTGGCCTGCGCAATTGATCGCGCAGGCCGCCGATCAGCGGGACGTTAGACCCCGCCGCCAATCATGAGCGACGCCAGCGTGCTGGAGTCAAAATTGCCATAACCCGGCAAGGCCTCGCGGATTTCCGACTCATTGAGCCCAAACCACCGGCCAAGCGCGCCGGCGTATTGGTCGACCGACACTTCAGGGATCAAACGACCACGCCCGCTGTCTTGGCTATGATCAAACGCGGTCTCGGGAAGCCCGCCGAGGATCTGGCCGCCATTCACAGCGCCCCCGACCACCACATGGTGGCCGCCCCAGCCATGGTCAGTCCCATCGCCATTGATCCGCAGCGTCCGACCGAAGTCTGAGGCCGTGAACGTGGTCACGCTATCCTCTACGCCCAATTCGACCATCGTGTCGTAAAACGACTTGATGGCCCCGGAGATCTGCGCCTGTAGGTCCGGCAAACGCGTCGCCTGGTCAGAGTGGGTGTCAAACCCGCCCGTGGACACAAAGAACACCTGCCGGCCGACATTCAGCAGCTGACGTTGCGCAATCATACGCGCGACAATGCTGAGCTGGCTCGCCAGGTTCGTCTCGGGAAACTCGGTCATGGTGGGCGTCGAGTTATCCAAAGCAAAGCTCAGGTCATCATTCGCCTCTAGGGCAAAACGCGACACATCGACGGTGTCTCGTTCGAACAGATTGTCGACGCCCGCCAGATCGCGGAAGTGATCGTCAAACAGCGTCGGCAGCGATGTCGAGCCCAAAAAGCGCGAACCGCTGGTGCTGTTGATCGACACCGCGCCATTGCGTCCGACCTGGAACTGGCGCACCTGCTCACCGGACAAAAACACCGCATTGCCGGCAGCCGACACAGCCGTGAACGTGGCCTGCGGGTTAGCGCCCGCGCCCAACATGACGTCAGCGATCCGCCCGCCCCAACCGTATTCGGCGCCTTCAGGCTCCGAGGCCATCCAGGTCGACTGTTGGTCGTTGTGCGAGAACAATCGCGAGGGGCGCACGCCGGCGCCGCTGCGGAACGCCTCGCGATTCATCGGCTCGATCAGGGGTCCGACATTGCCGACCACCGCAAGCCTTCCATCGGCCCACAAGTCGTGCAGGCCCGCAAACTCCGGCGGCAACGCGAATGTGCGTCCGCCAAGGTTGGCGCCGCTCAGCGGCAACAGCGCCCCGCGATCGCGCGAGCCAGCGAACGGCCCAATCAAGGGTGCGCGGATGTCGGCCCAGGCGTTGTAAGACTGCTGGTCGTGCGGGATCACCGTGTCGTGGCAATCCAAGCCGCCAAACAGAAAGACACACACAAGCGCCTTGTATCCATCGGTCTCGGCGGCGTAGGCGTTAAAGCCCGCCAAGTTCGCTGCAAAGCCTGCAGCCCCGCCAAGGGAAACCGCGCTCATAGTTTTCAAGAATTGGCGCCGAGTGGCTGGTCCCATGCTCATGTTTCACGCCCCTCTTAGTATTGAACGATAAATTCTGGCGACGTCACGGCCAGCAAAACGACAGCCTGGACTTTGCGTAACGCTTCCAAGTCAGGGTCATTGTTGGTTATGAACGCCATAGCTTCGAGCATACGCGCCCGCGTTTCGTCTCGCATGCGCCCGCCCAACAGATACACGCGGACGTGCTCGATCAACCGGTCCGGATCGTCCGCCAGCAACGCCAATTCATCGTCATAGTTTGGCGTGAAAGGACCGTCTTGCGACGTGCGCGTCACGAGCGTCTGCATGAAGTTCGCATAGCCAATCGCGCTGTTGCTGTCCCAGATCTGCAGTTCTGGAGCGACCAGGCCCGCCGCCGCCGTTTCCGTGCCCGGCGCCACGTAACCAGGCCGATAAAAGTTAAACACCGACCGTGACTTGTAGGGCTGCTGGTTCAAACGGTCCGACCGCGACAAGTCTCGCACATAGCCATACTCATCAGCGTTGGCCGAATTGATGTCGAACAGGCGCGCCCAGTGGGCGAACCGCACGACAGGCTCGCGGATCTTGCCAGCGACGGGATCAAAGTCCGTCGACACGTCCAGCGCTTCGCGATCCAGCAAGATCGCGGGCAGCACCGCCCTAAAGTCACCGCGCTCGCCAGAGCCAATCATGGTCCCGTCCGGCAATTCGTAAGCGCCCGTCTCAAACGCGACAGCCACGCGATCCGTATAGGCGGCCGACGGATTGCTCTTCACAAAACGCTGTATCAACAATTGCGAAATAAAAGGTGCGACATTGGGGTGATCGGCCAAATGATCCAACGCCTGATCGACCGAATCTGCGCCGCTCGTTCCGGCTGGAATCGTCAAGTCAAGAAACGATTTTTGCGCATCAGAATGGGCTTCTTCATTCATCTGCATAGGCTGGAGTTCGATCTGAGGGGTCACCTGACCGCCCTGGCGGCGAAAATCGAGGCCGTTCCACCACAAACCGGTGAACACCTTGGCGAGTTCCTCAATGTCCTCATTGTCGTAGGTTTCGATCGGCTGTTGTTGCGGATCAAGCCGCAGCGTTCCGTCACGGTTGAGCTCCAGCAATCCAATGGAAAACAATTGCATCACTTCACGTGAATAGTTTTCATCGGGAACCGAACCTGTATTCGGATTAGCCTTCTCATTGCCAAGGTATGTCAGATAAATTCCCATGGCTGGACTGTACGTAACGTCACCCAACACTTGGCGATATGTACCAAACGCACCTTCCTGCATGATGTCCATGTAACGCGCCATGACCTGGCCGCGCCCGCCAAGCTGCCCCTCACCCGAGGCCACAAAGATCTGTGACAAGGCGAAAGCCATCCGCTGGCGCAGCTGGTCTTGCCCGTAGACGGTGTTGTTCCACCAGCCATTGAGCGTGTCGTTGAAGTCCGCATCGCCGTTCAGCGTCGAGGCGATAGGCGTGATGGGAAGGTTGAACTGCTCGCGAAACCAGGCCGAGTAACCGACTTGCGTGAGATGTTCGACATCCGCCTCGGTCGGCCCAAACGTCGCCATGGTCAAAAACTGAGCCGCCTCTGGCGTTTCGGGGAAGTTCGCGGTTTGCGTCGTCACCGGAGCCGGGCCTGGCGACGGCGATGGACCCGCTCCAGGCGCTGGCGACGGCACAACCCCAGCGCCCCCGGCGTCCTCAGAGTCCCCGCCGCCCGAACATCCCGCGATCACGAGCGCAAGAACCGACGCCCCGACAATCGCCCAGCGCCGCCGTCCGCCGCGCAGCCCGCGTTCCCCATCGACCATTGCCAAGGCTCCCTCCGCTTCAAGGCCGCAAGGGCCCACTTCGATCACCAAGTCACGTCGGTCGGTTCGCCAACCCCGTCGCGACTCCCCAATTTGGATGGCCGGCGCAAAACGCCCGCCCGCAAAGTCAGAGCCGTTGGGTGAGTCGCTCGCCGCAAGACAAAGACGAACCCCGCACCAAAAGACTCGGCACAGGTTCATTTAGGACCACCACGCTGTGTCCAGATTGTGACTGCTCTAAGCCAAAACGAAGAATAAATGGGCCCCAAGGTCACACTCGTGGCGTCAAACAAATCAACTTAAATTAGCTTGATTTACCAAAGAACAGGCTAGCGCCGCACTTGATCAGCACCGGTAGACGTCAGCACCGCATCAAGGGTCGCCGCCAAGGCTTCGGGCTGATCCAGCATGACGTGATGGCCGGCATTGGCGATGCTCACCATAGGGTCGCCGCCCGTCACATGACTGCGCATCCAGGCCCAACGCTCATCGTCGACCAAGCGCGAGTCCGCGGCTCGCACATGCGCCAAGGGGCACCGCGCCGCCTTGGCCATCGTGGGACCATCACCTGCAAGGCGCTCGTACTTGATCCAAAGACCCGGGTCGTGCGCCCACGTGACGCCCTCCCGACCATCCTCCATGGGCGCCGGTTTCAGCGCGGTCCGCGCCGCATAGTCGGCCAAAAACAGGTGGCCGACCGGTTGGGGCGGTATCAGTCGAAAACGCGCCAGCGCTTCGGCCTCGCTAGCGTACGCTCGCCCGCCCGCACGCTTGGGCGGCGCGTCATCATTGTCTTCGCGCGGCCGAACGGGAATGTCGACCAGAACCGCGCGCGAGAAGCGTTCGCCGGCCTCGGTCGCGATCATCAGCGACATCAACCCACCGAACGAATGGCCCACAAGCGCTGGGCGCAACCCCCCGTCAAAGACCCCAAGCGCGTCCATCGCCGCCACCAGCGACTCCGCCCCGCGCGGCAACGAATACCGATCACGGTGATCTGAAGCGCCCATGCCGGGCAGGTCCAGCGCGACAACCCGCCAGCGCTCGGTCAGCCAAGGCGCGACAAAGTCCCACCAACCCTTGTGCGCCAGCGCGCCGTGCAAGAGGACCACGGTCGGCGCCTCCACAGCGCCCGACATCGCCTCCCACCGCCGCCAACCAATCGCGCCTTCGGCAAGTTCGATACGGCCTTCGGTGGACGGCTGGGCCAAGATCTTAGCAAACCACTCCGGCGCCGGCGGCTTGGCGCCGCCCAAATGGCGCAGCAAGAAGCGCGGATCGGGCGCTGTCGGCTCGTCCAGTGTGTCGTCAACCACGGTCATACCGCTTCGATATCTACCGTTAACGTCAACGTCAACACACCGCAGAGACGAGCAGGGGAATTTCCGCTGGCGTTTTTGCGCTTGCCCGCACATACCAGGGCGAAGCTGTCCACGGCGAAGCCGACATGGAGGAAGGGGACATGGTCTACGCGTCCACGCAGCGCGCTGTTCTCGCCATCGCCGCCATCGTGTTTGTGAGCGGTTGCGCATCGCTGCCGAGTGTGCCCGGCATGCCCTCGCGCGACCCCGCGCCCGCCGCCGAGCCGGCCCCAGCGCCGGTCACATCCGAGGCCAATGCCGCCGCGCCTGCGCCCGTCCAGCCCGAACCGGTGGCCAACGGGCCCGACGACTCCGAGCTGCGCGGGGACCTCGTTCAAACCTACCAAGATGTCCTGTCGTGTGTGAGCGTCGCCGCAGGGCTGCTGCCGCTCGCGGAGATTTATCCCGAATTCGCTGAAGTGAGCGGCTATGACGCGCGGACCCTGCGCTTCGTCGCCGACACCATGCGCGACGTGGCGCTCGACTACGGCGTCGGAGACCTAGGCTTGGCGCCAGAAAAGGTCGAGCAAGACTTCTATCAAGTCCACGAGGCGTTTTGGACCGGCCTTGGTTACGAACCCGGCGCATCGCTTGCGGTGGACGACCCCACTTATGTTGAGATCATCAGCCCCATCGCCGCCAAGTGCACCGACACGGCCATCGTGTTGTCCGCCATGGCCGATGGCATTGCGAGTATGAGCGATGCCGAGGTCACCCAGGCGCTCGACGCCCTCGGCGAGGCGGAACAGTGAAGCAGGCGCTGGTCGCGCTGACCGTCAGCGCAACGCTGGCCGTGTCCGCGCCTAGGGCAAACGGCCAAGACCAAGACGAGCCGACCTACAGCGATGTGGACCTCGCCATCTACGGTGAAGGCCTCACCTGTCTCGCTGTCACAGGGGTGCTTGCCGACTACATGCTCGCCAACCCGGCCAACGCCGAGGGCTTTGCCTACGACGTGGAAAGTTTGAGCATGTTGGCGATCTATTTTGAGCAGTTCGTCGTCTACCACGCCAAGACCGCTCTTGGCCTCAACGACGTCCAGATCCTCAACGACTACGAATACCATGTCCCCCAAGTGTGGCTGGACGCGGGCTACCAGTCGGGCGACGTCATCGCCCCCACCGATGAGGGCTACATCAACGCGATTCAGCCCTGGATCGCCTATTGCCAAGATCAATATCGGCTCGAGCAAGAAATGGCCGCAAACGCGCCGTTGAACGAAAGCCCGCCAGAGGCCGCCCAAGACGGTTAGCCTCGCCGCCAAGTTTCGGGAGCAAACGCAATGACCATCAAAGCACTATCGGCGACACTGACCGCTGCGACACTGGTGGTGTCAACCACAGCCTCGGCCCAGGACGATCGGGCCATCTACGACGAAGCCCTGGACTGCCTTGTCGTGGTCAGTGTTCTCTCTGGGGCCTTCACCGACAACGCCGACAACGGCGGTGATTTCGGCTATGACTCGGACACCATGCTCGCGGCGAGCCAAGTCTACCACAGCGTCGTCACGCTCCATGCCGAGCGGGCCGTGGGGCTCACGCAAGACCAAGTCGTGGACGATTTCGTCACAAGATCAGAGTTCGTCTGGGGAGAGGCGGGCTTTGCACCCGGCGACCCGGTTAGCGCCAGCGATGCTCGCTTTACCGCCACCATCGCCCCAAGGCTCGAAACCTGCGTCGAACGCGCCATGTCGACAATTCAATCGCTCGACGCCAACTGAACCTAAAGGCCATGACCAACATCGGCGAACGCCAAGGCGTCGCGCCGGCCGACCGTCCCGTCAGGGCTCCAGCCCCACGCTGGCCATGACCTCGCTTTGCCGGCGTTCGAGCACGCCAACATCAAAGCCAGCAATGCTCTCCTGAAACAGCTCGTAGAAATTGAGCTTAGCGTCGAGGTGAAGAAACGCTGCGCCCAAGCCAATCGCCGCCCGGTCCATGAACACAAACTCGCGCGGAATGGTCACCGGCCCGCGCTCACGCAGCAATTCGCGCACCCGGAACGCCTCTTTGCGCCCATACATGCCCGGCTCAATCCCATCGGCGATCGTGCGCTCGCGGTCATCCAACAACGGCCCATAGATAAACCGCGCCCACACCCCCAGCGCCTCCACCTGGCCATCGGAGATGTCGCTGAACCCCCAGTGTTCGTAGGCCGCGCGCTCAGCATCCCGATCATCGGCCTCCAACGCACGATAGAGCCGCACCACGCCCTCAACAAACGCTGGCGGAAAAATCCGAATGCAGCCGAAGTCCAGCAGGTTGATCGCCTCGCCCTCACCCACAACCGTGTAATTGCCCAGATGCGGATCGCCATGGATCACCCCATAGCCATTCATCGGTCCCCACCAGGCGGCGAACAATGCCCGTGCGATCCGATTGCGGGTCTCCTGGTCGGCGTCCTTAAAGGCCAGAAACGGCCGCCCGGCCTCCCAGCTCATGGTCAACAGCCGTTCGGTGCTC
The DNA here is from genome assembly GCA_964483775.1 of uncultured Caulobacterales bacterium. GTDB lineage: Bacteria > Pseudomonadota > Alphaproteobacteria > Caulobacterales > Maricaulaceae > CAZADA01. Next base: position 9,696 of record CAZADA010000004.1, read on the forward strand.
AACGCCTCGATCGGCTTGGGAACACGCACCGCCTCGGCGCCCTCCAGCATCAACCGGTACAGCGCCATGGCTTTGCGCTCACGATGATAATCAAGCTCTTCGCGCAGCCTCGCGGCGATTTCTTCAGCCGCTTCGGACGGATCAATCGACCGCTCCACCCGCCGAAACACGCCGAGCGCCATGCGCATCTGCGCCAAATCGGCCTCAACCGCGCTTTGCATGTCAGGATATTGCAGCTTGCAAGCAACCACGGTCCCATCACGCATCACAGCGCGATGCACTTGCCCCAATGACGCCGCGTGCGCCGCTTCAGGTTCAAACTCGGAAAACTGCTCGCGCCAGTCCTCGCCGAGCTCGGCCCGCATCCGGCGACGCACAAAGCTCCAGCCCATGGCGGGCGCGTGCGCCTGCAATTGGGCGAGTTCCTCAGCGTACTCAGGCGGCACCATGTCGGGGATGGTCGCCAAGATCTGCGCCACCTTCATCAGCGGTCCTTTAATGCCGCCGAGCGCCTCGCGCAGCGCACGCGCCGAGCGCGCGTCTGCCTCCTCTCCGCCAAACAAGCGATTGAAACCATAGGCTGTTGCGGCTGAGGACAGACCAGCCCCAACCCGCGCGACACGCACCGTGCGTCCAAGAAAAGTATCATTCTCGCTGCGGGCCATCGGCGTCTCCTGGTTCCTAGACCCTATCTAGGGCGATGGCGCACGACAGCGATGGGACGTTAGGGCGCAGCTAAGGCGCGCGCCCGCAATTCGCGCCTGGTGAACATCACCACCCGGTGGCCAAGCAACACTGCCAGAACGCCGGCATGGACCAAGGGCTCCATCTGCAGGCCCTTCTCCACCCAGATGTGATGGAGCACCGCCAACACTGCGATCGGATAGGCCAGCCAATGCAACCGGCGCCATCGCACTGGACCAAGCCGACGGATCATCGCGTTGTGGGATGTCACGGCCAGAGGAATGAGCAACGCAAACGACAGCATGCCCACGGTGATGTAGCGGCGCACGAGCACATCGTCCCACAGCTTGGCGAGCGACCATTGCAATTCAAACCCGACATAGACCGCAATGTGCGCCGCCACATAGCCAAAGGCGAACAAGCCTACGCGTCGGCGGATCCGCACCCAGCCCGACCAGCCCGTCCAATCGCGCAACGGCGTCATCGCCAAGGACAACAACAAAACCCGAATCGCCGTGTCGCCAAGGAAAACGTGCGTCGCCCCAACCGGGTCCGCCAAATACGGATCCATCACCAACAGCGCCGTGCCATGCACGGCCGGGTCATAGGCGAACACCCGGGCCCACCGCCACGCCAAGTAAAACGCCGGCGCGGCCAAGAGCCAAAACGCCGCTGGCTTGGCCAACCCGTTGGCGATGCGTCGCCAGGACATGCTCAATTTCTCCTCGCCCTAGAAATTGCGTCGCAGATCCATGCCGGCGTAGAGACTGGCGACCTCTTCGGCATACCCATTAAACATGTCAGTGTCGCGACGTTCGCCGGGCGCCCCGCCAATCACCCGCTCGCTGTCTTGTCGCCACCGTGGGTGGGACACAGTGGGATTGACGTTTGAGTAGAACCCATACTCGCGCGGCTGCGACATGTTCCACGCCGTCGGCGGTTGATCGGCCACAAACGAAATGCGCACAATCGACTTGATGGACTTGAATCCATACTTCCACGGCACGATCAGACGCAGCGGCGCGCCGTTTTGATTGGGAACCACTTTGCCGTAAAGGCCAACCACCATCAGCGTCAGCGGGTGCATGGCCTCGTCCATGCGCAAACCCTCCACATAGGGCCAGTCCAACACGCGTGAACGCAAACCCCGCATCTCCTCGCGGTTGGCGTAGGTTTCAAACGCCACGTACCGCGCACCCGATTGCGGTTCGCACCGAGCCAGCACCGTCGACAAGGGAACGCCGATCCACGGGATCACCATCGACCAAGCCTCGACACAGCGCAGCCGATACACCCGCTCTTCGAGCGCGTTGAAGTCCACCAGATCCTCAACGGCGAACGTGCCAGGATTGTCGCACAGCCCATCAACTTGCACCGACCACGGCTCGGTGGTCATCGCGTGCGCGTACCGCGCCGGGTCGCTTTTGCCCGTTCCGAATTCGTAGAAATTGTTGTAGCTGATCACCGTTTCTTCCGGCGTCAGATCAGCGTCCATGCTGATCGTGCGGGGCGCATCAGCAATGGATGGCCGATCCAGGTCCACGTCGACCGGGTCGAGCCCCAACAGATTGTCACATCCGGCCACCAGGCTCGCCGCGCCGACACCTGCCGCCCCGCCCATGATCTGACGCCGGCTCAGATAAGCAGCCTCCGGGGTCACCTCGTTCTCGGCTATGTGCCATGATGGTTTGCGGCGAATGAGCATTGCGTGGGCTCCTTGAACCTTGATGAAGGCAATCTACCGCCTTTCTCGCGCACGCCCAGCGGCCTCACGCGCCATCTAACGCACACGTGACCAAAACTGCGTGCCCCCGCGCCCCAGAAGTTAAGACACTGTAAAAATCTCCTCGCTCACAGCTTTGGGAAAAAATTGTCCCACACTCGGAAAGCTTAGCGAGATCTTTACCAAGATGTCCCATTCAGCTCCACAACACCGCGCGGCTTGAACAAAAAAGCGGCGCCTCTCAGCCCCAAAAGAGTTCACGCGCCATGACCAAGACCGTTCTCGTTGTCGATGATGACCCCACCCAACGTCGCCTCCTTGAGGCCACCGTGGAGCGTGAGGGCTTCACCGTGCGGTTGGCCGACAGCGGCGAAGCGGCGCTGAAAATCACCACGGGCCCTGGCGCTGGCATGGATGCGGTGCTGCTCGACCTGATCATGCCCGGCATGGGCGGCATGGAAGCCTTGGCGGAGATCAAAGCCAAGCGTCCCGAACTGCCGATCATCGTGTTGACCGCCCAGGGCGGCGTTCAAACCGTTGTCGACGCCATGCGCGCCGGCGCGGACGATTTTTGTGTGAAGCCGGCCAGCCAGCAGCGCATCGGCGTCGCGCTAGGCAACGCCATGAAAGTGCGCCAACTCTCCGGCGAGGTCACACGACTCAAAAAGACCGCGTCGGGCGAGCTGAGCTTTGACGACATGATCGCCGGCGCACCGTCCATGCGCCCCGTGGTGAGCATGGGCAAACGCACGGCCAGCTCGAACATCCCGATTTTGATCACCGGCGAGTCCGGGGTGGGCAAGGAGCTTGTCGCCCGCGCCATCCAGGGCGCCTCGAACCGCGCCCGTCAGCCCTTCGTGACTGTGAACTGTGGTGCGATCCCCGAAAACCTCGTGGAATCGGTCCTGTTCGGACACAAGAAAGGCTCGTTCACCGGCGCCACGGCCGACCATGATGGCAAGTTCAAGGAAGCCGACGGCGGCACCTTGTTTCTCGACGAAGTCGGGGAGCTGCCCCTCGACATGCAAGTCAAGCTGCTGCGCGCCCTGCAAGAGGGTGAAGTCGACCCCGTTGGCGCCAAACGCCCGGTTAAGGTCGACGTGCGGATTGTGTCGGCCACCAACCGCGACCTTGCCGCCCAAGTCCAAGAGGGCGCCTTTCGCGAAGACCTCTACTATCGGCTGAATGTGTTCCCGATCGAAGTGCCGCCCCTGCGCCAACGCAAAGAGGACATTCCGGCCCTCATCGATCACTTCATCACCCGCTTCAACGCCCAGGAGGGCCGCCAGGTCAAAGGCGCAACCCCGCAAACCATGGGTCTGCTTCAGGCGTTTGATTGGCCCGGCAATGTCCGCCAATTGGAAAACTCGGTGTTCCGCGCAGTCATTCTCGCCGAGGGCGATCTGCTCCAGCCGAGCGACTTTCCCCACTTGCCCGGCGCGGCTGAGGCGAGCCAAGCCGCTGCGGTGGCGAGCCCGCCATCACCGATTGTGGTCCCCACCGCCCCGCCGCTGTTCGCCGGCGAAGTCGCGCCGTCGCGCAAATCTTTCCCTGTGGAGTTGCTGGACGACGCTGGGCATCTGCGCCCGCTTGAACAAATCGAGCGCGACCTCATCCAATACGCCATTGAAGCCTACGCCGGCCACATGTCGGAGGTCGCCCGCCGCTTGGGCATTGGTCGCTCAACCCTCTACCGCAAGGTCCGCGAACACCATCTCGACGTCAAAAACGCCCGCGCGGTCGGCTAACCCACATCGTGGGGCGAACGCGCCTGATGCAAGACGACCCAAGGCGGCGCTTAGCCGAGCGACAGGCTAGACTGTTCTTCGAGCAAGGCCTGCGCGGTGACGCTCGATACGTCATCAAGCTGCGCTTCGGCAAACGCGATCAGATCCTGCCGCTCATGCCGCTCCGCGATGGTTCGCGCCATGGTGATCAGCGTGCGCGCTTCACCAGAGTCACAACGCCTGGCGTAGGACATGCCATGCCGGCACAAGCAATCCACCTCAGCATCATGGTCACCGGCGGCCCGGCTCAAGTTGAGGGCCACTTTATAGGCGCTGTCCGCCCGCTTAAAGTCTTTGATCCCAACTTCAAAATCGCCCAAATGCATCAAGACACGCGCAGCCTCATCACGCATACCTGAATTCTCAAGTAGAGACCGCGCATTGATACAAGCCTGGCGAACATCATTGGGGTCTTTCATATAGATGAACAGAAGACTGACGACTTTCTGGGCAAGAGAGGCGTTATCAAGGTCTTCTGCGTCACGAAACGCGATGAAAGCGCTCTGAAAGGAATCCATCGCCAGGATATTCTCGCGGGCGGTGAGCGACTTGGCGCCCTCGAGCAGATGCCAGTGCGCCTTGCGGACGCGCTCTGCTTTATGCGCCGCCTCCTCTGACGCCACATCCACGGGCTCGGGGCCCTTGGGCTTGGCCCCGAAGGTGTCGACAAGCGATTGTATGGCGCCGGCGAATGGCATCCGATCAGCTTAGGCCAATGGACTTGACGCCCCGTTGCGCTTCACCTGCGATTGCCCGCTACCAGTTAACCCTAAGCGCCGCGGTCGCCAACCGCGCCAAGGCAACCACGCGCAACGCGCTCACGACTCAGGCTCCCCCTCCAACAGCGCCGCCGCGCCCGTGGCGAGCACGGCCCCCATCAATTGCGCGGCGATGAACCCGGCCACATGGGCCGGATCAATGCCCGCGAATGTGTCGGAGAACGCGCGCGCGATCGTGACGGCGGGATTGGCGAAACTCGTCGAGGCCGTGAAAAAGTACGCACCGGTGATGTACAGCCCAACGATCCAAGCCACCCCCTCGGGCCGGTACCGCACGCCGAGAAAGATGAAAAACACCAACCCAAACGTCGCCACGCCCTCGGCGAACCATTGCGACGCCCCTGTGCGCGCCGTCGAGGACGCTTGCGCCAAATCGAGCCCAAACATGGCGTGCGCTGCGACGACGCCGATGATCCCCCCCACGACCTGGCACACGACATAAAGGCCGGCCATACCAAAACCGATCCGCCGGCGCAACGCCATGCCGAGGGTCACCGCCGGGTTGAAATGCGCACCGGAAATCGGCCCCAAGGTCGCGATCAGCACAACCAGCATCGCACCCGTGGCCACCGCATTGGCCAGCAAGGCAAGCGCGGTGTTGGACGCCACGACATCGATCCCGGCAAGGTCCGCCGCCATGATCCCCGAGCCCACTACCGTTGCAAGCAAGAACGCCGTGCCCAGCGTCTCGGCGGCCAGCCGGCGAACCGTTTCAATACCCATCATTCCGCCCCCGCAACACTCGCGCCGCGCTAGGCCACCGCCGCCTCTGCAGCCGCGTGTTTCTCACCAATCGCTTTCAGCGCCTGGGTGAGAGCCTCAGCATCCAGCGCATCAAGATCGAGCGCCATCAAGTCATCAATACGCGCGCGAAGCCGCGCATAGGCCACACCAAACGCCCAACGCCGTTCATCCTCAACCCCCTCAACGCCGGCTGGATCAGGAACCCCCCAAAGCGCCGTCGAAGGGTGTCCGGGCCATACGGGGCAGACCTCGCCCGCAGCCGCATCACAAACCGTCAGGATCGCGTCCATCACCGGCGCGCCAGTGCCGGCAAACGCGTCCCAACTCTTTGAACTGAGGCCATCGGTCGGGTGGCCATGCTCCGACAATGTGGCGAGCGCCAACGGATTGGGCGAGGCCTTCGGAAACGATCCCGCCGAAAATCCCCGCACCCGCCCCCCTCCAAGGGCGTTGGTCATGCCTTCCGCCAAAATGCTACGCGCTGAATTCGCAGTACAAAGAAACAGAATGTTGCGCATGCCGGTCTGTCCTGTGGTCATGGGTCAAACAGGTGCAGCGATAAGCTGAGGCGTGGCGCGGCGCAACGCACACCGGCGTTGGGCCAACAAAAAGTTACGTCCGCGCGGCCAAAAGTGCGCCGCGTCAAGGCTGGCGGGACAATTCTGCATCCAGCGTGACAACCAGCGTGTCGAGCAATCGCAATTGTTGCAGAGCGTAAGCGCGCGCCTCGGGATCAGGATCTTGAGCCGCCGCGATGTCATAGGCCGCCCGCGCAGCGCGGAAGTCAGCCGCCAGCACGTCGTCAACGCTCGTCGCCCCGTCCATCATCTTCACCAGCAGCGCATCGCCAAGCCGCCACGCCGCATCGACCCGGCCTCCGAGCAGCGCGACGCGCCACCACGGGATGCTTGCGGTCTTCTCGCCGCTTCCGGCATCGCCGCGCCAAATCATCGACGCCAGCAAAAACGCGGCGTCGGGGTGGTCTTGTTCGGCCGCCGCGCGCAGCCAACGTTCGGCGAGGTCAAAGTCGCGCCGAACCACCTCACCGAACAGATAGTACGTCCCAAGGTCAGCCTGCGCGCCCGCATCACCCGCCTCGGCCGCGCCGCGGCACAGCGCCAAGCCCTGGGCCACATCACGCGGAACGCCCTCGCCGCGCACATACATGTTGCCCAGCGCACATTGCGACCGGACAAAACCCAGGCTCATCGCCTCGCTGTACCATTGCGCCGCGCTCGCAAGGTCCCGGCCACGTCCCTGCCCGTTATAAAAGCATGTGGCGTAGCTGTGGGCCCCATCACCGCGGCCGCCCTCGGCCGCCTGCTGAAACAAATCGCACGCCCTTTGCGGATCACGCACCGCCCCCAAGCCCCCAACGTACAACAGCTCGCCAGCAAACTGGGCCCCGCCGCTATCGCCCGCGCCCGCCGCCTCAAGAAAGTGGTCCAGCGCAGCCGCCCCATCCAGCGCTCGAAGGGCGGCAAGGCCGGCCTCAACGTCAGACCGCGACTCCTGAGCCATGCCCGGCGCCAAGCCAACAAGCGCCAACCCCGACACCACCCAGAACGTTCGCCACCAGCGCAACGCCTCAGCACCCATAGGCCGATCTCCACACTGCCGGCGCGCCTCACGCCGAGCGCCGGAACGAGCGGCCCCGCGCGTTGAACCGGAGGGGCCGCCAGCCAAGCGGGACAAATCCCGCCACTTGAGGGGAGCACAATTCATGCAACACGTCGCCATCGCAACCACGTTCATCGCTGCGCTCACCGCAGCCCCGGCCTGGTTGCACACTGCCCACGCCCAGACCCAAGACAGCGACAACGCCGCAAGTCCGTCGTGGACCACGTCAGCATCGACCGGTTTCATCGCGACGGATGTTGATGTCGACGGGCGGACCTTCTCGAGTGACACCTGGCTCTACGGCGTCTCGGCATCGCGCACCATCGGCCAGGCCTGGTCCATCGGCCTGAGCATTGATGGGTTTTCATCGACCAGCGAGGCGCCGGACAATCCTGACACGACAGCGAGCGGCCTGGCCGGCTCAGTGTCCGCCATATGGGTGGGCCAAGCGAGCTTCGTCGATGTGGGTCTGAGCGTGGGCGCTGAAAACCAAGAGCTTGCCTTTCGCCGATCGAACAATGAGTTTCTGATCCGCGACACGGACGGCTCGGCGTTCGGCGCCTACATCGCCGGCGGCTACGATGTGTTGACCGATGGCTGGCGCATCTCGCCCGAAGCGGCGCTCTACTATGACACGGCCGAGTTCGACGGTGTGACCTTCGAAAGTTTCGGCGTCACCCTGGGCGACTCAACCTTTGAAACGCTGACCACCGAAGTGGGCGTCAGCGCGGCGCGCCGTGTGGGATCGGTCCGCCCCGATGTGAGCGCGTTCGTCGTCTATCTGACCAGCGAGTTCGACGACGGTTTCGGCCGGCGCGTGACCGGTCGCGACCGACCGCAGCTAGCGACCGGTGAGGACGAAGAGGTCTGGGTCGAACTGGGCGGCGGCGTCACCTTTGATCTCACCCCGTCGACCGGCCTGCGCCTAGGCGCATCGGCGAGCGTGGCCCGACCCGACGTGGACACAGCCCGTCTCACTGTGTCGCTTAGCCAAGACTGGTAGCGCCAAACCGCGTGTTGGGCGCGTTAACCTGCGGCCTACGCCGTCCGACGGGCTAAGATCTCCACACCATGGTGACCGCCATGGTCGGTATGGCGCATCACCATCTCCGGACAGCCCGAGTCAACAATGCGCTTTGTGATCTCCGCCAGGTCATAGTCGTACATGCGGATCAGGGTGTCGCTCGCCGCCTCGCCCCGCATCGCCTTGGATGTCAACCGTCTTAACAGCCGGTTGGAAAACCAGCCGGCGACCCCGCCCTGCCGTACGTGTATGGCCTCGCGCCAAATCGTAAAGTGGAGCGAGACAAAGCCGCCAGGCGCCAACCGCGCCAAGACCTGGTCGAGCAAGGCCATCCCATCGGCAGGCGGGATGTGCTGGAAAACGATGAACGACATCAACCAATCAAACGACTCGTCGGGCAACACGTCGACGAACCGCGCCCGGTCGCCGTGGGGCGCTTGCGCCGCCGCCTCACGCGCACGTTCGAGCATGGAAGGGGCGACATCATAACCGACAACGCTGGAGCAATGGGGCGCCATCGCCAACGTCAACCGGCCAACGCCGCAACCAATGTCCAGCGCCGCCCCGCCCGGAGGCGTTCCGAAATGCCGCTCAAACAGGGCGCGAATGGCGTAAATGTAGTTTGCGCCGGACGTGTAAAACCGCTCGGCCGTCTCCGGCGACAGGGATTGGCCGCGAAACTGCTCGTCCGTACACACACCATAATAGGGTTGCGTCTCGCCGATCACATCCCAGGGCTCGCGCGACATATGTCCTCCGCCAGGTTCCAATGAGCGACGGCCTCGCCACAAAGCGCTCAGACCACGCGCTCGGCCATCATCTTCTTGATTTCCCCGATGGCTTTAGCGGGATTGAGACCCTTGGGGCACACTTGCGCACAATTCATGATGGTGTGACAGCGATAGAGCTTGAACGGATCTTCGAGGGCGTCCAGCCGCTCCCCGGTCGCCTCATCGCGGCTGTCCACCAACCACCGGTAGGCCTGCAGGAGCGCAGCCGGCCCAAGGTACCGATCGCCGTTCCACCAATAGCTGGGGCACGACGTGGAGCAACACGCGCACAAGATGCACTCGTAAAGGCCGTCCATCTTCACCCGATCATCTTGCGATTGCCGCCATTCCTTTTCGGGCGTCGGCGTTTCGGTTTGCAAGAAGGGCTCGATATAGGCGTGCTGGGCGTAAAAGTTGGTCAGATCAGGCACCAGGTCTTTGACCACGGGCAAATGCGGCAGCGGCGCGATCGTGATGGCCCCCGAAAACTCATCCCAGCCCTTCGTGCAGGCAATGGTGTTGCGCCCGCCAATGTTCATGGCGCACGAACCACACACCCCCTCGCGACACGAGCGACGGAACGTCAATGTCGGGTCAATCTCGCTCTTAATGTAGATCAGAGCATCGAGAACCATCGGCCCTGTCCGCGCCAGGTCAATGGTGTAGGTGTCCCACCGAGGATTGCCGCCCGCCTCGGGATCGTAACGATAGATCCGAAACGACTTTGTCTTGGCCGCGCCCGACGGCTTGGGCCATTTTTTGCCAGACTTGACCTTCGAATTCTGCGGCAGCGTCAGTTCAACCATAATCCACCATCCACTCGCACAAGGGCACCCTCACGTCTAACGATAGCCGGATGCGCCGCCGCATCCACGCGTGCGTCAGCATGCCGCACATTCGGCGCCGACGACTGTTGTCAACTGACCCCTGATTCCGGACACGGCGACACAGCCGCCACCCGTTGTTCGCTTTCGCGCCACCAAACCAGACCTTCGCGCGTTTTAGCAACCCGCCAACAATCAAGCGGTTCGGTCGGGCTCTGATAGCTCCAATGATAACAGATCGAATTGCGATCGATTTCCCATCGTCCAATGATCGGGTCATAGGGCAAAAGCTGGCTGTAGACCGATCCATCAGCATCTGCGCGCTCCGCCCAGCGCCCGTTCATGCGCCCGTCCAGCTCAACGAAGCATCCCGCCAGGTCCTGGCCGATCACACTGCCCCATAAGCCCTGATCATTCATGAAGGTGTACTCGTCAGCCGATTGCGCATCGGCGCGCGCCCCCGACAGCACAAGGACCACAAGGCCCACGCTGACCACGCACGACCACACCCGGCCCATCCCAGTCATTGCAATGGTCATGACGTTGAGTCCGTGTCAGTCCGGTCGCCTTCAGCGACAGGATCGCGCGGCCGGCCATACCACTTCACGCCCGCCGTGCTCAAAACCGCGGTCGCATATCCAGCCAACGTGATGAGAACGCCAATGATCAGCGAATAATCGGGCAGCTCGTAAATCACGTAGAGCCCAAGGTAAAGCAGCGCCACGGTCGCCCCGATCCGCAGCGTCTCGGCCCGATCCTGCCCCCGCGAGCGAAACACGTACGCCACGACAGCCGATCCCATCGTCACTGCCGACAGCCAAAACGCCATGAAGAAACCGATATGCTCGGCAAGCGCCGTCTTCATGACCAAGAACAGCGAGAACGACGCAGCAAGGAAGAAGTACTCCACCATGTGGAACCGCTTGCCCGACCGCGCCTCCAGACTGAACAAGGTCGCAATCAGCAGCCCCACAAAGATCGGAATGTAGCGCGCGCCCCCCAGGATCTTCTGATAATCGGCCTGGCCAGCTGGATAATGGACGCCAAACGGCTCGGCGCGCACCGAAAGATCCAACGTCGACAGAGCGTAAGCCGGCGCAAACGATCGCGAGACGCCAGCGATATCCCATGTCAGCTCTGTGCCGCGGCCCGCATCGTCTGATCCACTGACGCGCTCGCGTTCCGACGGATAAATCGCAAAGGCGTCGGGCCTGGGACCAAACGAGGTGATCTCTGCATTGGTTTGCCCGCCGACGGGAACAAAGCCCAAGGCTTCGCTCGCGCGCAAATCCAATGTGAACGAGAGCTCAACCGGAGGTGAGTCCTCAGGCAAGGTCAGCGGCGCATGCACGCCATCGCTCAGCGCGCCGGCATAGGTGGTCAGCCCCTGACCCGTCCCATCGACGGCCGGCTTGAGAATACGCCCCACCTCCCGCCAGCCATTGGGGCGAATCGCAAGGCGCGCGCCCGACTCAAACCGCGTCGTCACGCCAAATGGAGCGACCTCAACAACACCGGTTCCGGCCACGCCCCGGCTGTCGCGCAGGGGCAACGACACAAAAGCCCGCTGCCAATTCACCCGCACCGGCGTTGACTCCAGCGCCTGCACGTCAAGCTCAGGGAACGCCGCATCAATGTTGAGCTGAGCGCCATAACCGATGCGTTTGAAAATCCCTTTGCGCAGCTGCTCGGACGTGACATCGCCAGAGATGGTCAGGCGCGACGGCGCAAACACGGCGAACCTTGCGACTTCCCGCTCCAAATCGTCTTCAGCGCCGGAGCCAACCAGCACGGTGTAGGGCACAACCAACAACGGCCCGGCGACGATCTGCTCGCCCGCTCCCCATTCGTCCAGCAACAGCTGGTCCTGGCTGGATGCATAAGATTGGCGGTCAAGCACGAGGCTGTAGGCGAAACCCAGAGGGATCAGCAACGGAAACAGCAAGAAAAACAGTTGGATGAACTTCAGTCCGGGGCGCGTGCCTTCGCGAAAGATCCGTCCCAACATGTCAGGGCCTCCGAGCCATCGCACAATCAGCACGATAACGGTGACATACACCACCAGCTGCAAGGCGATGAAGACTGCAACGGCCACATAAAGCGCCGATTGGTTCTGCAACAGCGCGGACAACACACTCAGTCAACCCGCCGCAATGGAAAGGAAAGGGCGCTCACCGCTCATCTCCGCCGACTCACCACGCTTGTGGCACAGCTGCCGGCCGGGAGCCAGAGGCATTCGCCCGTCAATGCTCGCCCCGATGCGGCGCTAGGCAACGCCCCAGACGTCGCCTAGCTCACACGCCAATCCGGCCACGGCGCATAGGCATTGGGATTGTCGTTGGGCGTCGAGTACCAGCCATAGGCGCGAGCTTCTGGTCGAAGCTTAAGGCGGTCGCCCAACACATTGTCCTCGCCGCCAACCTAGCGCCGACCAAGCACAAGGAGGAAACGAACCGCCACGCTCGGGTGTCCTATCGCCCCAAATGCAGCCAGTCCGCGGCGAACGCCGGCCAGGGTCAGCCAGCGGTCAACGACGTCTAGTAGACCCGAGCCTTAGGCTCGATGTACGCGATCTCGTTGGTCATGGTGTAGGTGTGGACCGGCCGGTAATCGATCGTCACCGCGCCGCCGTCGTCCACCCAGGCGAGCGTGTGCTTCATCCAGTTCTCGTCGTCGCGATCGCCAAAGTCTTCACGCGCATGGGCCCCACGGCTTTCGGTGCGGTTGGCCGCTGAGGCCGCCGTGGTCGCCGCGTTCGCCAGAAGGTTGTCAAACTCGAGCGTTTCGATGAGATCGGTGTTCCAGACCATCCCGCGGTCTTCCACGCGCACATCGGGCACGCCACTATAGACCTGCGCAATCCGCCGCACGCCCTCGTCCAACACATCGCCAGCCCGGAACACCGCACAGTTCTCCTGCATCGCGCGCTGCATATTCAGCCGTAGCTCAGCGGTGAGCGTCCCGCCATCAGCGTTGCGGAACCGATCAAGGCGCGCCAGGTGCGGATCGGTCTGGCTGTCTTTGACGTCAGGCTGAGAGGCGCCCGCATCGGTCGTCTCACCAAGGTGCAGACCCGTGGCCCGGCCGAACACAACCAAGTCAATGAGCGAGTTGGACCCCAGTCGGTTGGCGCCGTGCACCGACACGCAAGCCGCTTCACCAACCGCATACAGCCCGGGCACCACCGAGTCGGGGTTATCGCCCTGCTTGGTCAGCACTTCCCCATGATAGTTCGTCGGGATGCCGCCCATATTATAGTGCACTGTGGGAAGGACCGGGATCGGTTCCTTCGTCACATCCACGCCGGCGAACACGCGCGCGCTTTCTGAAATGCCGGGCAAGCGGCTCGCCAAAATCGCCGGGTCCAGATGGTCAAGATGCAAGAAGATGTGGTCCTTGTTGGGTCCCACCCCCCGTCCTTCGCGGATCTCAATGGTCATCGACCGCGACACCACATCGCGCGAGGCGAGGTCCTTCGCGCTTGGGGCGTAGCGCTCCATGAAGCGTTCGCCCTCCGAGTTGGTCAGATAGCCGCCTTCACCCCGCGCGCCTTCGGTGATCAACACGCCCGCGCCGTAAATCCCGGTCGGGTGGAACTGAACAAACTCCATGTCCTGCAAAGGCAAACCCGCACGCGTCACCATGGCGTTGCCGTCACCGGTGCAGGTGTGCGCGGAGGTGCAAGAGAAGTAAGCCCGGCCATAGCCGCCCGTCGCGAGAACCACCTTTTGCGCGCGAAAACGGTGCAAAGTGCCGTCATCAAGCTTCCAGGCCGTCACACCACGGCAATGACCCTCCTCGTCCATGATCAGATCGAGCACAAAGTACTCAATGAAGAACTCGGTCTCGTTCTTCAGCGCCTGACCATAAAGGGTGTGGAGAATGGCGTGTCCGGTACGGTCAGCGGCCGCACACGTGCGTTGCACCGGACCTTCGCCGTAATTGCGTGTCATGCCTCCAAAGGCGCGTTGGTAGATTTTGCCCTCTTCGGTCCGCGAAAACGGCACGCCCCAGTGCTCAAGCTCGTAAACCGCGGCTGGCGCGTTCTTGCACAGGTATTCAATGGCGTCTTGATCGCCCAGCCAGTCCGAGCCTTTCACGGTGTCGTACATGTGCCAGCGCCAATCATCCTCGCCCATATTGCCTAACGACGCCGAGATCCCCCCTTGCGCCGCAACGGTGTGAGAACGCGTGGGAAAGACTTTGGAGATGCAGGCCGTGCGCAACCCAGCCTGGCTGGCGCCCAACGCCGCGCGCAGGCCTGAACCGCCTGCGCCGACCACCACCACGTCGTAAGTGTGGTCCGTCCACGAATACCCGTTGCCCGCACTCGCCGTCATGTGTCGCTCCGCCATGTCTGAAAAGCCGCCCTACGCCGCGCCGAACGCCACGCGCAGGATGGAAAACACCGCCAAAATCCACAGCCCTGCTGCGACGAAGGTATTTAGAACCAACAGCGCAACTTTCGATCCTGTCTTGGTGATGTAGTCCTCGATCACCACCTGCATGCCCAGGCGCATGTGATAAAACGCCGCGCTCACCATCGCGATCAACATCACCGCCATCAGCGGATTGGCGATGAACGCGCGCGCATTGGTGTAGCCTGCCTGATAGGCGCTCACAAAACTGATCAGGAACACCGGCACGAGGATCACCAGCGCCAGCGCCGTCACCCGTTGGGCGATCCAATGGTGGACCCCGTCCTTGGCCGATCCCAGCCCCTTCGCCTGCTTACGCGGCGTGCGCAGTGTCTGATTCATGGGTTTGCCCCCAACCAGTACGCGGCCGCCCAGATGGCGATGCTGGCCGCGACGGCGAACAGGATGTTGAACACGCTGACGGCGTTGGCGAGCTTGGGCCCGTACCCCTTGCCTGCATCCCACACCAAATGCCGGATCCCGTTCGCGAAGTGATAGCTCAGCGACACGGTGAATCCGAACAACACCAGCCGCCCAAACCACGACAACGCCAGCGTCTCGAACGCATTGTACGCGATGGGCCCGCTGGCGATGGCGAACACCCACAAAGTGAGCACAACCGCGCCGATGTAATTGCCCACACCCGTGGCGCGGTGGAAAATCGAACTCGCCATGGTCGGGTGCCACTTCCACACCTGCAGGTGTGGCGACAATGGCCGCCGGTCATTCATCTGATCCGCCATGGACCCTCTCCCAAGCTTCCCCACGCGACCCTAGGCCGCCCGTTCGCAGCGTCAAGCGACAACACCGCCCCGACCGGCGGCTGTGTCCGACTCTAGCGCAAGATAAGGGAATCACGGTTGCTGGCTGGCAAACCAACGCCGAGAGGGGGACAGGCATGGGATTTGTGTTCGCCAGCTGGAATGTCGAAGCGTTTCGCAGCGACGATCCCAAACGCATCGAGGCCCTGTTCGCCTGGCTCGCCTACGGCCATCCCGAACAAAAGCCCATTGACGTGTTCGGCATTATGGAGGTGGAGAGCACCAACCTTCTCGCCATCGCCGCACTCAACTTTCCCCAATACGACTTTCACCTCACTGACGGCGCGCAAAACAAGGAAATCGTCATCGGCGTGCGCCGCGACGCCTTCGATCAGGTCGCCTTTACCCAACGCCGTGAGTTCAAATCGGGCAACGCCTATATGCGTCCAGGCTCCCTGGTGTCCTTGCGAGAAAAGGGCGCCATGAACTTCACCCATCTGGTGTTCCTCCACGCCCCGGCCATGAGCGACCCCGACGGGTTCGGCGCCCGCGCTGTGACGTTCGAAAACCTCGCCAAGCTCAAGTCCACTTTTGACGCTGGCGAGCAGGCCTACCTCAAAGACCCCGAAGCCGAGGCGCGCATCATCGCCCTGGGCGATTTCAACACCGCCGGCCTGCGCTTCCCCTCCCAGCGCAAAGGCGACATCAAAGTGACCAGTGAGGACGAGATCGCCGCCCTCGAAGACGTCACCGATCTCAAACTGCAAGCCAAGAGCGTCGATGAAACCTGGATCGGAGGGCGTGGCCGCTCTGACCTCGACCATGTGATGACGTCAGGCTCGGTCAGCTTGCGCACCCTCGGCGACCGCGAAGACGGCCAACCATTTGTTGTCTCGGTGCGCGGCTGGCCCGAACTGGAAGGCGCCAAGCGCAAGGCCTTTCAAGAGACAATCAGCGACCACGCCCTTCTCATCGGTGAGGTGCTGACGGGCGACGACGCCGACGAGCGCCCGCGCCCGCCGCAACGGCGAAGCTTGTGGTCGCGTCTCACAGGCCGCTGATCACTGGCCGCTGATCACTGGGCGCTGATCACTGGGCGGCCGGCGCCGCCACTTCACCAGCCAGCCGCAAAATGTGTTCAGCTTCAACCAGATGCAGGCGTTCGACCATGCGCCCATCCACCGTGATGACGCCGCGCTCGACATTGTGGGGATCCTGAAACGCGGCGACGACCTTGTGCGCCCAGTCGGTTTCATCAGCCGTCGGCGCAAAGGCCGCGTGACACGGCTCAATCTGCGAGGGGTGAATGAGCGACTTGCCGTCAAAGCCAAACCGCCGCGCCTCCCGCGCCTCAAGGCCAAAGCCCTCCACATCGTCATGCGCGTTGAACACCGAATCGATGGCCATCAGCCCATGCGCCCGCGCCGCCAACACCACATCCAACATCACAGGCGCCAGCACCGAGCGACGACTGCCCGCCGGCATGCGCATGGCCGCCCCCAAATCGTTGATCCCCAATACCAAGGCCGCCAGCCGCCGCTTGGCCCCCAACGCCGCAATCGCGTTGATGTTCACCACACCTTTTGGCGTTTCGATCATCGCCCACAAAGCGAGCCCGCGCGGCGCATCCCCAGCGTCCAGCGCACCGCACAGATTGGCGACATCGTCAGCGTCCTCGACCTTTGGCAACAACAGAGCATCGGGACCAAGCGGCGCGATCGCATCCAGGTCGCGCGCGCCTTCTTCGGTTTCCAAAGCATTGAGCCGCACCACGACTTCCCGCCCCGCCAAAGCGCCAGACTGCAGGATGGTGCGCGCCTGATCACGCGCCAACGTCTTGTCAGCAGGCCCAACCGAATCTTCCAGGTCGATCACCACGACGTCCACGTCTAGGGTGCCAGCCTTCTCCAGGGCCCGCCCATGTGATCCGGGCGTAAACAGCACTGAGCGACGCAAACGCGCAAATGGCATGCTCTGATCCCTTTCCCGCTTGGTTTGGATGAAACGCGATGACACGACGCACGCCCGTCTATCCGGTCACCGGCGATGCAGCATGGGGTGTTTACGCCCGCATGCCAACCGTTCTGGCGCTGTCGTCGTGGACGGCGGCCTCCATGGTCGGCCTAGCGGTGATGCTGCCCGTTATGCGCCACGCCGGCATCCGGCTCTTCGCCCTGCCAACCACCGTGCTCGGCGTCCGACCCGGCATGGGCTTTCCGCCCGGTGGTGAAGCGATATCCCCCCAGGCCCTCGCAAGCGCGTTCGACGCCGTCCTTGAACATCCCCGCGCACACCAGCTCGATTGGGCCATAACCGGCTATTTCACCCACGCCGAACAGGTCGCCGCCGCCGCCGAACGACTGGCCAAGGCTCAACGCGCCAACCCAGCCCTGCGCATCGCCGTTGACCCCGTGGTCGGCGACGCCCCCACGGGCCTTTATGTTCCCAAATCGGTCGCCCAAGCGATCGGCGATCGGCTGATTCCGATGGCCGACGTGGTGTTGCCCAACGCCTGGGAAGCAGAACATTTCACCGGCCGGATCGCGACCAGCCCCGACCAAGCGGTGCACGCCGCCCAAGCATTCGAGCGCCCCCAAGTCGTCATCACCTCCGTGGCCGAGCACAAACGCGTCGGCGCGCTCGACTGGGAGGCGACCACCGCCGCCTTCCATCACGGCCCACACCAGGAAGGCCCCCACGTCCACGGCGCCGGCGACCACTTCACCGCAGCCTACGTCGCCTTCGCCCTCCAATCGCCAGCCCCAACACGCCCCGCCCACGCCGCCGTCGCCCTGACTCATGTTGCCATCGCGGAGACCGTGGCGAGCGGCAGCCCCGACCTCATCCCGCAGAGCCGGTTGCCCGACCTCTCGCCACCACAGTTTGACACCCGCATCGTGGTTGGACCGGCCGCGTGACATCCCCACCGCCACGCTGGGTCGCAGGCTTTGACGGCTGCCCGTCCGGTTGGATCGCCGTCCTGCTCGACCTCACCAGTCGCCACCCCCCCAAACTTCGGCCCGCAACGACCTTGGGCGAGGCGCTGGTTTGGCCCGAAGCGCCCATCCTGATGGGCGTCGACATGCCCATCGGCTTGCTCGACCGTGCGGTTAAAGGAGGACGCGCTTGCGAACGCATCGCGCGCCAACACCTTGGACCACGCAAAGCCAGCGTGTTCGCCTCGCCGAGCCGGCCAGCGTTAGCCGCCAACGATTACGCCAGCGCCCTCAAGGCCAATCGAGCGCAAGGCGGCCCCGGCCTGTCCAAGCAATGCTTCAATCTGTTCCCCAAACTGCGCGAGCTCGACGCCCTCATGACCCCCGAGCTTGAGCCGCTAATCTACGAAGTCCACCCCGAACTCGCCTTCGCCGCCATGGCCGGCGCGCCCGACGGCCTTGCCCCCATGGACCACCCCAAACGCACGCGCCAGGGGCGCACCGAACGGCTAAGCGCCCTGGCAAGCGCGGGCTTCGACAACGCAGCGTTCGACCCCCATCCCTTTGTGCGTAAGCACATCGCGCCTGATGACCTGCTCGACGCCGCCGCTGTGGCCTGGTCCGCCGCCCGCATCGTTCAAGGCGCCCACACCACCTGGCCGCACGACCCGCCGCGTGACGCCAAGGGCCTCCTCATGCGGATCACGTTCTAGACGCCGCGCGTGGCGCACCGTAACACCAGCCCCATGACCGACACGCTTACGATTTCTGGATCGGTCGCGCC
This sequence comes from uncultured Caulobacterales bacterium, assembly GCA_964483775.1. Lineage (GTDB taxonomy): Bacteria > Pseudomonadota > Alphaproteobacteria > Caulobacterales > Maricaulaceae > CAZADA01. The sequence continues at coordinate 28,550 of CAZADA010000004.1, forward strand.
CGGTTTTGAACGCGTGCGCGACGCCCTGGCAGACCTCCTCGCGACTGGCGAGGAAACCGGAGCCCAGTTCGCAGCGACCTTGGGCGGACACACCATCATCGATCTTTGGTGTGGTGAAAAACCGTCACCCAATGAGCCCGGACCGGTCACGCCCGACACGCTGATCCCGATCTACTCGGTCAGCAAAGCGGTGAGCGCGCTCGTTGTGGCCGTGCTGGTGGAGGAGGGAGCCCTCGACTACGAGACCCCGGTCGCCAAAGTCTGGCCCGAGTTCGCCGCCCACGGAAAAGGCGCAATCACCCTCGCCGAGCTCATGTCCCACCAAGCCGGACTGCCCGGCCTCAGCGAGCCGATGAACCCTGAAGACTGGTATGACTGGGATTTCACTGCGGGGCGCTTGGCCGCCATGGCCCCCTTGTGGCCGCCGGGCGAACGCTCCGGCTACCATCCGATCAGCTGGGGTCATTTGGTGGGCGAAGTTGTCCGCCGGGCCACGGGCCGAACCATCGGTGAGCACCTGCGCACCAGATTCGCCGAGCCGTTCGACCTTGACGTGTGGATCGGTGTCGCGCCGGATCAGATCCATCGAGCGGCCACGCCGCGCAAACCGCCCGCCCCGCCCGACCTTGGGGAGATCAATGAGCCGACAACCCTTGCGTTCCTCAAGCGATGGTCAACACCGCGCAACGCCCGCAGCCACATCGCCGACTGGTTGACCAAAGAGATCCCCGCCGCCAACGGCCATGGCACAGCGCGAGGCCTGGCTCGGCTCATGCAGCCCTTCGCCCGCGCCGGGCGCCTCGATGGAGCTTCCGTGTTGTCAGCCGACACGCTTATGGCGGCCACGCGCGAACGCATCGCTGGTCCTGACCTTGTTCTGCCGTTTGACATGTCCTGGTCAGCCGGCCTGACACGCAACACAGCACACCCGCCGCGCCATTCCCACGGCCCGGGCGCCAACACGGTCGGCCACACGGGGTTTGGCGGAACCTACGCCTTTGCTGATCCGGACGCCGAGCTGACCTGCGCGTACGCCACACTGAAGCTCGGCCCGGCCCTGTTGGAGGATCCGCGCGCCCTCAAACTCATGGCGGTGCTGTACGACGCCTTGTGAGCCCGAACTGCTCGCGACGGTGGGACAAGCCAAGGGAATGAGGAAACGCTGAACGCTCGCCGTTTAAGCCTAGGCGGCCATCAGGCGGTTCACTTCATCGACGAGTTTGCGCAAATGGAACGGCTTGGAGATCACCGGCGCGTCTTCCGGCGTTTCTTCCGCCGCGGTCATCGCCACAGCCGCAAACCCCGTGATGAACATGATTTTCATGTCCGGGTGATGCTCGGCTGCACGGCGGGCCAATTCGATGCCGTCCACGCCAGGCATAATGATGTCCGTCAACAACAGATCAAAGCCGTCGTCGCTGTCTTCGAGCGCCTCCAGCCCTGTTTCCCCGTCCGAGCAGGCGGTCACATCGTGCCCGGCCCGTTCCAGGGCCTTGGCGAGAAATCCTCGGAGAGAGGGATCATCTTCTGCGAGCAGAATGTTGGCCATGGTGTTCACTCTTCGCGCTAAGCTCGGACCCGTCTAGGCATGCAATGGTAAACCCTGTCTGAAACCTACTGCGGTTCGACTTGACCACGAACCGTCGCCATCCAAGAGTGACGATGATGCACGGCTTGATCAAGGCGAATGCGAACCCGCCACAGGCGAATCAGGAGGATCCCATCAATCCTCCAGTGGATATCGTGTGTCCCGCGTTCGTGTCTGCCCCCCTTGTGTTGGCCTCCCCACACTCTGGGCGGGTGTATCCCACGACCTTTGTCAGCCAATCGGCCTTGTCTGCGCTCGAACTGCGTGCGTCCGAGGACGCGTTTGTCGACCAGCTGTTCGCAGCCGGCCCCAATCTGGGCGTACCCCTGGTCAGCGCCCGGTTTCCCCGCGCTTATGTCGATGTGAACCGCGAGCCCTGGGAACTAGACCCCGACATGTTCGCCGGCCCGCTGCCTCCATGGGTCAAGGCGCGGTCCCCGCGCGTGGCCGCAGGTCTAGGATCGGTGCCTCGCTTGGTGGCCGACGGCGTTGAAATTTACCAAGATCGTCTGCCCGTCGCCGAAGCCGAACATCGCATCAGCGCTTATCACAAGCCCTACCACGCCGCCCTCACCACAGTGTTGGACCGCGTCCACCACCAATTTGGCCAGGTGATTTTGCTCGATTGCCACTCCATGCCGTCGCGGCCTCGAGCCAGCGGCGATCATCGGCGAATTGACATCGTGCTGGGCGACCGTTTCGGCTCGACCTGCGCACCGCCGCTCGTCCAGCGCGCAGAGCGGGTCCTGCGCAAGCTTGGATTCAGTGTGGCGCGAAACACACCTTATGCAGGCGGCTATTCAACCGAACGCTACGGCAAACCCCTGGAAAACCGGCACGCTTTGCAAATTGAGATCTGCCGCAGCCTCTATCTCGACGAAGGGTGTGTGAGACCAACCAGCCGATTTGGCGAAATGCGAAAGAAGCTATCGACTTTCGTCGAACATCTCGCAAATTTTGCCACGCAAACCGAACAGTTTTAGAAAATCGACTGCTGGGCGGATTTGCCCATCACACGACGACATGGTTGTATGAAAAAAATGGGCCGCCCGAGAGCGGCCCGAGGATATAGGGAGGAAACGCCCATAAGGGCGGCAACGCCAAACGTTGCTCAAAATATATATCTTGCGATGCAACATATCGCAAGGCCTTAGAGAGCAAGTGCAGCATTTCCTCATAAAATCAACAAATTCAATGACTTGCCCCCATGACCCCTTGGCATTGAGCGGGCAAGGTGTTGGTGCGCTGCAGAAATCGGTCAAATCGACACGGTCTAGGCCGACCCGACCAACGCCGCACGCAGGCGCCGCGCCATGACAGCGCCGCCCACCATTGAGGACCTCAGCACAATCGCCCACGCCCTGGCCGACGCGGCGCGCGGCGAACTCAGCGAGCCATTCCATAAGGCTACCCGTCACTTAGGGGGAGCTCGAACCAATGTCCCTGCCCTCATCGAGCACACGCACGTCGCCATGCAGCGCACGCTCACCCAACGCCGCCGCAACCCACACCCAGCCGAGCACTGGTCATGCATCGCCATCGACAACCCTGACGCCTTTGCGGCCGGCTCGCCAACATGGACGACGCTGATCGCGGCGCTGTGCGACCCAACACCGCCGCTCGGCCTCATCGACCACCCCGTTTTGGGTCTGCGTTGGCTCGGCCTGGGCGGGCAAACTCATCAGTTCGCCGGCGACTCCAAAGTCCCCGTCACCACCAGCGACGTGCGCGTCCTCAACGGCGTGCGTTTGGCGACCCACGATCCGCACCGTTTCACACCCGCTGAGCGCGGCGGCTTTGACTTGCTGCGCGCCGCATCGGCGCGCGTCACCTTGGGCGCTGGCGCATTCGCCGCAGCCCAACTCGCCTCAGGGTGGGTGGACCTCGTCGTGGAAACCCAACTGACCAGTGACCACGCGCGCGCCATCACGCCCGTCATTCGCGGCGCCGGCGGCGTGATCACGAACTGGCTGGGCGATCCCCAAGCTGTATCGGGAGGCGGGCAGATACTCGCCGCCGCCACCCCAGCGCTCCACGCCGAAGCCGTCAACGTGCTCGCCCGCGTCGCGGCCTAATCCTGCACGCGCACGAAATCCAAAAACACCGGCCGGCAATCCCCTATATTCTTGCGCTCATAACGCGTGGTGACATGATCGCCAGGCGGCGTCCGCCAATCCGCGGCGCACTTAGCAAGCCAGCGAAAACGGCCGTCGGCGCGGATGCTCCACAACGCCCAGTCCACATAGGATTGCACATCGGTCGCAACGCGCAGCCTGCCTCCGGGGCGCAAGACGCGCGCCAGGGCGGCCACCGTCCGCGCCTCAATCAAGCGGCGCTTGTGATGGCGCGCCTTGGGCCACGGATCGGGGAACAGCACATAGACCATCGCCAGCGACGACGTCGCCAAGCGGTCGAGTACATCGCGTCCGTCGCCGCGAAACACGCGCACCCGCTCAGCCGTTGCGTTCAGTTCGGCAAGCCGCGATAGCGCCTTGGCGAAACCCTCCATGAAAAACTCAGCGCCGATGAAACCCACATGGGACGTCCGCGCCACCTGGCCTGCCAGGTGTTCCCCTGCGCCAAAGCCGATCTCGAGGCGCACCTCATCGGCGCCTGGGAACAGGCTCGACAAACCGAGTTCCCCCTCGGGAAGCCGAAGCTCATCGCCTAGCGTTTCAACGAGCACGCGGCGGCGCTGGGACAGCGCACGTCCCGCGCCGCGCCCATAAAGCCGCCGTTCGCGCGAGGCCGATGACGCATCCTCGCCCATCACATCCCGCCCAGAGCGGCCCGATAGGCGTCGCGATCCCTCAGCCCAACCGACAGCAACAAAGCGCCATGCACCAGAGCCACACGTCGCTTCGCCTTTGCCGCCGCCTCATCCCCGCCGCCGAGCACATCCGTCATCCACACGGTCAAGTCGCCAAACAATCCTTCAGCCTGTGCGCGCACCTCGTCGGGGGCGCCGCCCACACACACGGCTCCAGCCGGGCACATCACGCCGCGATCGGCGTAACCGGCAAAAGCGTCCACCAGCGCGGCGTAGGCTGCGCCGCGTTCACACTGGCTGGCCAGCGCGCCGACCATGGCCCCGCGGTGACGCGCCAACGCCTCAATGGCAAGCTCCGCCTTCGACGCAAAGTGATGGAAAACCGTGGCTTTGGACACGCCGATCCGTTCGGCCAGCAAGCGCATGCTCAGGGCGTCATAGCCCACCTGCGAGAGCATTGCACCAGCCGCATCAAGCATGGCGTCGCGCCGTGATCCGTCCAACCGTTCGCTCATGGCGCACCCTTTGACCAACCGGACGGTCAGCGTCCGCCGACGCGGCCTAAGCCGTCAAGCCGGCGTCGCGTCGGCGACGTTAAAAGCGCGTTACAGCGCGCTAGCCAGCCAGGTCCTTCAACTGGTCGACCAAATCGGTCCGCTCCCAGGAAAAGCCCCCATCAGCCTCAGGATCGCGCCCAAAATGGCCGTAAGCGGAGGTGCGCGCATAGATGGGTCTGTTCAAATCCAAATGCGTGCGGATGCCGCGCGGCGACAAATCCATCACCTCCATCAAGCGCTGTTCGAGCAACGCCTCGTCACAACGACCCGTGCCATAAAACTCGACAAACACCGACAGCGGCTTGGACACGCCAATGGCGTAGGACACCTGGATGGTGCACCGGTCCGCCAGGCCCGCCGCCACAACGTTTTTCGCCAAATACCGGCAAGCATAGGCCGCCGAGCGATCCACTTTGGTCGGATCCTTGCCGGAAAACGCACCGCCGCCGTGCGGCGCTGCGCCCCCATAGGTGTCGACAATGATCTTGCGTCCCGTCAGCCCCGCATCGCCGTCCGGCCCGCCAATGACAAACGCGCCGGTCGGATTGACGTAAAAATCATCGTCGTCGCACATCCACCCATCGGGCAACACGTCCAGCACAAAAGGACGCACCGCCTCGCGCACATCGCTTTGGCTCAACCCCGATTGATGCTGCGTCGACACCACAACCGAGGTCGCCGTCACCGGCGCGCCGTGATCATAGCGCAGGGTCACCTGGCTTTTGGCGTCGGGCTCAAAGGGGGTATCGCCGGCTTTGCGGGCCTCGGCCATGCGGCGCAAAATCTCGTGACTGTAGTGAATGGGCGCGGGCATCAGCGAGGGTGTCTCGTTGGTCGCATAGCCGAACATGATGCCTTGGTCGCCGGCGCCCTCATCCTTTTCACCTGAGGCATCAACGCCTTGGGCGATCTCGGTCGACTGCTCGTGCACATAGCTCATGAATTGCAGATTGGCGTGGTGAAAGCCGTCCTGCGCATAGCCGATGTCCTTCACCGCCGCGCGAACAATCGTGTTCAGATCATCGCGAGACAATTCAGGCCCGCGCACCTCGCCGGCCAAAACAACAAGATTCGTCGTCGTGAGCGTTTCAACCGCCACCCGCACGTGCGCCGGGTCCATGCCCGTCTCAAGCGCCGCACGAAAGTAGGCGTCAACGATTTCGTCTGAAATGCGGTCACAAACCTTGTCGGGATGGCCCTCAGACACGCTTTCGCTGGTAAAGAAATAGGCTGCGCGGGACACCGGCGTCTCCTCTGGGTCGCTGTCGGATGGCATGTCGATATAAAGACTTCGACATATGCAGATACGACCCTAGAAAGCGCATCCCGCGCTCAGGTGCAACCCGAACTGTGCCCTTGCGACCCCACGCGCACGAAACACACACCAAAGACGGCCGGTGTCCCAACTTCGCCTGACGGCACGACGATCACTCCTCGCCGCCCAAGGCGCGAACCAATTCCAACACGCGCCGGCGCACCTTACTGTCCTTAATCCGACTGAACGCTGAGGCGAGTGACACACCCTCGGGGCTGTGAAGAAAATCATCGACCAATGGAGTTTGATCACCTTCTTCGAAACCACCCACGGTTCCGGCGCTCATGCCCTCAAAGAAGAACCCAACTGGCACAGTCAAAACACGCGCTATCTCAAAAAGGCGGCTCGCGCCAATACGATTAGCCCCACGCTCATACTTCTGGACTTGCTGAAAAGTTACTCCCAGCTCCTCGCCCAGCTTGTCTTGACTCATACCCAATAATAGCCGACGCATACGAACGCGCGCGCCAACATGTATATCGATAGGGTTCGGCGACTTCTCTCCCTTCAACGACATCGGTTTACTCCAAGTGACGCCCTAAAACGCAGAGCGGTTACGCTGTTGTTGCTTTATAATCTGCGGAGTTATCAATGACGTTAAAAGTTTACTCGAATTGCCTGCGTCCACCGTCCGGCAGTCGCCAATTTGCGAGCAAGACGCCGAGCACAATCAGAATGGCAAAACCAGCATCGCCGGTAAGGGCGTACAGCGTCGGTTTCAATGCGGCCGGAAGATCAGAGTCCAAAACCGCGTCGTCGCCAAACGCTGATTGTCGGAGTTTAGGCATTCGTCCGTACGCGTCAATAACCCCCGACGCACCGCCGCTCACGGAACGCACCACCGGAAGCCCTTCTTCGATGGCTCTGTAACGGGTTTGGTTCAGAAACTGCCAGGGTCCAGCGGTCAATCCATACCAAGAATCGTTGGAAACTGTGACAATCCATTGGGGTCGCTCAGCGCCGCGCGGCGTGAAGCCTGAAAAAATGGTCTCATAACAAATTTGCGGCGCAGCCGGCGGGGCGCCAGGAATATCGACCGTCGTCGGACCTGAACCGGGCTCAAAGTCAGCACCCTGACGGTTCAGCATCTCCCCAAAGCCGAGCACCCGCCAGAAATTCCGAAACGGCGTCACCTCGCCAAAAGGAACCAGTTTGACTTTGTCATATTGAAACTCAACAAGTTTTGCATCGATATCATCGCGCGCCCGCTCGGTCTCAGCGGTCGAGAACCGCAAGCCGACCATCGAATTGTAAAACGTCGTGCCGGAGGTATCGTCGGGGTCACGGCGGGTCGTGCCCGAGAGCAACACCTGACCGCGCTTGAGCGTCGCATTGATGTTCTCAAGCGCAATGTCGGTTTCGTTGAGGTAAATCGGCGCCGGCACAGCGTTCTCCGGCCAGATGATATGCGTGACGTCCTCAAGCCCCTCGCTCTCGGTCGCGTCGAGATAGCGATCCAACACAGCAAAAGCATTGCCCGGCCGAAACTTCTCTTCGAGCGGAATCTGCTGTTGCACCAGACGCAGGCGCACATCCTCCACCACCGCATCGCTGGCTGTCGACAAACGGCCAAGGCCGGCGGCGAAGCACACCGCCATCGCTGCAAACCCCAAAGCCAGCGGCATGATCCGGCTCACAAAGTCACCCGATCGGCTGAACAACGCCGCCGGCGAAGCAAACCCGTAAACCGTGAGCGCCGTCAGCCCCCACACGCCAATATGGGCCGCCGTCTGTGACATCGCCCCGCCCGCCGGCCAGACATGCCCGACGAGGTTCCAAGGAAAACCGGTAAAGACAAAGCCGCGCAGATACTCAAACAGACAAAGCACAACGGCGAACACGGCGATCCGGCGATGGTCGTGCGTCCACAACACGCGCGCGACGGCCCCAGCCGCCCCCCAAAACAGCGCTAAGCCGAACCCCATCGCCAAACTGGCGATGGGTGCAAACGGCGCAAACTCTGGGCCGCGGGTGATGAACGCCTCGCCAACCCACCACAGCCCGACAAGAAAGTAGCCCGATCCAAGCCACCAACCGCGCCAAAAGCCTGACCGCAGGGGCGCACGCGCATCCGCCCCATCAAGCAACCAGACAAAGCCGACCAAACACGCCAACGTCGCCGGCCACACATGCACCGGCGAGCCGCCGATCAGAAACGGCGCATGCCCGAGAGCCCCCAACGCTCCAAGCGCATAGGCGATGATCGCAAAGTCCCACGAAGTCGTCAGCGAAAACCGCCGCAGCGACGACAACGCCGTGCTGGCCCGCTGGGTCGCACTCATGCTCACGCTGAGCCGGCTCCCCCGACCACATCGGAATCGCCGAGGACGTTCTGGGAAGGCGCCATACGCACAGCCAAACGTTTGATGCGGCGTGGATCGGCGTCAGTCACTTCAAACTCCAGACCTGCCGGATGGGTCACCACTTCGCCGCGTTCAGGAACACGATCAATCAGGGTAAACACCAGTCCGCCCAGAGTGTCGACCTCTTCTGTCGTCTCAGGGATCTTCAAGGATCGCCCAATCACAGCTTCGAGCTCATCAATCTCGGTGCGGGCGTCAACGTCCCAGCAATACGGGCTGACGGGTTTGATGTAGCCATTGCTCGCATCGTCATGCTCGTCTTCGATTTCACCGATGATCGCCTCGACGAGATCTTCCAGCGTGACCAGCCCGTCCGTGCCGCCAAACTCATCCGCCACAATCGCCATATGGATCCGACGGGTCTGCATTCGCAGCAACAAATCTGGAGCGCGCATGGATGCAGGCACCGCCAAAATCGGATGCATGATGGACGTCAGCGGCTCAATGGCCGACAGCGCATCACCGCCCCCACCCTCAGCAAGCAAGGGCGCCAAGATCCGCACCACGTCTTTAATGTGCACCATGCCAATGGGATCATCGAGATTGTCTCGGTAGACAGGCAGACGCGAGTGCGCCGCATCGGCGAAACTGGCCACCACCGTGGCCAAATTGGACTGCAAGTCGATCGCGATGACATCTGCGCGCGGCACCATCACGTCCTGGACCCGCAATCCGTCGAACGCCGCCGCCTTGAACACCCGGGCCTGGGCGGCCTCATCTTGCAAAGACCCATTGTCGCCAGCCTGGCCATCGGCCGCAGCTCGAGCAGGCCAGACCCGCCGCAGCAAGGACCGCCAAGGAGAATGTTCCGCCCCGTCAGCCGTTTGCGCGCCGTCAGCGCCGCTCGCAGCCGCTCGGGGCTCGGTCTTTCGCGGACTTGGATCCGCCGCATCATCGCTCAAAACCGAGGCGTCCATATCTTTAGGCATGATCGACGACATCATAGGGATTACCGACGCCCAAACGCGCCAGCGCAATGATTTCTAGATTTTCCATGGCCTCAGCCTCCGCCGCGTCACCATGGTCAAAACCGCACAAGTGTAGGTATCCATGCACCATAAGGTGGGCCAAATGAGCCCGTTGTGAAAGCCCTCTTTCATCAGCCTGCGCGCACAAGGTTTCTAAAGCGATGACGATGTCGCCCAATTCTCCCGACTGCGCACCGGCCGCCGGGAAGGCAAGAACATCTGTGGGCTTGTCATGATTGCGAAAACGCCGATTTAAGTCTTGGATGCTCGCATTGTCAATCAGCACAATCGTCGTTTCCCGGGCCGCATCATCACCAGGGTTCGCCACGCCACACGCGGCCGCCAAAACGTCTGCGGCAAGCTGGTCAATCCCGCCCTCGATCTGAGCATCCACAGTCGACCAGTCGCCGGCCTGCCGAACAACGCCATGAGGCGGGATCACGACGCGGCCTCGGCGCGCGAGGCGGCAAGGCGGGCTTCCTCGCGAGCATAAGCCGCCACGATCCGGCCCACCAGCGGATGGCGCTGCACGTCCACTTCGGAAAACCGAACGGACGCCACGCCCTTAACGCCCTTCAGCACGTCAAGCGCATGCGCCAAGCCCGACGGCGTACGCGGCCCCAGGTCCACTTGGCTTGGATCACCCGTGACGACCATCTGAGAGTTTTCGCCCAAACGCGTCAGCACCATCTGCATTTGGTTCACAGTGGTGTTTTGCGCCTCATCAACGATCACAAACGCATCCTTTAGCGTGCGCCCACGCATGAACGCCAATGGCGCCACTTCAATGCTTCCGTTTTCAATGCGTCGATCGACCATCGCCTTGCCAAGACACTCGTGCAGCGCGTCCCATATGGGCTGCATGTAAGGATCCACCTTTTCCGACAGATCACCTGGCAAATACCCCAGTTTCTCGCCCGCTTCGACCGCCGGACGGGTCACAACGAGCTTTTTGGGCGGTTTCATCCCCAACAGAGTCGCCCCGTAGAGCACGGCCAAATACGTCTTGCCCGTCCCTGCCGGACCAACCCCGAACACCAAAGGCGTGTCGGCGTCCGCCAAAGCCTGGATGTAAGCGGCTTGCGCTTTCGTTCGCGCCTTGAAGCTGCGCGAGCCCACCCGCAACAAGCCTGCCGTTGGGTTGCTGGCCTCGCCGCCATCCTCGACCACCCGACACGCTGCGGCGACCTGGTCTTCATTTGGCCCCACAACACCGGCGCGAATGTCGACCAACAACTGATCAACCACCAAGCGCGCCTGCTTGCGCGGACCGGCCCCGCCCGTCAGAACGACCTCACCGCCAGGCGCAGCGATCGAGACATCGAAATAGCCCTCAATCGTCGCCAAATTGCGATGGTGCGGGCCTGCTAACGCCGCCAGGTGCTCCGGGTTGTCAACGGCGATGCGGGTTTTGCCGACCGTTTTTGCGCTCACGCCGCCTCCGTCGCTGCATCCACGAGTTCGCCCGTCAAACTGTTGCGCGAGGCCGCCGTCACGCGCACCGGCGCAATCTCACCGATCAGCGCGGCGGGACCGTCCACGTGCACCGCCTGCAGGTACGGGCTGCGCCCGCTCAGCTGCCCAGCATGCTTGCCCTGCTTTTCGAACAAGACCGGCAAGGTCCGCCCGATCTGCGCATCGTTAAAGGCGCGCTGTTGGCGCTCAAGCACGGCTTGAAGGCGCGCCAACCGATCCGCCTGCTCGTCGGCGGGGACTTGGGAGAGCTGCGCAGCCGCGGGCGTTCCCGGTCGGCGCGAGTACTTGAAGGCAAACGCGCTCGCATAGCCCACCGCCTCCACCGCACCCAAAGTCGCGGCGAAATCGGCCTCAGTTTCCCCGGGGAAGCCGACAATAAAGTCGCCCGAAATCGCAATGTCCGGTCGCACAGCGCGAAGCCGCGTCAGAATGCGCAGATACGCTTCGAGCGTGTGCTTACGGTTCATGGCCTGGAGCACCATATCCGACCCAGCTTGGAGCGGCAGGTGCAGATAGGGCATCAGCTTGGGCTCATCACCAAAGGCGGCGATCAGGTCATCGTCCATGTCGTTGGGATGGGACGTGGTGAACCGGATCCGGTCAAGCCGGTCAATCTGCGCCAGATGGCGCACAAGTCGCCCCAACCCCCACGTCTCACCGAGCGCTTCGTCCGCACCCGCCGGAGCCGCTCCGTGATAGGCATTCACATTCTGCCCAAGGAGCGTCACTTCACGCACGCCCTGCGCAACCAGACCGCGCACCTCGGCGACCACCTGGTCGACCGGCCGCGACCATTCCGCCCCACGCGTGTAAGGCACAACGCAGAAAGAACAGAATTTGTCACACCCCTCCTGCACCGTCACAAACGCGGTGTACCCTTGGGCCGTCCGCGCGCACGGCAATTGGTCGAACTTGTCTTCGACGGCGAAATCCACCGCCAAGCGCTCGCCCGTCGCCCGGTGCGCCCGCGCGATCATCTCGGGCAACTGATGATAGGTCTGCGGCCCCATCACCAGGTCGACCACGGGCGCACGCTCGCGGATCTCCGCCCCCTCGGCTTGGGCGACACATCCGGTCACCGCGACGATCATCCGCCCGCCGGCGCGCGCGCGCGCCTCCTTCAGCCGTCGGATCCGGCCCAACTCCGAATAGACTTTCTCCGCCGCTTTCTCGCGAATGTGGCAGGTGTTCAAGATCACCAGGTCAGCGTCGTCAGGTGCGCCCGTGTCCGCGTACCCAAGCGGCGCCAACAACTCGCGCATCCGCTCGGAGTCGTACACATTCATTTGGCAGCCATAGGTCTTGATGAACACACGGCGCGTCTGCGCCCCGCTAGCCGCGTCGGTTGAGGTTGTTTCGGTCATGTCGCGCCCTGACCGGGCCTTGGTGTGTCAGCCATAAGTGTGGGTTATCCAAAAAACAGCCATCTGGAGCAAGGCCCGCCCGACACGCTCCATCGCCGAGCGGCGCGCCGAACCCAGCATCGCGTGAAACTCAATTGCAGTCTCGCGGCCGGGACGAACAATACTGCTCCGCATCCCGTGAGGCGGCGAACGTATCGCCCACACGGGTCACCGCACCAATGGCCACCAATTCCGATAAGCTGGGAAAGTGAATCTCTTCAGGAGGCGTGGCGTCACATTGACGAACAATCCGCGCAAACGTTGGCGAATACACCTGTCGCCGGGCGTCGGAGAACACCTTGTCGCGGATCGCCGGCTCACGCTCAGCCCGATCGAGCAAGGGCAAAAAACTGTTGCTCGGCCCAACCGACCGTCCCGTGAGCGCATCTGACGCCTGATGACAGCCCAGCCGGGCGCCCCGCGCCAGCACCCGCTCATCGCCGGCAAGAAACACATCCAAACACGCGCTGGCGCAAAACCGATCGACAACGACGGCCATGCCTCGGTTTTCCACCTGCCTCGCCATGATCCCCGCCGCCCGTGTCAGGCCGCCGCCGCTGGTGATCCGGAGGATCTCCGCGTCGGGCGCATCGTCGAGCGCGCGCTCAAGCTTCTGAGCAAAGCTGGGCGAGATCTCCCCTTGCGCGACGATTTCCTCACCGCGCAACACCACCTCGTTCCAGGGCGCCGCGCGCGGGTTCCACGCCACCGCGATATAGACCGGGGCCCCTTGGGCAAGCTTCACCACCCCTTGGATCGACCAGACGTTGGACGCCAACGAAATGGCGAGCATGACAATGATCGAGTCGCGCCCGCCTCCAGGGCCATGGCGGCGCATCAACACTCGCAACGATCCGGCCATGAACCAAACGCCAACCAGAGCGAGCGCACCAAGCGCAACGGCAATCAACGCGCGCCCCTGGTCATCGCCAGGATCGCTCATGCTAAAGCCGAAATAGCGAAACGTCAGGCCGACCGCCAATCCGCACACCGCAAACAAAGCAGCCAGGCGCACAAAGGTGGCCGAGATCTCCGCCGGCGAACGGCGACCAGACAAATGGCGCAGGATACCCGCGAGCATACATCGTCCTCATCGCGCGGCGCGCACGCCACACATCAGGCTAGTCGTCAGAGGCTTTGAGCGGAACAGCGTAAAGCTCCAAGCGGTGATCCACCAGGCGAAACCCCAGCTCCCGGGCGACCCGTTCCTGCAGCCGCTCGATTTCCTCATTGACGAACTCATACACCTCACCGGTTTTGACGTTGATAAGATGATCGTGATGTTCCTCAGTGGTTTCTTCATAGCGCGCGCGACCATCGCCAAAATCATGACGCGTAATGATGCCGGCCTCCTCGAACAACCGCATGGTGCGGTAAACCGTCGCCAAGGAAATGCGGTCGTCAATGGCCGCTGCGCGCCGATGGAGTTCTTCCGCGTCCGGGTGATCATCTGAAAGGCTCAACACGCGCGCGATGACGCGCCGCTGTTCGGTCATGCGTAGACCTTTTTCGTTACAGAGCTTTTCCAGACGATCCGGCATGCATCACCCTCCATCACGGGCGGTGAGCCAGCCCGTGTTCAAACCGAGGCAATTTAGATTTAGTCAAAATCCAATCGCAGGAAAACATGTATCCTAGTTTTCCCCGCCTTTGGCGAGATCAAGCCGACACGTCAGGGCGCTGCTGCCGTCCGCATAATAGCGCAACCACCGCCCCACCTCGTGAAACCCGCATCCACGATAGAGCGCCAACGCCGCCGCATTGCCTTCCGACACCTCAAGAAACAACCGCACCGCGCCAGCGGTGCGGGCCGCATCAGCCATATGGCGAACAAGCGCCCGCCCAACCCCGCGCCGACGCGCCGCGGGTTCCACGCCCACGCTGATCACCTCGGCTTCATCGCTCGCGCACTGGATGACGCCAAACCCAACCGGAGCCTCGGCGATGCGCGCCACAATGCCCCTGCCGCCAGGCGCCGACAGCATGACCTCAAGCACATTCGGCTCCCAGGCCGACGGAAAGGTGCGCGCCTGCATCGCCGCGATCAGTCCAGCCGCCTCGGGACCAACACAGATGCACGCCGGCGGCGACAGGCGGTTCATGGCGACGCCCCTAGGCCTCGCGGCGTGGGCGCTTTGGCGTCGGGTGGTCGATGATAATAGGGACGGGGGGGAAAGGCGGACGGATCGCGATCCGCCGCATAGATCGCCAGGCTTTCCATCGGCCAGGTCCGAACCCCGCTATCGACCAGGCCATCGGCGCTCACCAACTCAGCGCCAGATCCAGCAAGCACCACCTGCTTCCCGTCGGCCAAGCCGAGCAACGCCTCACGCGCATCGCCCACCGGCTGGCACACCGGTGCGCCCAACCCTTCACCATTGAGAAACGCGCGCCACGCCACCTCGCCGCGGCGGGCATCCATCACACCGACACACAGCCCGCCAGCCCCATCGCCAAGCGACCGCGCCAAGAGGTCCAAGCCATTCACGCCGACACACGGTATCCCGGCGGCCAACGCGACGCCCCGCGCGAACGCCACCCCAACGCGCACGCCGGCAAAACTCCCAGGCCCGACACACACCGCGATGCGCGACACATCGGTCGCCGACACCCCGGCGTCCCCCAGCACATCGCGCACCAGTCCGGGTAAGACGGCCTCATGGCCCCTGCCGATCATAACGTCGCGCACAATGAGCGGAGCATCCCCTCGCCAAAGCGCAGCCCCACAACGCGCACTCGCGGTATCCAACGCCAACACGGCCATGACCTGTGTTGTACAGCTTTGACGCCAAAAGGTCACGCTACGCTACAGTCTTGCGGCGAAACGGCGCTTCTCACATCAAGTCACGTCTAAATCACGACGCAAGCTTCCTCGAACGTCAAACGGGGTAAGCGGGGAAACAACGCCTCGTCATCAGCGGCATAGCCAAGATTGCAAAGCCAGTTGGACTTCCAATCGCCCATCACGGGATGGCCGTCAAAGAAACTGGCGTTCACGCCGGCTTGGTCGAAGCCGGACATGGGGCCGCACGACAATCCCATGGCGCGCGCCGCCAACATAAAGTAAGCGCCCTGTAAGGTTCCATTGCGAAAACCGTTCTCAAACGCAGCTTCGGGCGCGCTAAACCAGTCCCGCGCCTCAGGCGCATGGGGAAAAAGCTGCGGGATCTTGTCGTAGAACTTGGTATCGTAGGCGACAACCGCCACCCATGGCGCCGCGATCGTCTTGTCGACGTTGGAGCCCATCAAGAACGGGCGCAAACGCTCTTTGCCCTCGGCCGAGTGAATGAACAAAAACCGCCCCGGCGAGTTGTTGGCCGACGTCGGTCCCATCTTCATCAGATCGTAGACTTCGCGGATGAGGGCCTCGGGCACGGACATGTCCGCCCACTTGCCGCGCGTGCGCGCGTCGCGAAACACCTGGTCAAGCGCAGCCTCTTGGATGGGTTGTTTGTTGGTGACGTGGTGCACGGTTTCAGGGATGGTTGGGTCGCTCATGATCACCTCCAAGGCTTGCTGGGCGCAGCGCATAGCCGGCCTTGGCGAGGCCATACAAGAGCGAAGGCCTTGAACACAAATCCAATCGCCCAAGGCCCTCCAAATCCCAAGGGGATCAAAGTACGCGTCTAGGCCACCGCCTCAACCCCGGTGACTTCGGGAACGTAGTGGCGCAACAGGTTCTCGATGCCCATTTTCAGGGTGTAGGTCGACGACGGACACCCCGCACACGCCCCGTGCATGGTCAAGAACACCCGGCCCGTGTCCACATCAAACCGGTGGAAGAGAATATCGCCGCCATCCGCCGCCACAGCCGGACGCACGCGCGTGGCGATCAGCTCCTTGATTTCCGCCACAATGTCAGCAGCTTCGCCCGAATACGTCTCCTCGGACTCCTCAGCCGTCGGGCCGCCGGGCTGGTCGACCAACACCGGCTCGCCAGACACGAAAAAGTCCATGATTGCGCCGAGCACAGCGGGCTTGATGTGCGGCCATTCCACATCCCCAGCCTTGGTCACGGTGACGAAATCCGCGCCGAAGAACACCGCCTCAACCCCATCAATCAGGAACACAGCGCGCGCCAATGGCGAGACCGCAGCTTCGTCGCGTGAGGCAAAGTGCATCGCTCCATCGCCCAGAACCTCTCGGCCGGGCGAAAACTTCATGGAGTTCGGATTGGGCGTGTCTTCGGTTTGGATGAACATGGCCTATGTACCCTCGGCAATGGTTCGAGCGCTAGCCGCCCAACCCGCGGACGGGCGCGGTGATGGTCTCCGACCGCCCCGATTCAAACGTAAGCGTCAGCGTGACATCGGTTCCCGGCGCCAAATCAGGATCGACACCAAACAACATCAGATGCAGCCCGCCAGGTTCAAGCACCACAACCTCACCGGCAGGAAGGGGAATCTCGGGAACACGCACCATCATCATCTGCCCGTTATTGTCGCGATGGGTATGCAGTTCCATGACCTCGGCATGGTCTGACGTCGCCGCCGTTAGAGCATCGTCCTCCGCCGAACGAAGGGTGAGATACGCCGCCGTGACGTCTCGTCCGCCGATCGGCGCGCGAACAAAGGCGTTCTCAATCCGCAAATCGGGTCGATCAATCTGCACTTCGGTCATTTCGCCCGCCCCGCTGTTCGCCTCGCCATTTTGCTCAGCGTCGTAGTCATCAACACCCCCGCCGCATGACGCCGCTGCCAAAGCCAGAATCAACGCCAGTGTTCGCATGGCTACACTCCTGAGTCCGTAGTGTATGTGGCGCCTCACGGGCCGATTGCGAGGCGGACCGAGCGTCGCAGGCCAGATCCGGCTCGACCCATCCCCACCGCGCCGCCACAGAAAACAGCGTCTCCCTGCGATACCGGGTCAACACAAAGTCTCTGTCGCCCAACGGCGAGGCCAACACGCGCGCCGTGTGACCATCAAGCGAGGCTTCGGGCGCGCGCCGCATCACCGCCCAGATTTCCCGCAACAAAAACACTGTGATCGTGTGGTGGTAGCCGCTGGTGTCGGTGTTCGCCACGCCGGTCGCCTCATTGTAGCGCCGAATCAGGTCGGGCATGAGGGCCTCAGCCCGCGCCAGCCCCCCTTCGTGCAAAACAGCGACAGCCGCCACGACATGCGCCGCATGGGTCCAGGCAGGTTTGGGCAGCGTGCAATCGCGCAAGCCCTGAGAAAGCGCCGCAATCGCCGCGCTGTCAGGTCTGTCGTCGCGGGTGAGCGGCCTGGCCGCCGTCAAGGCGACCAGAACCCGACAATTCGGCGCACATCCGCCATAACCGGTCCTGCAATCGCCGCCGCTCGCTCCGCACCCGACTGAAGCACCGAGTCGATCTCAGCGGGATCGGCCAAAAGCCGGCGCATTTCCGCATTGATCGGCGCCAGCGATTGCACCGCGACCTCAGCCAGTTTCGGTTTGAAATCACCAAACCCCTTACCGCCAAACTCGCTAAGCACATCATCGTCGCTGCAATCGGCAAGGGCGGCGTAGATCGCCACCAAATTCGCCGCCTCCGGGCGATCGGTCAGTCCCTCGGCGCTCTCGGGCAGGGGCTCTGGATCGGTCTTGGCGCGCTTGACTTTCTTGGCGATGGTGTCGGTATCGTCGGTCAGATTGATGCGCGACAAATCCGAAGGATCCGACTTCGACATTTTTTTTGAGCCGTCCTTCAGGCTCATCACCCGCGCGCCCGGCCCCTCAATCAAAGGCTCAGGTAGCGGGAAAAAACCGGGCGCATTGAAGTCCAAATTGAACTTCGCCGCGATATCCCTGGATAACTCCAAGTGTTGCTTCTGGTCTTCGCCCACAGGAACGTGAGTTCCCTTATAGAGCAGAATATCAGCGGCTTGCAAAACGGGGTAGGTAAACAACCCGACACTGGCGCGCTCTTTATCTTTGCCGGCCTTTTCCTTGAACTGCGTCATGCGCTGCACCCAACCCATCCGCGCCACGCATTGGAAGGTCCACGCCAGTTCGGTGTGCTCGCGCACCGCGCCTTGAGCGTAGATGATCGCGCGCTCCGCATCGATCCCAGACGCCAAGAACGCCGCCGCAATCTCCCGCGTCTGCCCAGCCAAGAGCAAGGGGTCTTGGGGGACGGTGATCGCGTGGAGATCCACGATCCCGAACAGACATTCATGCTGCTCTTGCAGCCGCACCGCTTTCTTGAGCATGCCAAGATAGTTGCCCAGATGCAGCCGCCCCGTGGGCTGTACGCCCGAATACACCCGGTCGGGTCCTTCATAGCCGGCGTCGCCAGCATCATCCTCGCCGACCGGACGCACGTCCGGGTCCGCCGAAACGGGTGAGTCAGTCATCATGTTGGTCCGTGGTCAAAACCTGCGCAAACGAACCTGGAGCCTTACTCGGGAAGATACGCGCTGGGAAGCGGCAACGTCTCGGTTTCTTGCTGCCAGAACACCGTCACGATCCACCAACGCGAGCCATCGTTCAGAAGCTGAACGAATTGACGCCCCGCGCGAAGGGCTCTTCGTCCTCGGCCGTGCGGCTCTCATAGGTCGAAAAGGCGTGGGTCAACGCGCCATAGGTCTCGGTCACCCGGAAGATCTCGGTTTCAAAGAAGCCGTTCTCGGAGAAGTACGCATCCGCGCGCTCCACATACCCATCCACGCTCAGCACATTGGCCTGTGAAACGTCGTCGGCCATGCCGATGGGGATCAACCGCGCTTCAGGAATGAACAAGGAGCGAAACCGGTCCCAGTCGCGCGCGCCGGCCGGCCCGGAAATCACCGCGTAAAGCGTGGCGAGCGTTGAGTCGAGCGTCGCCACATCGGCGGGATCGGCCGCAGGCCAAACCGCTTCAGCTTCGTCCGCCGGCGCCGCGTCATCCTGCGCCAGCGCTGCGGGCGCAAATCCGAGCGCCAACACCGCGCACGCCAAGCCCATCCACATCCGTTTCGCCATAGCCCGCTCCATCCGTCATTCGGTCCATTTACGCTAGCCAATCGAGCATCGCCGACGCAAATGAACTGTGCGGGTCACGGCCTCCAGCCAGGTCCTAGCTCCGCCGAAGGGCGGCGCGCACATCGCTGACTTTCGCCGCGCCAAAGGTGATGGCCGCCGCAGCATAGATGCCGAAACCGACAGCGGCCAAAAGCGCGGCCACCGTTAGATCCCACAAGAAGTTCTCATCAAGGAATTGGATCGCGATCCGGCTGTAGAGCCACACCGTCACGCCCATGACCAATGAGGCCAAGCTCGCCCGCGCCAGACGCGACGCCAGGCGCGGGCTCGGCTCAAACTGTCCACGACGGGCAAGGCCGCCGGCCAACAACAGCGCGTTGACGTAACCTGCAATGGTGGTGCCCATGGCTAGCCCAACAAACCCGTCGCCCGCCCGTCCAATCGAGAAGAACAACGTCGCGCCGACCACAATGTTCACGGCCACCGAAATCGCGGCGAAGCGCATGGGCGTCGCGGTGTCCTCACGCGCAAAGTACGCCGGGGCAAGCACCTTAATGGCGATAAAGCCAGGCAGTCCGGCGGCGTAGGCGGCCAAAGCCAACGCGGTGTTCCGCGTGTTCAACGGATCGGCGGCGAACTGCCCGTGCTCCAGCACCGCCTTCACGAAAAACTCGGGCGCCGCCAACAACGCAGCGGTCGCCGGTAGGGTGAACAGCGCGGCCAGTTCAAGGGCGGCGTTCAAGCTCTGCCGCGCGCCCTCCTCATCACCCGCCTTGACCCGCCGCGACAGCGCCGGCAGGAGCGCCACGCCCATCGCGATGCCAATAATCCCCAACGGCAACTGGTAAATCCGATCGGAGAACGCGAGCCAACTCACCGCGCTCTCGCGCAAACTGGCGATCATCTGGCCAACAAGAATGTTGATCTGGGTCACGCCCGCCGCCACCGCACCTGGCAAACCAAGATACAACACGCGCTTCACGTCGGGCGTCAGCCGCGGTCGCATCACACGCAGCCGCACGCCCTGTCGCCACAGGCCGCCCCACACAAACGCCAATTGCGCAGCCCCGCCGACGAACACGCCGACCGACAAAAACAGCGCCGCTTGCCACCGCGTTTCTTCCGTCTGGGACTCGCAGGCCGCCTCCGACAGCAAAGGCGAGCAGTCCGCTTGCGGCGCCATGATCAGCGCCGCGATCAAAATCGCGTTGAGCAGCACCGGGGCGAACGCAAAGGCGGCAAATCGTCCGCGTGCGTTGAGCACGCCGCCAAACATCGCCGTGAGCGACATGAAACCGATGTACGGCATCATGATCTGCGCCAACAAGATGGCCCCGCTGCGCCAGTCCGGATCGTCAAAATAGCCCGGAGCCAGAATGAACATCAGCAACGGCATGAGCACCGTCGCGGCAATCACCAAGGTGAACAACGACGCGGCCAACACGGCCAAAGTCTCGGAGGCGAGCCGGTCGGCCGCCTCAACGCCCTCGGTCTCCATCTTGCCTGAGTACAATGGGACGAAGGCGGCGTTGAACGCCCCCTCCGCAAACACCCGGCGAAACAGGTTCGGAAAGCGGAAGGCGATCAAGAACGCGTCGGTGACCCGCCCAGCGCCCAGCACAATCGCCGTCAGAATCTCGCGGAAAAAGCCCGCAATGCGGCTGAGCAGGGTCAGCGACCCAACCACCGCTGTTGATCGCAACAAACTCATGGATGCTCTTTGCCCTCAGCAAGGGCGCGAAGTCGATACAAAACATCGAGCGCCTCGCGCGGCGTAGTGTCATCAAGGTCAAGCGCGCGCAACGCCAGCACAACCGGATCATCGCCATCCAGCGCCGCAGGCTCAGGTTCGGCCACGGCCGAAAACAGCGGCAATTCCTCCAATCGCGGCGCGCCCGTCGCCTCACCGGCCTCCAGCTGAACCAGCACAGCCTTGGCGCGCGCTACGGCTGAGCCCGGCAACCCGGCCCGGCGCGCCACCTCGACCCCGTACGAACGATCCGCCGCCCCTTGAGCCACCTCGTGCAAAAACACAAGTTCGCCCTTCCACTCCTTGGCCCGCAAGCACGCGTTGTCGGCATGCGGCAGATCCGCGGCCAGCTGCGTGAGCTCATGATAGTGGGTGGCGAACAACGACCGGCATTGATTCACATTGTGCAGATGCTCGACCGTCGCCCAGGCAATCGCCAGCCCGTCATAGGTCGACGTACCGCGCCCGACCTCATCCAAGATGACCAGCGCTCGCGGCCCCGCCTGATTCAGGATTGCGGCCGTCTCGACCATTTCCATCATGAATGTTGAACGCCCCCGCGCGAGGTCATCACCCGCCCCAACCCGACTGAACACACGGTCCACGACGCCAATACGCGCTGAACGAGCCGGCGCGAACCACCCCGCCTGCGCCAAAATGGCGATCACTGCATTTTGCCGCAGATAGGTCGACTTGCCCGCCATGTTGGGTCCGGTCACCAGCGTCAGCCGCGCCCCATCCGACCCGGCGGCGTCAAGAACACAGTCATTGGTGGTGTAGGTCTCGCCGGCCGCCGTCACGGCCGCCTCCACCACTGGGTGGCGCCCCGCCTCCACGGAAAACGCGCCGCTGTCCTCCAAGACGGGACGCACCGCGCCAACATCGTCAGCCCACTGGCCGCCGGCCGCCGCGACATCGATCAGCGCCAAGCCGTCCCCAGCCGCCCGCAGCCCCTCCGCCGCCGATTCAACTTGGCTGACCAATGCGGCGAACAGCGCCAACTCCCGCCGACGAACCTCCTCGCCCGCCGCTGCGATTTTCGCTTCGAGCTCCGCCAATTCCGGAGTGGTGAACCGCATCACATTGGCCAAGGTCTGGCGGTGCACGAACCCCACGCCGGCCGCATCGCGCCGCAACGTCTCGCCGTGACGCGCCGGCGCCTCAACAAAGTACCCCAACACTCCATTGTGCTTGATCTTCAGCGCACCCACGCCCGTGCGCTCACGCAAGTCGCCCTCCAGGCGAGCCACGACAGCCCGGCTTTCGTCACGCAGACTGCGCGCAGCGTCGAGCGCCGGGTCGGCGTTCGCGCGCACAAAGCCGCCATCGCTCACCTGCACCGGGGGCGCGTCAACAAGCACTGCATCGATCCGCGCCAACAAGACACCCACCGGATCGTCGCCAAACCGCAGCGCGTCACAGGCGCGCGCCAGCAAAGCGGGCAATGGCGCATCGATCGTCCCACCAGGCGGCGCATGAGCTTCAATGACGACGCGCGCCGCTTCGCCAGCGCGCAAAGCAGCGGCCAACTGCACCAGGTCGCGCGGGCCTCCGCGCCCCAACACAAGCCGCGACAACGCACGCGCCGCGTCTCCCGCGCCCCTCAGCGCCGATCTCACCTGCGAGCGCGCGCCCGCCTGCTCGGCAAAAAACGTCACACTGTCCTGGCGTGCGCCAATCCCCGCCAACTGAACGAGTGGCTGCGCGATCCACTGCGCCAACAAGCGCCCGCCCGGCGAGGTCACCGTACGGTCGACACTGTCCAGCAATGAGCCGGCGCGGCTCCCGGCCATGGTCCGATCAATTTCAAGGCTCGCGCGGGTCGTCGGATCGATAACCATGTGATCGGCGCGTTGGCGATGCTCGGGCGGGCACAGTCGCACCGGCCCGCCCGCTTGGGTCATCGCCAGATACTCGGCCAGCGCACCGCCGGCGCCGCACTCTAGCGCCGAAAACACGCCAAAGCCGTCCAGAGTGGCCACATCATAGATCGCACACAGCCGCTCCGCGCCGGCCTTTCCGGCGAACGACCGCGCGGCCCAAGGCGTTCCCGCCGCACCCAACCGCGCGCAAAGCTCCTGCGCCCACGCCGCCCCATGCCCACCATCAGGCCACAACACCTCGCGCGGCGCCAAAGCCGCCATCAGCGCCGCAGCCTCCTCGCAACTCGCCTCCGTCAAACAAAACGCACCGGTGGACACATCGGCCCAGGCGACGCCAACCAAACCGTCCCCATCGCCTTGCGGCGCAACGGCGACGAGATGCGCGGGCGCCCGCGCCTCGAGCAACGCATCCTCAGTGACCGTGCCCGGCGTCACAGTGCGAACAATGGCGCGCGCCACCACCGACTTGGCCCCACGCTTACGCGCCTCGGCGGGATCCTCCATTTGCTCGCAGACCGCGACGCGAAAGCCAGCCGCGATCAAACGCTGCAGATAACTCTCCGCGCTCGCAGCCGGCACGCCGCACATGGGGATGTCTTCGCCCTGATAGGTCCCCCGCTTGGTCAGGGCGATGTCGAGCGCCTGCGAAGCCGCCGCCGCGTCGCCGAAAAAAAGCTCGTAAAAGTCGCCCATCCGGAAAAACAACAATGCATCGCCGGCCTGGTCCTTGAGCTCCAGGTACTGCGCCAGCATCGGCGTGAGACCGTCGGCCTTGGAGGTTGATTTGGGCGGGGCGGCAAGGGTGGACGAAGCGCTCATACGCGTGAGCTTACGCCAGACCCCCCCAAGGCCTCTCCCATTTCTCCACGGGTTTGTGCGTTAGCCCGCCGACGATCGCGCCCGCGCCAACCTGAACCACTCAGCCCCTGACACAACAACCGCGACAAGGCCAAGCCAGGCCGTAAGCACAAACACCGGACCAAAGCCGTCGCGTTCGATCATCTCGCCAAGCGCACCGCGCCCAAGCGTCCCGATCAGCAGCGCGAGTGACGCCAAAAGCGCATACTGAACAGCAGCATAGCGTGGATTGACCACCGACGAGAGATACGCAACGAACGCCGCGCTCGCCACGCCGATGGCGAGGTTCTCGCCGGCGATCGCAGTCATGAGCCGGGCCATGCGTTGATCAAACCCCAACCAAGCAAACACCGCGTCCAGCCGCGTCACGCCGAGAAACGCATCAAGGCCCGCGGCTCCATAAGCCAAATCGGCGAACAACAGATTGGTCAGCGCCGCCAAAATCGCCCCAACAAATAGCACGGGCATGCGTCCAAAGCGCAAAATCGCCGCGCCGCCAACGACAATCCCTGTGATCGTCATGACGACGCCGAACGTCTTCGAGGCAATGAACACATCATCCAGCGAATGCTGCAGCGCCCCGGCCGCCACCGCCGGGTCGCCAAGATAAAACGTGAAGGCGAACGCACCCCACACCTGGTCAGTGAACCGATAGCTCAGCGCAATCAACAGCACCAACGCCGCCGCCCAACGCAGTCGCCCCATCAAGTCAATCAACGGCGCCAGGATCGCCCCATAAAGCGTATCGGTGACGCGCAGAACCCTTTGTCCCAAGGGCGTGTGCGCCAACGCCAAGCGCGGAGAGCCGCATGCCCCCGCACGCGTGCGCAAATGGAAGGTCAAAATCGCCAACAAAGCCGGCGCGAGCACCGTCGCCAAAACGATCCACGGTCCTTGTGCGCGGGTGAACGCCGTCGCCGAGGGCTTGGGGTCTTGGGTGACCGAAACCACCATGAACGCCGCGATCGTGATCGCCGCCCACGCCCAACCGACCAGCACCAGCGCAAGCACTGCGGCGCGCACCTCCGGACGAAGATCCCCGCCCACCTCTCTGGGAAGATCGCGCGCGCCCTTACCGTCATCCGAGCCGGCTTTCGCGTTGGGCTCCGGAGCAGCCAGCGACGCAACCAAACAGAGCAAAGCAACCCCGGCGACCAGATAATAGGTGTTGTTCCACCCAAGACGGTCAGGATCGGCCAACAGCAACGCCACAGCCCCGGCGATGAACCCCGCGGTGCGAAAACCCGCCTGGTAAACCGATGACATCAGATCAAGCGGCGTGGCGTCATCGGCGACCTCGATACGCCAGGCGTCGACCACCACATGCAGCGATGCCGATGCAAGCGCCCCCACCGCCGCCGCCAGCGTCAAAACACCCAACGAGCGTTGAGGGTCCGACAACGCAACCAAGATGAGCGCGGCCACCGTGATCACCTGGAACACAATCATCCAGCCCCGTCGCGAGCCGAAGCGCGCCAACCCCGGCGGGCGCGTGCTTTGCAGCGCCGGGGCCCACAAGAAGTTGAACGAATAGGCCAAGCCGATAAACGAAATCACGCCGATCGTGCCCACCTCAACGCCGGCTTGAGTGAACCACGCATTGAGCGTACCGGCCAAAGCAGAGAACGGCAGCCCCGACGCCACGCCGAGCGCCAACATCACCGCCACCTTACGCTGGCGCAGCGCGCTGGCGATTTCGCGCCAACTCCGCTTAACGCGTCGAGCC
>CAZADA010000005.1:0-46931 GCA_964483775.1 uncultured Caulobacterales bacterium
CGGTGAAGGCCAGTCGCAGCTATCGCGACGTCGTGCGCGCATTGACCCAACGCGCGTGATCGCGGGCATTGCGCCGGCCTTGGCCGTCCAATTCAACGCAAGCTTGGTCCAACCGACCGCTGCCTGACTGTACGCAGGGCGTGCAGAATGGTGACACTGGCGACTGGGCTCAACGAGCTGGCGATAGACCGCAACACCGAGCCCGGGGAAACGCGACCAATGATAGAGGGCGAAATCCATGATGAAGTTCGGCGTCAAGGCCTGTTTGATCCTCGGGGCGCTGGCGATGCCCGCCATGGCGCAGGACGCGGATAGCGACCGCATTGAGGCGCTGATTTCGCAAATGACGTTGGCCGAAAAGGCCGGCCAGCTGACCCAGTTCAGCGGCTTTTGGGACGTTACAGGCCCCGCGCCAACCGGGGAAACCGAACAGGACAAGTACCAAATGGTCCGCAGCGGGATTGTGGGTTCCATGCTCAACGTTGTCGGCGTTGAGGACGTGCGGACCATCCAGCAATACGCGGTCGAAAACTCCCGTCTCGGCATCCCGATGATCTTCGCCTACGACGTGATCCATGGGCATCGGACCATATTCCCCGTCCCCCTCGCCGAAGCCGCCAGCTGGGATCTGGACCTTATTGAGCGCAGCGCCCGGGTGGCGGCCGTGGAAGCCAGCGCCCAAGGCCTCAACTGGACCTTCGCCCCCATGATCGACATCTCGCGCGACCCGCGTTGGGGCCGCGTTATGGAAGGCGCGGGCGAGGATCCCTATCTCGGCGCGGCCATCGCCATTGCACGGGTGAACGGCTTTCAAGGCGATGATCTTGCCGCCGAGGACACCATCGCGGCCACCTTGAAACACTTCGCCGCCTATGGCTTCGCTGAGGCGGGCAGGGACTACAACGCCGCCGAGATTGGCACGGTCACCTTGTTCAACACCGTTTTGCCGCCCTTCCAAGTCGCCCTGCGCGAGTCCAATCCACGCACGGTCATGAACGCCTTCAACACCGTGAACGGCATCCCGTCGACCGGCGACGCCTATCTGCAGCGCGACATCCTGAAAGGCGAGTGGGGTTTTGACGGGCTCGTGGTCTCAGATTGGGGCTCAGCTCGTGAAATGATCGACCACGGCTTTGCCGCCGATGAACGCGATGCGGCGCGCATCGCCATCACGGCGGGGTCGGACATGGATATGGAATCCTATGTGTTCCGGGACCATTTGGCTGAGCTGGTTGAAGCCGGGGACGTTGAGGAAGCCCATGTTGATGACGCCGTTCGGCGCGTTCTGCGCGTCAAGTTTGAAATGGGGTTGTTCGACGACCCCTATCGCTATTTGGACGAAGATCGCGAGCAGGCGCTGCTGTTTACCCAAGAGCATCTCAACGAAGCTTTGGAGATGGCCCGCCATTCCATCGTTCTGCTGAAGAACGACTCCGCGGCCTTGCCGCTCGTGGAGGGCGAGCGCATTGCGCTGATCGGCGCACTGGCCGCCGACAAGGACGCACCGCTTGGCAATTGGCGCGCCCATGGCGAAGCCAACACGGCCATGTCTGTGGTTGAAGGGTTCGAGCAGGCCGGGCTCAACTTTGTGTACGCTGAGGGCGCGGCGGTGCAGATCGGCGAGGCGGGCTTTCACGAGCATGTCCAAGTGAACATGACCGACCGCAGCGGTTTTGATGCAGCAATCGCGGCGGCGCAATCGGCCGACAAAGTCGTCATCGTGCTCGGCGAAACCGCCCGGCAAGCGGGAGAGGGGCGCAGCCGCGCCAATTTGGATCTGCCAGGCTTGCAACAGGAGCTGCTGGAAGCCGTCCACGCCGCCAACCCCAATGTGGTTCTTGTGGTGATGAGCGGCCGACCTTTGATGTTGACGTGGGCGGACGATAACGTCCCGGCCATCGTCCAGGCGTGGCATCTGGGACACCGCAGTGGTCAAGCCATCACGGAAGTCCTGAGCGGCGCGGTCAATCCAAGCGGCAAGCTGCCCATGACGTTCCCGCGCTCCGTCGGCCAGATCCCCATTTACTACAACTACCTCAACACCGGTCGTCCGGGTCCGCGCGATGAGGTCTTCTGGTCGCACTACACCGACGAAACCAACGCCCCGCTCTACGCCTTCGGCCACGGCCTGAGTTACACCAGCTTCGCCTACGCCGACCTGGTGGCTGACATCGGTTCTGAGGCCGTCACCGTCTCGGCGACGGTGACAAACACGGGCGAACGCCCCGGCGCTGAGGTGGTGCAGCTCTACATCCGCGATCGCGTGGCCAGCGTCAGTCGCCCTGTGCGTGAACTCAAGGGGTTCGAGAAAATCGCCCTGGAACCTGGGGCCAGCCAGCGTGTTGAGTTTGAGCTGACGCGCGATGAGTTGGGCTTCTTCGATCCTGTTGGCCGCTACATCGTCGAGCCTGGCGCCTTCGACCTGTTCGTGGGGGGATCCTCCTTGGCCGACCTGACAACCACGCTCACGCTCTCCTCCGCGCACGTCGCCGGCATGCACTCAGCCGAATGACGATGCGTTAACGCCGGCGGTCGCGTGACCGCTGTGTGCTGGGGCGAAACCGAGCGGTGCAGGCAAGTATTGCTGCGCGCGCGATATGGCATTGCGGCAATATCTGGGCGTGGTTGCTGCATTCGTCAAAATCCAGTTCACCGCAGCTGTGGTCCATCCCAACGCAAGGGTGGTTGATCGTCCGCCCATCCTTGCGTGGAGTGCGGAAAAGACAAAAAACATTGGGGAGGAGCGTGAGGAGATTGCGCTATACACGAGAACGCCTGGTTTTGGCGTGGGTTGGTCTTGCGTTGATGGTATCGGCGTGCGCGGTTGCGCCTGACCCCGGCGCTGGAGCCGATGCGCCGGCTCCCGAATGGACGCTGGTTTGGCAAGACACCTTTGATGGCGACACCCTCGACCGGACCAAATGGGCTCCTGAACAGTCGTGTTGGGGCGGGGGCAATGACGAACGGCAATGTTATACCGATCGGCCCGACAATGTGGCGGTGCACGACGGCGTTTTGCATTTGAAAGCCCGCCTTGAGACCTTTCGCGGCCCGCTCCATCCGGTCGAGCGCCGCAGCGCCGACGATGGCCTACGGACTCAGAATTACACGTCGGGCAAGGTGCGGACCCGCGGCCTTGCAGACTGGCGCTATGGGCGCATCTCGGCGCGCATGAAACTGCCGGCCGGGCAGGGCGCGTGGCCGGCGTTTTGGATGATGCCAGCACACGACCAATACGGATCCTGGCCCCTGTCGGGCGAGATTGACATCATGGAGGCGGTCAACCTGAAAACCCCGTGCGCCGGGTGCGCCCCGGGGATTGAGACCCGCACGTCAGGGGCGTTGCATTTCGGCGGTTTGCCTCCCGACAACACCTATTGGTTCGCCAAGGCGCCCGAAAGTGACGGCGCCACCCCAGCCGATGAATGGCGAGTTTACACAGTCGAGTGGGCCCAAGGACAAATCCAGTGGTTTGTCGATGGAGATATTTTCTTGCGCATCAACGCTGAAGACTGGTTCACCGCGGCAGTGACAAAAGAGCAAGACAAGTACGCGCCGTTCAATCAGCCTTTTTATCTCATGTTCAACTTAGCCGTTGGCGGGCGACTGCCTGAGCTTGAAAACAAGGGCGGCTTTGACCCGGCAGCATTCCCAGCCGAGCTGCTCGTCGATTGGGTGCGGGTCGAACAGTGCAACGGGGATTTGGAAACAGGACGGGCGTGCCTGTCAGACGTGGCGTGGCAAGGAGACATACGGGGGCCGTGGGAGCCGCCCGAGCTCGAAGGGTAACCAACTTGGTCGGTTGGAACAGAGCAACACAATTAACCTTGGGAGGGGAGACAATGAAGTTTACAACAGATCTCAGATGGCGCCGGTCATTGGCGCTGCTCAGCAGCGTTTCACTGATCGCGTTGGCGACACCGGCGTTGGCGCAGGACGCCGACGAGAACGGCGAGGCCGACGGGCCGGATGACCGCATCCAAGTGACCGGCATTCGCGCCAGCTTGCAGGCTTCATCAGACATCAAGCGTGACGCGCAGGGTGTGGTTGACGCCATCACCGCTGAAGACATCGGTAAGTTCCCAGACACCAATCTGGCCGAGTCACTGCAGCGCATTACCGGCGTCTCGATTGATCGCGCCAACGGTGAAGGCAGCCGCGTCACCGTCCGCGGCTTTGGTCCCGACTTTAACCTGGTCTTGCTCAACGGTCGTCAGATGCCGACGGCCTTCCTTGAGGGCGGCGCGCCCGCCTCGCGCAGCTTTGACTTTGGCAACCTTGCCTCCGAAGGCATTGCTGGCGTTGAAGTCTACAAGACCGGCCGGGCTGACCTGCCCACCGGCGGCATTGGCTCGACGCTGAACATCAAGACCGCCCGGCCGTTTGATGCGCCTGGACTGGCGTTCTCAGTCGGCGCTAAGGCTGTGTTTGACGACTCGGTGACCGATTTGGGCGATGACTCGCCCACGCCAGAGTTCTCGGGCATTTTTTCAAACACCTTTGGTGATGGAAAGTTCGGCGTCGCCATTGCCGGCAGCTACCAACAACGCGAGGGCGGCGTCGCCCAGTTTGGCACCAGCAGCGGCTGGCGCGGCGCGTTTTTGGGGTCGGAAAACAATTGGGGCACCTTGCCGCAACTGCCGAATGATCAGATCACCAATCGTCCCGGGCCCAACGACATCTATTCAACCCCGCAGAACGGGAACTACTCGCTCACCAATTTTGAGCGCGAGCGGATCAACGGTCAGTTGACCTTCCAATACCGGCCGATTGAGTCGGTCACCGCCACACTCGACTATTTCTATTCAGAAAACACGGTTGAGACTGAGCGATCCGACTTGTCGGTGTGGTTCAACCACGGCAACACGACCAGCTCGTGGACCGACGGCCCCATCGCCAGCCCCATTTTTTATAACGAGGACTTCGGCGATGGCGGCTCGGACTTGTCCATGGGCGCGGCGCAAATCGCCACTGTGTCGGAAAACGAGTCGTTCGCGGTCAACCTCGAGTGGCAAGCCACAGACCGTCTGAGCTTCGAGTTTGACGCCCACAGCTCGACGGCCGAGAGCACGCCCGACAGCCCTTTCGGGTCGGCGGGCACGGTCTCCACGGCCGACTTCGCGCTGCGCAGCCAGGGTCTCGATTTCACCACCGAGATGCCGACCTTGTCGCTAGGCTTCCAAGATGGCACCGACCAAATCGACGCCTCGCGTATGCAGGGCACCGGTTCGACCTTCCAAGCCAGCACCATCAAGACAGAAATCGAGCAGTTCCAACTGTTCGCGACCTATGATGTCGATCTGTCCTTCATCAAGAGCCTCGACTTTGGTGTCGCTTCAACCACCAATGAATACCGGGGCACGTTCTCCAACAACCAACGTGACAGTTGGGGCGGGGTGGGTCTGCCGTCAGACTATCCGGACGACATTTGGACGCGCGCCGATTTGGCCGGCAATTTCGATCAGCTCGGCGGCTCGGGATCAACCTACCCAGAGTTCTTCATCGTCGACTTCGAGCAACTCGTTTCGGTTCTCGACACCCCGGTCGGCGGATCGACTCCGGTGTGTGGCGGGGATGGCATATGCACTGCCGACACCTTGTTAACCGACCGGCGTACCGAAGAGGAAAGTCTGTCCTGGTTTGCTCAGGCCAACACTGAGTTCGACGTCGGGGCGTGGCCGGCCTCATTCGAAGCGGGCGTTCGCTATGAAGAAACCGACGTGACCTCGGACGCGTTGGTGGCCTTCCCAACGGGCGCATCCTGGGTTGCGGCCAACGAGTTCTCGCTGACCGGGCTAGACGATCCCAACAACCGCGATTTCACCACGCTGGAGGGCAGTTATGACTACTGGCTGCCCGCATTCGACTTCGCCATCGAACCGCGTGAGGATGTTGTGCTGCGCGCGTCCTACAGCCGCACACTGACCCGTCCCAACTACGCCGACATCCAAGGCGGCCAGACCGTTGCTCAGCTTTTCCGAGTTGATGGGGGGACCGGTTCGTCCGGCAACCCGGCGCTTGAGCCTTTCTTGTCTTGGAACATCGATTTCTCGGCCGAGTGGTATTACGGGCAGGGCAGTTACTTCTCGATCGGCTATTTCGATAAGGAAGTGGAGAACTTCATCGGCACGTCAGTGTTCACCGACTCTCCGTTTGATGTGTACACGCCGTTTGGCGGTGCGCGTTACCAGGCCGCCGTTGACGCGCTTGGTTCTGACGAAGACGCCAACGCCATCCGCCAGTGGATCTTCATGAACACCGATCCCTCGGGCTTTGAGATCACCGGCACCGACACCAACGGGAATTTGACCGGCAACATCTTCGGCATTCCCGGCGAGGATCCACTGTTGACGTTCGATGTGACGCGTCCTGTGAACCAGGATACCAAGAATGTTGATGGTTGGGAGTTTGCTTGGCAGCACTTCCTAGGTGACACCGGGTTTGGCTGGATAATCAACTATACTGATGTTGAAGGCGACATCGAGTTCAACAACTTCTCAGTGCCCTCGAGCGGTGATGTCCAAACCCCGCTCACTGGATTGTCTGACAGCTACAACATCATCGGCTTCTACGACAAAGACGGAATCCAGGTGCGCGTGGCTTACAACTGGCGTGACCAGTTCTTGACGTCGGCGATCGGGGTGAGCGGCACGCCCAACAACCCGCTGTACACCGAAGAATTCGGCCAGTGGGACTTCAACGCGAGCTACGATGTGACCGACAACATTTCGCTCTTTGTTGAGGGGATCAACATCACCGATGAAACAAGTCGTGTGGTCGGACGCACGTCAGGCTATGTGAACTTTGCAACCCAAACGGGCGCACGCTACAATATTGGCGCTCGATACACCTTCTAAAGGTGACCAATGAAGTGGGACGCTGCGGCGATGACATCGATGCAGCGGCCCAAGGTCGTGGGCGCTCCCTCATGAACAGAAGGGGCGCCCGCTGTTTTTCAATGTGCCGAGCACAACCATCCCGTGGCAGGCTACGCCGATGAGCACCGAGCCCAATACCGTCCAGCCGACGCGGGGCGCGACGCGGCCGATCCGCCATGTCGTCATCGTGGGCGGAGGCGCGGCAGGCTGGCTGACCGCCGGTGTGCTGGCCGCCGACCATTGCAGCAACGCGAAAGATGGTCTTCGCGTCACCCTGATTGAGCCGCCCGATGTGCCGATCTTGGGCGTAGGCGAGGGCACCTGGCCAAGCCTGCGCGACACGCTACGGCGCATTGGCGTGCGTGAGACGGCGTTCATCCGCTCGTGCAATGTGGCGTTCAAACAGGGCACGCGTTTTGAGGGCTGGACCCATGGCGGGCCCGATGACGTGTACTTTCACCCCTTCACCGCACCGCCAAGCCAAGACCAAGCCGACCCCCTCGCCGTGTGGCGCGCCGCACCTGACGGGACGCCGTTTGCCGAGGCCGTGACCCACCAAGTGGCGCTGTGCCAAAACGACAAGGCGCCTAAACAG
Organism: uncultured Caulobacterales bacterium; assembly: GCA_964483775.1. GTDB lineage: Bacteria > Pseudomonadota > Alphaproteobacteria > Caulobacterales > Maricaulaceae > CAZADA01. Next base: position 7,474 of record CAZADA010000005.1, read on the forward strand.
CCCGGGACGCCAGAATACGCAGCCGTCGCCAACTACGCCTATCATCTCGACGCCCAGCGGTTTGTCGACATGCTGCGCGATCACTGCACGCAGGTCCTGGGCGTGACGCGGCTCGACGATCGCATCACCGAGGTCGTGGCCAACGACGCCGGCGATATCGCCGCCCTCCAGACGGTGCGCCACGGCGCCGTCGATGCTGATCTCTTCGTGGACTGCACCGGCATGCGCGCCCTCCTCATCGAAGGCCATTACGGCGCCAAGCTCACAGACCTGTCGCCCGTCTTGTTCAATGATCGCGCGTTGGCCATCCAGACGCCCTATGATGGCGACGACCAGCCCATCGCCTCGCAAACCAACGCCACGGCGGCCGACGTGGGATGGATTTGGGACATCGGCCTGCAAAACCGGCGCGGTGTCGGCCATGTCTTTTCGTCCGCGCACTCGACTGAACAGGCCGCCCGCGAACGGTTGTCGGGTTATCTGCGACGTGTCGCGCCATCGAGCGGCCTCAGCGGTGGCGATGCGCGTCTCATCTCGTTTCGTTCGGCCTATCGCCAGACGCCGTGGGTGGGCAATTGCGTCGCGGTGGGCATGGCCTCAGGGTTCGTTGAGCCCCTCGAGGCGTCCGCGATCGTCATGGTCGAGCTTTCCGCAGCCCTGATCAGTGACGAGATGCCCGCCAACACCGATCTGATGGCCAGCGCCGCCCAACGCTTTAATGCGCGCTTTGCGTATCGTTGGGAACGGATCGTCGATTTCTTGAAGCTGCATTATGGATTGAGCGCACGGTCCGGCGCGTTTTGGCGCGACCACACTGACCGTTCAACCTGGTCCGACCGCCTCAGCGAGTTGGTCGATCGCTGGGCCTATACGAGCCCCTCGCGCGAGGACTTCACCCAGTCGCTCGAGATTTTCCCCGCCGCCAGCTACGCGTTTGTCCTGTATGGCATGGGATTTGAGACCCGTCCGCCAAGCATGCGCAGGCGTCGTAACGATCCCGTGCGCGCCAAGAGGATTGCTGAGCAGACCGCGGCGACGGCTCAAAAGTATCTCGCGGGATTGCCAACCAACCGGCAGCTTGTTGATCATGTCCGTGATCACGGGCTTGCCCAGGTGTGACCGAGGGAGCGACTTGACATGGCCCGCCACGTTCAACTGAACAACGTCGACCACGCGGAACTTCGTGTGCGCACCGAGCGATCGGCTGAGCTTGGCGACAACGTGATGTCGTGTGCGCTCTTCCCCCATGAGTTCCGCCGCGCCCAAGCCCATTACCCCATTGTGTTCGCCAAGGACCAAGACAAAGGCCTGTTTCGACCCCAAGCCGTGTTCGGCTTAGAAGCGGGCAGCAATGTCTTCTTGACCAGCGAGGGGTGGGACGCCGCCTACATCCCCATCGCCATGCAGATCGCCCCATTTTTGATCGGTTTCGCCGACGGCGGCGAGGGCGCGCGCCGGATGGAAGTCCATGTCGACCTTGACCATCCGCGCATCAGCCAAAGCCAAGGCGAACGGGTGTTCCTCGACCATGGCGGTCACAGCGACCTGTTGACCAAAACCGCGACGGTGTTGTCCGAGATCAACGAGGCCGAGTCGGGCCTGGCGGTGTTTTCCGCACTGCTCGACGAGTTGGCTCTGATCGAGCCGTTCAACCTCGAAGTGACGCTGGTGGATGGAACCTCAGGGCGCTTGGCGGGTTTGTACACGGTCAAAGAAGAAGCGCTCTTCAACCTCGACGCCGAGGCGATGGAGCGTTTGCAAGCCGCAAACATGCTCTTGGCGCTGTACATGGTGGTCGCCTCGGTGTCCCAGTTCAACGCCTTGGTTGAGCGGCGCAACCGTCAAGTGAGGATCGCCGCGTGAGCGCGCCGCACGTTCGCGTTTTCGAGCGCTTGGCCGCTGGCGGCCTCGTGCGCACGGTGGATCACGCCGAGCCAGGTCGGATCACCGCCGACATCACACAGGCCAAAGAGCCCCTGATCCTACGCGGATTTGTCTCCCACTGGCCGGTCGTCAAAGCCGCAGCCGAGTCCGACCAAGCGCTGCGATCGTATTTGGCGCGCTTTGATCGCGGCGCGGTCGTGCCGATCTCGGTTGGCAAGCCGGAGACGGACGGCCGCGTGTTTTACAACGCCGATTTCAGCGGCTTCAACGTCGACCATGGCTCATCAAGCACCGCAAAGGTCTTCGACCAAATTCTCACCCATGGCGCGGCGCCAAATCCACCGCTGATCTACATGGCGTCCGTTACGGTCGATGACTGCTTGCCGGGATTTCGGACAGACAACGACGTTGATTTCGGCGACGTTGATCCGCTGGCGAGCATCTGGGTGGGCACCAAGACGCGGATCGCCCCCCACAATGACTTGCCGCTGAACATCGCGTGCGTGGCGGCCGGACGGCGGCGCTTCACCCTGTTTCCGCCCGACCAGATCGACAATCTGTACATCGGCCCCATTGAGGTGACGCCGGCGGGACGCCCCATCAGCCTGGTGGACATCGCCAATCCCGATCTCGATCGCTTTCCACGGTTTGCGGACGCCATGGCGGCCGCACTTCAGGCCGATCTGGAGCCTGGCGACGCGGTGTTCATCCCGTCCATGTGGTGGCACGCCGTGGAAGCCCAGGACAGCTTCAATGTTCTGGTGAACTATTGGTGGCGCACAGTGCCTGCGTTCTACGGTACGCCCGATGATGTTCTAAACCACGCCATGTTGAGCATTCGCGGTTTGCCGGACAACGAGCGGGAAAGCTGGCGAACACTGTTCGACCATTATGTCTTTCGTGGATCCGATGAGTCTGTGGCGCACATCCCTCGATCAGCCTTGGGCATTCTCGGGCCCATGACATCCGAAGCCGCCCGGCGCGTGCGTGCGTTTCTCCTCAATCGTCTCAACAGGTGAAGTGTCGATGAGCGACGAACAACCAAAGAAAACGCGAGTGATCATTGCAGGGGGCGGCACGGCCGGCTGGATGACTGCGGCCGCAATCGGCAAAGTATTTAATAATGTTGTCGATGTGACTTTGATCGAGTCCGATGACATTGGCACTGTTGGTGTCGGCGAGGCGACAATACCAACGCTTGTAAGGTATCTTCAGCTTCTACAAATTGACGAAGCCGAGTTCATGCGGCGCGTCAGCGGTACATTCAAGCTCGGAATTGCATTTGAGAACTGGACAGACGTCAATCACCGTTACATCCATTCATTCGGCGTGACTGGTAAAGACCATTGGTCAGCGGGTTTCCAACATTTTTGGCATCGTGGCAATGAACTGGGTCTCGCTGACGATTTTGGCGAATACTGTCTTGAGCTCGTCGCCGCAGAGCATCAACGTTTTGCGCATTTGCCTGATCTTGGCCTCAACTATGCCTTCCATGTCGACGCCACAGCGCTCGCCCGGTTTTTACGAGAGTTCGCCGAGCACCGCGGCGTTTTGCGTCGGGAGGGGCGCATCCAGGACGTACGCCGCTGTGAACGCTCCGGCGACATCAAAAGCGTGGTGATGCACGACGGTGCTGAGATCGAAGCCGACTTTTTCGTCGATTGTACGGGGTTTCGCGCCTTGTTGATCGGCCAAGCCCTAGGGACCGGCTACGACGATTGGACCCATTGGTTGCCGTGTGACCGGGCGATTGCGGCGCCGACCGCCTCGGTTGGCGATCCGGTCCCTTACACGCGGTCCATCGCCCATGGGGCCGGTTGGCGATGGCGCATTCCCCTGCAGCACCGCACCGGCAACGGCACCGTGTTCTGCAGCCGCTATCTGAGTGAGGATGAGGCGCACGCTCAACTGTTGGAGGCGATTGAAGGTGAGGTGTTGGCCGAGCCGCGCCTGATCAAGTTTCGCACCGGCACCCTGCGTGAGCATTGGAAGCGCAACTGCATCGCCATTGGTCTTTCAAGTGGATTTATCGAACCCCTAGAATCAACAAGTATTCACTTAATTCAGCGTTCGATTATACGTCTGATCCAAATGTTCCCCCAAGATGGCGTGAGTCAACACGACATCGACGAATTCAATCGCCAAACCGCTTACGAAATGGAGCACATCAGGGATTTTATTGTGCTTCACTATCATCTGACCAATCGTGAAGACACGCCGTTTTGGCGGCATTGTAAAACAATGGATATCCCTGAGGGTTTGCGCCATCGCATGAATTTGTTTGCCGAAACGGGCCGTGTATTCCGCGCGCAAGATGAGTTGTTTGCCGAGAACTCATGGGTTCAGGTGATGTTGGGCCAGGGGCTGAAGCCGCGCTCGCACCACCCCGCCGCTGATGTGCTGTCATTGGAAGAGTTATCGGGGTTTCTGGATCACATTCGCGCCAATGTCGACCGGACAGTGAAAACACTGCCCATTCACAAGTCATACATCGCCAGTTATTGCGGTGTTGAGCCTGTTTCTTAATCGTAGTTTTATCTGGTCGTGAAGAACGCATTAAGCGTCAACCGACCTTTAAGGGGGTCAGCGGACAACGCGCCAGCGTTATCAATCTTTCCCGAGTGCAGAGAGTTCGATTTGTAGATGATCGCCCGCCCCGGCTGGGCGTCGAACGCAGCGATCTGTTCGAACAGGTCGGTGTCGCCTGAGATGTAATCCGCGGACGGTGGTCCGAATTTAGCGACGTCGGCGTCCAACATCGCATTATAGTGGCTGAGCCGGGCGGCGTTGAGCCATTCATACCCCGTGGATCGGTGCCGATAAAACGCCGTCCCGCCGAACTCGGCACCGCCCAGATACACCAAAACAGCGATCCTGGTGTCGTCGGTTGTGTCGATGTGCGGGATGCGCTGCAGCGGCGCCAAGTGCTCGGGCGGCGTGGTCACCAGGGCGAAACCGCATTCAATGGGCTGATAGTCGGCATGACCGCCGAAGACCGAGCGAAACCGCGTTTGGTAGCGTTCAACCAGGCCCGCCATGGTTTCAAAACAAAACGGCGCCTGCACGCCAGGGAAGAACCGAACATCGGATCGAAACGCGGCTTGCCTCGCCATCTCGGTCAGGGCGCTGACATCGTCCACAAAGGCGTCGACGACCATAATGGGCCGGCCTTCATTCCCTATACGGTGGATGGCACTGTGGGTGTTCATCGTCATGACATGGGCTCAGGCCATGCTGTTCACTGCGTGATTGGGCATTCATGCCCAAGCGCCGCGAACAGCTTCAACCTGCCAAGTTAGGCGAGGCCAACGCGGATGGACAAGGCGCCCGCCCCACAACCAGCATGCCTATGGTTTCGCCGGCCCGGCTGTGGTTTGATACGCGTAGAGCGTGTGCCACCAGCCGGGGAGACCAACGGCATGCTGCGATTGATGACGTACAACATCAAGTGGTTCACCAAAGCCTTCGAGGCCGACAACACGCTGATCACGCAAGGTGAAGCGGCCGAACAATTGGAGGCGGCCGCCGAAGTGCTGCGCGCCACACAACCCGACCTCATCGGCGTGACCGAAGGCCCCAACACCACCACGACAACTGGCCAGCGCAACACCGTCACTGCGTTGGAGAACTTCGCCGCCGCCAAGAACTTACGCCAGTCCAAGGCCATGATTGGCTTCCCCTCGCCTGGCCAGCAAGAAATTGCGATCCTGTTTGATCCCGCCAAAGTGGCCGTGACCCACGACCCGGGCGGTCAAGCCGGCGTCTTGCGCAATCCGCCGTTCAACGAAGAGTTCCGCTCTGACAGTGACGGCGACGGCATCATCGAACTGTATAAGCACTATCGGCCCCCGCTGGAGGCCAAAGTCGAGCGCCTCGACGGGGGCGTCCCCTTTTGGATGATGGTGGTTCACGCCAAGTCCAAAGGCATCTTTGACGCCATGGACCGGGTCCATTTCGAGCGCGTCTCAGAGCGCAACCGGCGAAAATTGTTTGCCGAATGCGCCTCCATCCGCCAACGCGCCGAACAATGGCTCGAGGAGGATCGCGCCGTCGTCGTCATGGGCGACATCAATGACGGGCCCGGCTTTGATTACTATGAGGGTCGTTTTGGCCGCAGCGCCGTCGAGACGATTATGGGCGACATCTACAAGCCCGATGACATTCTTCGCAATCATGTGGGCCCGCCCATTTGGGGGCGCCATGGCTGGGAGCCGTCAACGGCGCGCTTTACCGATCCCTACACTGATGATCGCGTCAACGCCCTGATCGACCACATCATGGCCTCACGCCACATCGCGCCCCACGGGGCGACGCCAGCTCAGGTGTGGAACCCTTACCAGGACTCCGAGGCCAAGCCGCTGAAGAAGGCGCTGCACGCCGCGTCCGACCATTTTCCGGTCACCCTGGACATCGACTAGGCGGCGCCTCGCGCCAAGCCGGCGTAGTCATCCAACGGACGGCAGGCGTCGACAATGTGGTAAATGCGCTGTTGTGGCGACGTGGTGATTTACAAAGTCTGATTACGGGATCAGCAACAACTCCTAACTATACCAAGGCTGTGCGGAAACCACCGCTGCAGAACCAGTGGAGAGATGTTGTGAAGCAACGTGTTGTGTTTGGCGCAGCGCTAGCCGCCTGCATGGTCACAGGCGCCGCTCAGGCCCAAATTTCCGAAGACGAAGCGAAAATGTTCGCCGAGGAGCACATCCTGCCCGTGCTCAACGACCCTGAGGTCGTGTCGGCGATCAAAGAACAAAATGAGCGCAACGCGACGCTCGATGCCGGCGGCGTCAATGATCTCGACGCGCGCTGGCGGGCGGGTGATCAAACGCTGATTGAAGCCTCACTCAGCACCGAGTTGTCACAAAAGCTCAAAGGCATTCGTAACGATAGCCAGGGCTTGTTCACCGAGATCTTTATCATGGACGCCAATGGTCTCAATGTTGCGCAAAGCGATATGACCTCAGATTACTGGCAGGGCGACGAGGACAAATGGCTGCTCACCTATCAGGTTGGTCCGAACGCTATCCATGTTTCTGATGTCGAGCACGATGAGTCGACTCAAACGTTCCAAGTCCAGATCAGCGTGCCCATCGCCGACGGCGACGCCGTCGTTGGAGCCGCCACTTTCGGCGTCAATGCTGAGATGCTCTGACGCCTCCTTCAGGCCGGTCCCTTTACCTAATTTGGCTAAGCTTGCGGCGAACTGACCAAACGAGGGGAGAGCCCGGCGATGCGCGTTGTCCAACAGTCACTGAACGTCAAGCTTATTGCAATCACGCTGTCGATCCTGGTGTTGGGCATGGCGGCCTTGCTGATGGTGCAAGGCCGCCTCATCGGCGACGCTCAGTTGGCCAGCTTTGAACACGCAGCCCAGGAAAAAACCCTTCTGTTGTCCGAGCAGATGAAGGGCGGGGTCAAATTCCGCCGGGCCGAATCGATTGAAGGCGCGTTCGCACGCCTCGCCGATCCGCAAGCCGACTCAAATCTCGCCAACGTGCTGGTGACCGACATGGAGGGGGGGTCCCTCGTTGAATTCACCTCCGCGCGTTATGCAGCCTTTGACCTTGGCGCGTTCAACGCGGAAAACGCGCCGACGTTGGACGACACCGGCGTCCTCACTGTGCGGCGGGCCGATCACGTCGTCACGCTGGTGCGCCTGTTTGACGATCGCAACAACGAAGTGACGGGCTTTGTGGCGATGGCCTGGTCCGTCGCCTCCGCCAAAGAACAAGCCAACGCCATCCGCAACACCGCGATCGCGTTGTCGGTGGTCGTATCGCTGATTGTCATCGCCGCACTGGCGGTTTCGCTGCGCTTTCTTGCGCTCAGGCCCATTTCAGCCATCCAGCGCGTGATGGATGACCTGGCCAATGGCGACCTGAACATCGCGATCCCGCATCTCAAGCGCAGCGATGAAATCGGCCGCATGGCCCGATCATTGTCGGTTTTCAAGGACAACGCCGCCGAACGCTTGCGCCTGCAGGCCGAAGCCGCCGAAACTCAGCAAGCTGCCGAAGAGGAGCGTCAACGCGCCCGCGAACGCACCGAGATCGAACGCCAAAGGATGATGGCCCGTTTGACCGGCGCGTTCAGCGACATGGTCCAGGCTGCGGCCCGCGGCGACTTCTCAGTTCGCGTGAGCGCCGATTTTGATGATGCAACGCTCAACGAACTGGCCGAGAGCCTGAACGCCATGGCGATGGGCGTCGAGGCCGGGCTTGGTGAAACCCGCGACGTCTTGGCGGCTGTCGCCGCGTACGACCTGTCCCGGCGTGTGACCGGCGCCTACGAGGGTGAGTTCGCCACATTGAAGAACGGCGTGAATGCGACGGCGGAAAACCTCACCACGCTCGCCAACAGCCTGCAGTCCGCGGCTGGCATTGTGACCGTCGCAACGGGCGACTTGGTCCAAGTCTCGGATGATCTGGCCGACCGCACCAACACGCAAGCCGCCACCATCGAGCAAACCAACGCAGCGGCCGAACAGCTCGCCAACACGGTGAAAGACAACGCCGAGCGCGCCGAACAAGCCCGCGACAACGCGGCCGACGCAAACCGTTTTGCTCAACAGGGCGGGCAAGTGATGCGCGAGGCGACCTCGGCCATCGACCGCGTCGCCAACAGCTCAGCAAAGATCTCTGACATCATTGGCCTCATCGACAACGTCGCCTTCCAGACCAACCTGCTGGCGCTGAACGCAAGCGTCGAAGCTGCGCGGGCCGGCGAGGCGGGTAAGGGCTTCGCCGTTGTCGCCTCCGAGGTGCGCCGCTTGGCCCAGTCGGCCGGCGAGGCGTCGGGCGAAGTGAAGTCGCTCATTGAAACCGGCGCCGCCGAGGTCCGGCAGGGCGTCGAGCTTGTCGCCCAGGCCGCCACGACCTTGGACACCATTGTCAAAATGGTGGAGCAAAACACCAGCCTGATGGGCGAGATCGCCGACAACAATCAGTCCCAGACCCAAGCGTTGTCCGAGATCAACACCGCCATCCGCAATCTGAGCGACACAACGGTCCACAACGCCTCCATGGCCGAACGGACCAACACCAGCTTGGCTGACGTCAGTCAGCAGGTTCAGACCATCCAAAGTCTGGCCAACAAGTTCGCGCTTGCTCCCGCCATCGCCCAGCGACACGCAGCCTAGCGATCAAAGCGCGCGCTCCCACGTGCGAACCAGGTCGCCGCTGGCGCTGAGGCTAAGTGGGCGCTGGACACACAGATCGCGTTCGAGCCCTGTCTCCGGGCCAGGCGCAGATCCAGACCCAGATCCCGGCTCTTGGCCCATGCACACACGGTATCGCGAGCAGCAAAAAGGGGAGCTGGCGCCTGCCAACTCCCCCTGTTCGCCGCACTAAGCGGCGTTTGAGGCGTGAGGTCGGTTAGAAGCCGAGCTTGAACCCAACCGAGGCGCCAATCACGTCCTCGCCAACGGCGCTGACGCCGGCGTGGCGGTCAAAGCTGTAGCTGCCATAGTCTTCGTTCAGTGTCGCGGCGGCTTCGGCATAGATTTGGATGAAGTCCGTCACGTCGTTTCTGATGCCGGCGGCGACAAAGGTCGCGCCGGAATCTTCGATGCCCTCAAGGCTGTCGGCCCAGGCGACATTGGTGAAGACCGCGGTGTCGCCGTCCCCGAGGATCTGCTCGACGCTGGCGAACACCGCACTGGGGCGTTCGTAGAGGCCGAGGGAATCGTCCATATCGATGTATTCCCAAGCCAAACGGAAGTTCGTGCCCGTCTGAGCGCCGTACACGGCGTACACCGTCAACGCCTCGGGCGAACCGAAGGTCGCCGTCGGGCCCGTCGAGAACGATCGGCCGAAGGTCTGATCATCATAGTTCTGGCGCTCATACGCCACGACGAACCCAATCGGTCCAGCCGCGTACGACGCGCTGGCCGACAGTAGCCAGAAATCATTGTTGTCCAGGCCGTTCTCAAACAGTGCGCCGTCTTGTTCGGCATCATTGACGGTGCTTTCCACCGAGCCATTGGTCGAGATCAAGGTCCGGAAATTGAAGCCGTTGACGCGCGGAGAGGCGTACTCGACGGCGTTGATCGCACGCACATCGAACACATCGTCGCTGCCGCCAGCGCCGGGCAGCGCGTGCATGATGGCTTTCCAGTCACTGATGCCGTCGGACAAGGGCTGGACTTCCAACGCCGAGCGGCCGTCATTGTCGTCTTCAAGCTCGTCGTCGCTGTCCTCGTAAGGCGTATCAAAGACACCGACGGTCACTGTGCCGCGAGGGCCAGTGATGCCGACAAAGCTGTCGCGCTGACCGAAGAAGCCGTCGCCGCCTTCGTCGCCATCGAGTGCGACATGGGTGTTGAATTCGGCGAACAGTTCGACGTTGGGCGCGATCTCGGTCGATACCCCGATCACAACTTCAGAGAAATTGTTGAAAATGGCGGCGTTGATGCTGTCGTCACCGGTATCGATGACGTCGAGCGAAAGATTGGCCTCACCGCCGAGCGCGATGTTGAATTCGCCGATCTGGAACTTGTTACGCGCATCCTTCGCACGCAAATCGTCGTCAGCCAGGGCCGGCATCGCCGATCCCGCCAACAGTGTCGCAATCAAAGCAGAGCGTGTACGCAAACGGTTACTGGCGATCATGATCAACCCCCTTAAGGTAAAGCTACGATCAATCATGATTTTATCTGACAAGTGTTTCTAGATAGAGAATAAATAGTGAATGTACGGCAAATACGTCATAGCAATCGAGAGGTGCGTTGTTAAGGTAATGTTATGTCACCCTAACGATCTCTAAGTCCGCGACCTGGGCGCCACGCTTGTCGTGCGCGTGTGTTGATCAGCCATGCCGTCCTCGCCCCACGCCGCCGCACAACCGTAAGGGGCCGACGCAGGCACAGCGGCTGCAATCCACCAGCCACCCGCACAATCTGTTGTGAGAACACGCTGTTGGGCAGGCTGGCTGCGAGGGTCGGCCCTCTGGTTTGCCGTCACGGTGAAGTTCGCGCATTGTCTGCCCACACGCCAACCACACATGAACCTCACAAGAGCCTCATCATTGACGGAGAAACAGTCCATGACCTTGCGTTCTTTCCTTCTTGCCGGCGCAGCAATCGCGTTGGCGGGTTGCACTGGGGGCGACCCTGCCGACGAAACAGCGGTCGAGCCCACCGGTGAGACGGCCGAAGTTTCCAGTGATGCCGGAGCCCTGGGCGAAGTCACCGTCATCGCCAGCGAAGCCGATCTGCCGCGCACCGAAATCGCGCTCTCCATCAAACCGAGTGAAATTGTGCTCGGCTCGGGCCCTGAGTTTGACGCCTTGGTCGACGAACTGGATGTCGCCGTCACCGATCTGATGGAGAACTACGAAATCCAAGACGCCGGTACGCTGCGTGGCGTCATTTCATCCAAGCGCGCTGTGCATGCGGCTCGGGGCGAGTGGGAAGCCATGCTGGCGATGACGCCGGGCTTGCTGGAAACGGCGAGCAAACCGGCTGAGCGTGAAATGACCGGCGTGATTTCAGATTCTTACGCGCGCGCCGCGATCAGCACAGGAGCCACGTCCGGCGAGGCCTTCGACGCGGCGTTCCGCAGCGAATTGCAATCGGCCCTTGCCGGCGTCGATGTGGACATCGCGCGCGATGAGTTGCAAGCCGCGCGCGGCCAGATGCAATTGATCAATCAGAGCCTCTTAGAAGCAACGCTGAGCGGTCAAGTTGATCCGGCGGTCGAACAGGCCGGCATGACCATTGATCGCGGCACCGCGACCATGCTTGTGAGCATGAGGCAGACGATCGACATGGCGCCGCAAATGCCAATGATCGCGGAATTGATCGGCGAGCGCTTGGATCAATCGCCCGAAGCGGAAGGCGAGGACCTGTGGACCCCGCGCGAAGTCGACGTTGACGAAGGCGCCGAGGTGATCATCGCTGTTTGGGACACCGGCGTGGACAGCACGCTCCAGGGCGATCGCATGTGGGTCAACCCATCCCAAGAGGGGCCCGGCTACGCCCACGGCATCGCGTTCGGCCCCGATTTCGAACAAGAAGCCAGCGATCTGATCACTGAGGGCGCCGACTACGCCGACCAGATGGACGGCCTTTACGACACCATCAAGGGGTCTTTGGACCTGCAGGCCGGGCTGGAAACGCCTGAAAAGGACGCCTTTGTCGCTCAGATCCAGGGTCTGGCCGCCGAAGACATGCTCGACTTCCAAAAGTCCCTCGCTGTCGCTAGCAACTACGTCCACGGTCAACACGTCGCCGACATCGCCGCCGAGGGCAATGGCGCCGCCAAACTGCTCAACGTGCGTTTCACCTGGCGCACCGACCCCTTGCCCACCGAGCCGCTGGATGAGGAGTGGGCCGAGGGTTTGGTCGCCGCGTCCCAAACCACGGTAGATTTCCTCAAGGCCAACGACGTGAAAGTCGTCAACATGAGTTGGCGCATCACCCGCCCCATGATCGAAGGCATGTTGCAAATCACCAACGCCGAGCCCGATCCCGAACAGCGCCAGGCCCGCGCGGCGGCAATCTTCGCCATCATGGAAACCGGCCTGACCGAAGCGTTCGCCTCGGCCCCCGACATTCTGTTCGTCGCCGGCGCTGGCAATGAGGACGAAAACGTTGAGTTCGTGACCTCGGTGCCGGCGGGCATCAACCTGCCCAACGTGATCACGATCGGCGCGGTTGACCGTGAGCTCCAGCCCGCCGGCTTTACGTCCTACGGCGCGTCCATCGACCTTTACGCCAACGGCTTTGAGGTCCCAGGGCGCGTCCCCGGCGGACGTGAGCTCAGGCTGTCCGGCACGTCCATGGCTGCGCCCCAAGTGGCCAATCTGGCCGCCAAACTCTGGGCGGTCCAGCCGGACCTGACGGTGGCCCAAGTGGTCGACGCCCTCACCGGCACCGCCACGCCAGAAGGTGAGGCGGGCTTGTTGGTGGTTCACCCGGCAAATGCGCTCGCCAGCGTCAGCGAGTAGGCGTTAACCGTCTGTGACAAAAGGCAAGGACCGGGTGCGCGCCCGGTCCTTGCCGCACCGCCCCGTTCTGCGTCGATGACGTCGCCGAACCAACACGCGCGCCGTCGACGGCGGCCGGCGTCGCTCGGCTGTTTACGGCGCGGCCGCGATCGTGCTGGCGATCCGCCCACTCGTGGAACGATGGGGCGTTGGTCCCCGCCCTCAGTCGTCTGGCGTGCACTTCTCCAGACATGACAAGTGTGTACCAGGACCCTCTCGTCCACACGCGTCGAACCCTAGCGTGGCTGAGAGGCTGACCGGCCCGTGCGCCGACAGCGCTCGGAGCAATACACAACCGTCTCCCAGTTCCGCGCCCATTTCTTGCGCCAGGTAAACGGGCGGGCGCACACAGGGCACGTCTTTTGCGGCAAGTTCTGTTTCTTGACGCCGCGCATCACGTCTCCTCCGCCTCGCCCAAGGGCAGCGCCATCTGATCGGCGTCGGCCTGTGCGCGTTTGGTGCGCCGCGGGCTGCGCACGCCGCTTTTGCGGCTGCCGTGTTTGTCCTGGATGGCGTTAGCTTCTTCGCGGAAGGCTGCGCCGCGGCGCACGGCCCAGACCTTTTGCCGGGCGTCTTTGGCCGCCGCCAGATGGTCCACGATCGGCCAAGGGTACGCGCGCCCCAGAACCGCGCCAGCATCCTCCCAGGTCCAGGGTTCATGGATCAACGCGTCGGGCGCCCCGGCGAGTTCGGGAACCCAATGACGCACAAACGTCCCATCCGGATCCTGATCATAGCCTTGTTTGACGGGGTTGTAGATCCGCACCGTGTTGATGCCGGTGGTCCCCGACTGCATTTGAATTTGCGGCCAGTGAATGCCCGCTTCATAGTCGGTGAACAGGCGCGCCAAATGTTCCCCAGGCTTTCGCCAATCAAGCCAGAGGTGATAGCTCGCCACCGCCGTCAGCATGGCGCGCATGCGAAAATTCATCCAGCCCGTGGCGTTCAGCGCACGCATACACGCATCGACAAAGGGCAAGCCGGTCTCACCGACCGCCCAAGCATGAAGCCGCGCCTGGTCAGGCTCGCTGGGACGCAGACCGTCATAGGCGCGATGCAGATTGCGCCACTCCAACGCGGGTTCATCCTCCAGCTTCTGCATGAAATGCCCGCGCCAGTGCAGCCGGCCCTGAAAGGAGCTGAGCGAGGCGCTCCAGCCATCCCGAGCGGCGGCCTGCTTCACTGCGCGTTGACGCGCCCACGTCGCTTGGGTGACCTCGCGCATCGATACCGCGCCCCATGCCAAATACGGGCTCAGGCGCGAGCAATGCTCAGCGCCGGCCGACGGGCTCGACATGGCGCGCCGATAGGGCCGACCGCGCTTGGTCAAGAAGCTCTCCAAAACAGTAAGGCCCGCTGCACGCCCGCCGGCTTGGCGTTCCGGACAGGGGGCGGGCGCAAGGCCAAGATCGTCTGCTGTTGGGATGGCGCCAGGCTCGACGTCCGCCAACGGCGCCAGTCCGGCTGGCGGGGCGGTCTGCGGTTTGCCCATGAAGGCGTCCCAACGCCGCGCCCAGCCGGACCGCGAAGCCATCCGGCGCGTCACGCCGCACTGGAGCGGCTCGCGCCAAGGGATACTGTGTTCGCGCGCCCAACCCGCTACGCGCAGATCCCGCGCATAGGTCCAGCCATTGCCCGTTTCTTGGTGCGACCACAGCGCGGCGACGCCAAAGCGGCGGCGGATCGCCTCAAAGATTTCAACCACATCGCCCGTACGCACAATCAGCGGCTGGCCGAGCCGACTGAGGTCGCCCCGCAGTTCGTCCAGGCATTCGGCGGCGAACGCCCACTGGCGCGCCGACATGTCAGGCTGCGCCCACAGCTCAGGCTCGGCGACGAACACCGGCAACACAGGACCGCACGCCGAGGCGTCCGCCAGCGCCTGGTGGTCATGGATGCGCAGGTCGCGCTTGAACCAAACGATGTTGAGTGAAGAAACGGCGGCCATCGGTGAGTGGGTGGTCGTCCTTGTACCGCAAGGTGGCCGCTAGCGCGCTTGCGATCGAACCCTTGCCGGAATGGGCTCAACATAGCCCCAACCCAAATGGCCGAACGCCCGTCCGCGGCGCGCCAGCTGGCGCGCTTCATGGTCCATGCCCAGATCGCGCAGGATCTTCGCCTGCTTGACCAAGGCGCGGGCGAGTGTGAGCAGGGTATCGCTGGTTGTCGGTCGCATCGGCGTTCTCCGTGTTCCGCCTCTGTGTACGTCGGTGGGCGGCAGGCGGTTTCACGCGCGGCGGCGGCGCTTCATGAACCAACGCGTGGCGCCCGTCTCGTCGGCGACCGAGGTCTTCAGCGCAATCGAAGGCCGATGACCCGTAACGAGCTGATCGGTTCGCAGCTCACTGAATCGGCATCAGGGCGAACGCCTGCCGTCGGCCTGGAACAGAGGATCGACCTTGAACAGATCAACGCCGCTTTCGCGCCGCACAGCGGACCTTTCCAATCATCCTTTCGTGAGCCGGCCTTCTCGTAAAGGCTGACCCACTGGCGCCGTGGTGGGTCCACTGGCGACTCCGGCGTCAAAACGCTCTCACTGGTGGAAACCGGTGGTGGCGGGGGAGGGACTCGAACCCTCGACCTCAGGATTATGAGTCCTGCGCTCTAACCAGCTGAGCTACCCAGCCATCGCCAAGAGTGGGGATATACGCGCGCGCACACGCAGGCGCAATGGGGTTCGCCGTGATCTCCCCGGCTCCGGCGGCGCGGCCAGCGTCCATCGACTTGACCGAACCGAGCTGGGCGCGCACGCTCGGTTCACATGCCAAGACAACAAACGGGGGAGAGCATGCCGACTGTGTCAACCTTGAGATGGGGTCGCCGCGCGCGCCTTTGGGGCGTCATCGCACTGGGCGCGCCGGCGTTGGCGGGCTGCGCCACAACCAGCGTGGTGTGCGAGGATGAGCGCAACATCCTCGAGCTGTGCGAGGAACTCACGCCGGGCGAATGCGCCGCCCAGCAAGAAGCTGTCGCCAAAGCCTGCGGCTAGCCCACCGCGCCAGCGCTGATAGCGGGCGCCCGCTCACCCATCCAGCGTGGGGGCGGGCGCGCCGAGCGCCATGTCTAGGCGCCGCTTGCAACCGCATTCAGACGCTCGCCATGTGCGTCAACCAGGTTTTTCGGCCGGTAGTCGGTTTTGCCCGTCCAACGACGCACCACCGCAGGGTGAAGGTCCTCAAACGCACAAAACGGTCGATTGTCGCGCTTGGGGTTGTCAGGCGGGGCGTCCGCCAGCGGATCGCTGAGCCGGCGCAGGAAGTTCTTCTCGACCATGCCGAGCGCACTCATCGGGTCTGGCGCAAGATCAAGCACAGGACGTGACACCTTCAAATGGCTAGGACCGCTCTGCTCCATTTCGCTGAGCATCCAGTCCAGCGCCGCGTCGGAATGACAGCGTTTATTGACCTTATTGGGATCGCCTTCGGGCAAACCGTCGCCGCCCCCGCCAACACAGCCATGATCGCCAGGGAACCAAACTTGGCGCAATTGACCTGGTTTCACCATGTCCTTGAACTTTGGCTCGAGGTTCATTTCAGTATGGTGGAACACCTTGCGGCGTTCATCCACAGCCACCGCGTGACGAGCGACATCGACGATCGGGCTGACAAACGTGTCGTGGAAGCGATGTTTGGCCAGTGAGCGTTTGTCGAGGCGCAAAATCCGTGACAGATCGGGAATGCCGAGCGCGCCCACCGTGTCCCACACGCCAAGAAAGCGGATCCGGACCTGAGCGTTGAGTGGGTCTTCGCTCGTTTGGCCGTGACCCTTTTGTTTCTGCAGCTCAATCGCCAGGCGCTGGCGCGCCGCGGTTTGCTCAGCCGTTTCGCCCTCGCGCCGGCGATACAAGGAGTAGGCGTTATCCAAATAACTTAGGTTTTCGCGCTTCAAGATGCCACAGGTATAGATCAGGCCGGCAAGGCTCCGCGCTGTGTAGGCGCCGCGGCTAAAGCCGAAAATGTAGATCTCGTCACCAAGGTTATAGTTGGTGCACAGGAAAGAATACGCATTGGCGATTTCGATATTAATGCCATGCCCAAAGGCCCCGCCGAGCAGGCGGTCAAAGGCGCTGCGCGTGCCAATACCAGCTGCGTAGTAGACGAGTTGTTCAATGTCCCCGTCTTTGGGTTCGATGGCCTGTGCGAGCAAGCGGACATTGGTCGGGTCTGGTGTCGACAGATCCTGCCAGGTGCCGTCGCAGGTAATGACGATACGTTTCATACGTGTTCCCCCACGGAATGAATGCGAACAGGTCAGCCTACTGCCGAAGGCGACGAGGGCCAATAAGCCCGATCGCTCTTGACCGCATTCGGTGATGGTCAGATCGCGTTTTGCGCGAGCGCGCCGGCCCAGCCTAGGATGCACACGAAGCCCGCAAGGGTGATGCGTCTTAGAACAAAGGGCGTAGGTGGAGGCGAGACCCCAAACATGAGTAACCTGATGTCCCTATCCGAGGCGCGCACCCGGTTGTTGGCGTTGGCCTCGCTCCAGCCCATCGAGCTCACCCCGTTGGTCCAAGCTGTGGGGCGTGTCACCGCCGAACCGCTGGTCAGCGTGGTCGCCAAACCAGCCCGCCCCACCTCGGCCATGGATGGCTATGCCGTGCGCGCCGTTGACGCCGCTGAAGGCGCAGTGCTCACCGTGGTGGGCGAAGCCCGGCCGGGCGCGCCCTATGCCGCCGACCTGCAACCGGGCCAAGCGGTTCGCATTTTCACCGGCGCGTGGCTGCCCATTGGGGCCGACCACATCGTGATCCAAGAGAACGCGACACGTGAGGGCGATCGCGTCAGGCTCGGCTCCATGTCCTCCGACCGCAGCTACATCCGCGATATGGGCATTGATTTCCATAGCGGGGAAACCTTGGTTCCCGCCGGCGTGGCGCTCACGCCCATGCGGGTCGCCCTTGCCGCCTCGGGCCATGCCGAAGACGTCGCCGCGCGCCGCGCGCCGCGCGTCGCCATCGTCACCAGCGGAGATGAACTGGTCTCGCCGGGCGAAGCCCAGCGCACCGAGGACGTGGTGGATGCCGCGGGTTTGGTGCTGGGCCCGCTGATTGCGGCATGGGGCGGCGAACTGGCCGGCGTCTTCCGCGCCCGTGACGACGCCGGCGATGTGGAGGCGCAACTCGCCGCCGCAAGGAAAGTGTCCGACTGCATCGTCGTTGTCGGCGGCGCCTCGGTTGGCGATTACGATTTGATCCAACCGGTGTTGGATACGCTCGGTTTCGCGGGTGTGTTCTCCCGCGTTTCTGTCAAGCCGGGCCGGCCCAGCTGGGCCGGCAAGTGGGGCGAGGCGGTGGTGTTGGGTCTGCCGGGCAACCCTGCGAGCTTCACCGTGTGCGCCCACCTGTTCCTCAAGCCGTTGCTCTTTGCCATGACCGGGCGTGATCCGGCAGCGGCGACACGACTGGGCTTCGCCAAGCTGGCGCGCAATGTTCCGTCCGGCGGCAAGCGCGAGGAGTACCTACGCGCCGCCACCTGGATCGATGAGCATGGCGTGCGTCGCGCCGAACCGTTCGCCAACCAGGACAGTTCGCTGACCAAGCCCTTCGCCCACGCCGACGCGCTGGTGCGCCGCCCTGTGGATGCGCCGGCGGTCACTGCGGGCGACGTCGTCGAAGTTCTCGATCTCTAATCGCCAACACCAAGTGATCGGGCTGAGCGGTGGTGTCATTGGCCCAAAGAGGCCAGCGGGCGCCGGGGCCTGCCAAGACCAGGCGAGGCCCACAATCCTGTGGACATCACCGCAGGGACGTTACTCGGCCGCCCGTGCGGCCGGGGCGATCTCACTGGCGGCCAGCGGCAGCGCCGAGGTGTCCTTGACCGAACGCACCACAATGCGTGAGCGCACTTCGCCAACAATCCCGAGGGTTAGGATCTTGTCCCGCAGGAATTCATCATAAGCGTGCATGTCCGCGGTAATAATGCGCAGCACATAGTCTTCGTCACCGGCAATGGCGGCGCATTCCATAATTTCAGGTAGGACCGCCATGTGTTTTTCGAAAAGATCCAAATTGTCTTTGGTCGGGAGCGTAAGCTTTACCGAAGCGTAGACTTCAAAGTCGAGTCCAACTTTCTTGCGATCCAGAATCGTGACCCGGCGGTGGATGACGCCGCGCTCCTCCAAGCGTTTAATGCGCCGCCAGCACGGGCTTGAGGACAGACCCACCTTTTCGGCGATGTCGGCGACCGAAAGGCCGGCGTCCTCTTGGATCAAGATCAGGATCTTTGCGTCGATGTCATCAAGGTCCACAGACAAAATCCGCCTCCAAAACGGATAAACTCTACAAGACTATGCCCGTGAAAATGGTTCACACCGCCCAGTTCGGCAAGTGTTTTGCGTCAAGCTCGGTGCTTTTCTCGTAAGAACGCGGCCTCGGCGCCTACGGGCACGGCAAATCCAACGCGGATCGGCCCGTCGGCCCCGGCGGCGCCCCGCCGCCAGCGTTATCGCGCACAATCCGCAGCTCCAAGCGTTGCGCGTGTGCGGCCCCTGCCGGGCGCACGTCAAAAATGGCGGGGTCTGCGGCGAAGATCGCGTCTTCAAACGCCCGTGTCGCGGCTGGCGCGGTGACCGCGCGGGCCGGACCGCCATTCAGCATCACAATGGCGTCGCCCGGACACAGCGCCCCGAACAGACTGCTTTCGGGGCGAACCGTCTCCACCACCAACGCCAATCCATCCGCCTCACCTCGGTCCAAGACCGGTGTGAGCTCCACACCCACGAAGAAATTGGCGGTGGGCTGCCGGACTGTAAGCAAAGCCGGTTCAGAGGCTGCAGCGTCCGCCGTCAGGTCGGGGCTCGGCTCGGGCGATGGCGTTGGCGTTGGTGAAATCTCGGGCTCAGGCGGCGCGGTGGGTTGAACGGTCGGCGTCGGCGAAACCTCTGGGATCGCAGTGTCTGGTGGGCCCGCCGCGGCCACGTTCGTTGCGATGCGAGTCGGGGTCGCCTCCGCACGCAAGCCGCCCGCCAGCGCATCATCACTGGATCCACCCAGATTGCTGGACAGGATCAGCCAAACGGCGGCCACACCAATCCAGGCGCCAAATATTGGCAAAGCGATATAGAGAATAATTCGATTGAGTGTCAGTCGACCGCGCGGCGCCGGTGATAAAGACTGAGGTCCCGACAGTTCCGTTGAAGCAGAGATTACTTTGTCGGTGGACTTTGACATAAAGCCGTCACAATTGCCTTGCGGTACCACAATCGAATTAGCCGTTCTGATAGTGCTTGGCAAGGTCCGGCCGATCACAGGCTGTGGCGTCAATCGCGCATTGTCGGCGTTGACACTGTGCGTGATGATTGACGTTGCTGGTCGTCTCCCGCATCGATGGCGGCGAAAGTCGACGGTGACGGGGACAGTTATGAACTTTATGCACGCCTTTATTCTTACTATCGCTGTAAGCTTATTGGCTGCTCCGTCGTCGACGGCGCAAGATGAAGCTCAACAACCTGGCGGAGACTGGGTAAACGTCATTGTCATTCTTGCCGATGACCTGGGCGTTGAGGCGGTTTCAACCTATGGTGGGGAGCAGCCCACACCGAACCTTGATGCGATGGCCGCCGACGGCGTTGTGTTCGCCAACGGGTTTGCGGCGCCGCTGTGTACGCCCTCGCGTGTGCGCCTGCTCACCGGTCAGTACAATTACCGTAACAGCCGCGCCTTTGCGTATCTGGACCCCGGCGCGCGGACCCTGGCGCACGTGTTTCGCGACGCTGGCTACGTCACCGGCGTGGTCGGCAAGTGGCAGCTCAACGGGCGTGACGAGCTGGAGGGGCAGGGGGCGGATCCCAGCGATGCCGGCTTTGATGAAAACCTGGTGTGGCAGTTGCGGCGCTCAGACCGTGGATCACGTTACTGGGAGCCGCGTTTGTCCCAACTGAACGATGATGGTCAAGTTCAAGTGCTCAACTACAGTAGGGATCAATATGGTCCTGACATATTGAATGACTTCGCTACAGACTTTATTCGCCGCCACCAAACCAAACCGTTTTTCTTGTATTATTCGATGGTTCTGCCACACAGCCCCTTTGTTCCCACGCCGGCCGAGCCCGACGCTCCAGTGGGGTGGCGATCGTTTGCCGCCATGGTCCGTTATGGTGACGTCATGCTGGGCAACGTGCTGAATGTTCTCGAGGAATTGGACCTCACCGAGCGCACCCTCGTTGTGTTTGTGGCCGACAATGGGACCCACCGCGATATGGTGAGTTTGCGCGACGGCGAGCTTGTCTACGGCGGGAAAGGCAACACCACCCAGGCGGGCATGCATGTGCCGTTTGTCATCCAGTGGCCGGGGGGAGCGCCAAGCGGCGTCGTTGTGAGCGGCCTTGCCGACATCCTGGACGTTTTTCCGACCGTTGTTGACGCGACAGGCGTTGATCCCGCCCACGCCATGGACGGCGTTTCACTGCTCCCTCTGATGCGCGCCGAGACGGACAGCGTGCGCAACTGGGTGTTCTTCGATTACGATGCGTCGCGCCCAGAATATCCCCCGGCGCGCTACGTCTTTGACGAGCGCTATAAGCTGTACGACGATGGGCGGTTCTACGACCATATCGCCGATCCAGAAGAAACCTCCCCCTTGCCGGCCGGCGAATTGGGATCTCCAGCCCAGTCGGCGCGCACGCGCTTGTCCGCGGTGTTGGCTGCGCGCGCGCTCGATCGCGATGGCCTCCCCAGCCCGGAGCCAAACGCGGGGTCGCCGCATATCGCCCCTTAACCAGACTTTCTGTGCTGCCATCGGTCGCACACCAAGTGATCGATCGTTGTTCAACCACATTTGCTTGTGAATTCGGCGTGCGTAAGGGCATTTCCGCGCTGGACGGATCGATGTTCTGGGCCACAATACTTGATGAGCTGGGTTGTCGCGAACAGTATCGGTCTGCCAGTTTTGTCGGCCTGAGCGAGCGACGGAAAGTGGGATTGGGCGGCGGCCTCTAAGGTCGAGCGGCGCATGGAGCCACGGTTGGGAGGGTATGGGACGGATGGCGGCGCGTAAGTCATGGATTGTTCTTGCGGTTGTGGCGGCGAATACGCTGCTCGCCATGGGCGCAGCGGCCCAGGAGCTCTACGGCGTTGTCGACGTACGCGCCGAACGGATCGCGGGCAATGTGTTCGAAGTCGATCCCGTTCGTCTGGCCGCCGAAGCGCCTGTGCAAGCGAACAACGCCTATGTCGAAGGACAAAGCGCCATCGTCATCCGTCGGCGTTACCGATCGAGCGCGCCGCCGCCATACTTCGCTTACAATCTGGAAACCACCGCCGATGGCGCACGCGAAGTTGTGCTCGCTATGCTCGAAGATTTCGGCATACCGCTAGAAAACATCTTCATCATGGCCGAGTCCGTGTTGACGGAAAGTGAGCACGCCGATGCCTTAGCCACGCAAGTCTTCAGGCGCACAGGCCGTCCTGTGGACTTTCTCACGGCGGACGAAGAAGCCAACTTTGTATATGAGGGCGTCGTGCCGCCGAACCGACGCCGCGACGTGGTGATGGTTGATATCAGCGCCGCTGGCGTGCGCGCCAGCTACGCCGCCAACACCGATGGCGATAATGTGGAAGTGCGGGGGTTCGAGGTCAGCGCTGAGGGGTTTGCGTCCCTGTTGGACGATGTGGTCGAGGCCAATGGCGGCGTGCCGCCACAAGGTCTGCGCGGGGCGTTGACCGAAGCGGCGCGACGGGCGATGGCGCCGCAGGTCTATCAAGTCGGCCTCAACCATCCGCCGTTGATGACGCGTAGCCGGGTGTATCTGTCGGGTCGCACCGTGACCGACATGCTGTTGATCGTGGACTATTCCCAGCGCGGTGTCCCTTGGACCCCCATCACCGCCGACACGGTCAATGAGTTTGTCGCGCGCGTGCGCGAGGGGCGCGCCTTCGATCGGGCGAACTTCCTCATTGAAGGCCGCCCCCCCGAGCATGATGATGATCGCCGCATCCGGTTGCTGCGCGACAGCTACACCGATGATCAATTGCTGGCGGTGGCCGAAGTCATGGCGACCTTGTCGACCTCCCTGCAGTTTGATCGGCGCGATGCGGTGTTCTTTTCGCAGCGATCAAGAGCAGGCGCGCGCTTGTCGTATCTGACCCAGAAGATTCTGAACCAGGAGGCCTAGGCCCATCCCAAGAGGCCCATCCCAAGCCGCCACCGGTGCGGGGAGGGGCCTAGCCCTTAGCGACCGGCAGTGTGATCGTCACCTTGGTGCCGACATCCAGCTGGCTGGTAATGACGAGCTTACCCCCGTGGATGCTCACCAAATGGCTGCACAACGCCAGGCCAAGCCCGGTGCCCTTTTTGGACTTGGTGTTGGGTCCTTCAACCAAGACAAATGGTTGGCCCAGACGCACCAAGTCATCCTTAGCGATCCCGATGCCATTGTCTTCAATGGTGATCAGCACCCGCTCCGCATCGGCGCTGGCGCGCAGGTCGATCTGACCATTCTGCGGCGTGAATTTGCTGGCGTTGGACAACAAGTTCAGCAAGATCTGCCGCAACGCACGAGGATCGCCCGTGATGACCGGCAGAGCATCGGCTTCGACGTTGAGCGAAAGATCCGCCGCCTGGATGTGCGTCTGGATGAGGCGGACGCTTTCATCGATGACATGGTTGAGATTGACGGCTTCAAATTTGATCGGGTATTCGCCAGCTTCAATCTTGGATAGATCCAAGACATCATTGATAAGCTCCAGCAGATACTGGCCGGAGAAGATAATATCATTGATGTATTCGCGGTAGCGCTGATCGCCCAACGGGCCAAAGATCTCGTGCTTCATTGAATCGGAAAAGCCAATGATGGCGTTCAGCGGCGTGCGCAATTCATGGCTCATATTGGCCAGGAACACGCTCTTGGCTTGGTTCGCTTTGCGGATCCGATCGACTTGAGACAACAACACCGCACTCAGCCCTAGCGCCACAATCAGAGGGGCAAAAACCAAAAGGCTGTAAAAGATCAGTGTGTTGCGCCACCGCGCCTCGTCGATGGCGATCGGTCGTTCAAGGGTCATCACCAAACCGGACGCCCCGACCGGAGCCGTCACCGAGGCCCATTCGCCCGATGGCGACCCGTGCTGCGATGTGTTCAGCGGTAAACGCGCTGTGCCGTCTGACAAGGTCGCAACGCCTGTGGGCGGACGGACGACAAGGCTGTCGGGGTCGACGGTCGCGACGATCGCGCCAACCGGACCCTCAGAAGCAACCGCTAGCCTGAGAAGCAGGTCGTCGCCCGGTCCGGGGGCGATCCACGCGACGAAGCCGGGCGCGTTGGCCCCCGCCGGCGCCAGTCCGGCCGGCGGGCGCGCGTTGGTGATCGAATCGACGCCGGGCAGAGCGTCGGTGCTGCGCCCCGAGAGCCGTCCGCTAAGCCAGGCCAAACGCGATGCGATGTCGCCCGCGGTGGTCACCGCGTCGGCGGTCAGTTGCCGCTGTCCTTGGTCGACGAGCTTCTGGCGCTCCTCGATGAGGCGCAGGCCGACAACACCGACGAACAGGGCGCAAAACACAATGGCCAGGCCCAGCACCAGCCAGGTCTGTTGCCCGAGCGCGTCCATCCGCGGCGCCGCGCCAGCGCGTCCCGTGCGCGGACGAGACGCCCTCACTTGCATTGCGGCCGGTTTGTCTGCCCCCATGTGCATAACTCTATAACGCCAACATGCGCGTCGGCCGCGTCCCGCCAGGACCGACGCTGCGGCGGCATCGTGATCGGTTTTGACCGGCAATTGAAGTCTGAAAATGGGGCGCGGGGGTGGCGAGGACAGTCAGACAAGCGTCAGGGCCGCCGACGCGCAGGCTGTATACCGCGACGTTTGGCCGATTTTGACGTTCGCTGAAAAAAACCGACGGATTTCCTCAAACGGCGCGTTAAATCAAAGCAGAGCTGGGCCAAAGCTGGGAGAGAGCGGATGCGAAGTGTTGGGATCGTCGTTGTTCTGGTCGCTCTCGCAGCCGTCGCCTACTGGACGTTGGCGGATCACAGCGCCGCCTCGCCAACCGGGGCGTTTGAAACGGCGACGGTTGACCGAGGGGACGTGACCCAGATGATTTCCACGTCCGGCGCTGTGCGCGCGCGGATCACCGTCGAAGTGGGCTCCCAATTGTCGGGGCAAGTCGCTGAACTGTTGGCCGACTTCAACACCCCCGTCAGTGAGGGCGACTTGCTCGCGCGGATTGATCCACAGACCTTTGCGCGTCGCCTAGAGGAGGCGGAAGCCAATTTGGCCGTCGCCGAAGCCAACGTCGCCGTTCAGATCGCTGCGATCCAGCGCGCCCAGGCCAATCTCAACAATGCCGAGCGCAATTTTGAGCGCCAAAGCTCACTTGTGGAAAACGAGTTCGTTTCCGAAGCGGCGCTCGACGACGCCCAAGCCGCGTTCGAGGCCGCCCAAGCTGATTTGGCCAGCGCTGAAGCCCAGTTGATCACTGCGCAGGCCTCGGTGCTCCAGCGCCAAGCCGCCCGCGAGGCGGCGCGCATTGATCTGGAGCGCACCGAGATCCGCTCGCCGATCAATGGTGTCGTGATCGACCGTGCTGTCGATGTCGGCCAGACCGTGGCCGCGAGTTTGTCCGCGCCCATCCTGTTCACCATAGCCCAGGATCTCACTGAAATTCAGATCGAGGCGAACGTCGATGAAGCCGACATCGGTGCGGTGCGTGAGGGAGCGACCACCAGCTTCACTGTCGACGCCTATCCTGGGCGCACCTTCAACGGGCGCGTGGCCCAAGTGCGTCTCGCGCCCAACGAAGAACAAAACGTCGTCACCTATACAGTCGTGATCACAGCGCAAAATCCCAACCGCGACCTTTATCCGGGGATGACGGCGAATGTGGACATCATCACCGGTGCGCGTTCCGACGTCTTGCGCATAGACAACGCCGCCGCCCGGTTTCGCGCCCCCGACGACTGGCCATCCCTCGAGCAGGGCGGCGGAGGTCAGCGAGGCGGCGGTCAGCGCGGCGGCCCTGGCGCGGCGATGATCGCGCAGTTGGAGGAGATCGGCGTCAGCGAAAGTGTGCGCAATGAAATCCAAACAGAAATGCGGGCCGTGTTCCAACAAATGCGCGGGGCCTTTTCCAGCCCGAACGCCGACCGCCAGGCGTTGGCCGCACAGATGCGCTCGCGCACCGATGACATTGTCAGAGCCAAGCTGACGCCTGAACAATTCACCCAGTTCCAAGCCGCCACGGCCGCTGCCAGCGACACCCGCTCGGCCGTCATTTATGTCGTAGGCGAGGACGGCGACCCGCTGCCCCGGCGGGTGCGCTTGGGCGTCAGCGATGATCGTTTCACCGAAGTGGTGGCGGGCGAGCTGACCGAAGGTGATGCGGTGGTCACCCGGATTGTGCGCGGCGGTGCGTCATGAGTGCGGCTGGCCAGGCCGACACGCCCTTGATCCGGTGTGAAGGGCTGTCCAAGCGCTTCGCCATGGGCGACAGCGTTGTCAACGCCTTGGATGACGTCAGCGTGCAGATCCACGAGGGCGAGTTTGTCGCCATCATGGGCCCGTCAGGCTCGGGTAAGTCGACATTCATGTATTTGCTCGGCGCGCTCGACACCCCGAGCGGAGGCAAGTTGCACATTGGCGGCGCCGATGTTGGCGCCCTGTCGAGTGACGCGCTGGCGGCCCTGCGCAGTGAAACCATTGGCTTTGTGTTCCAACAATTCATGCTGCTCGCGCGCACCAGCGCTCTGGACAACGTCCAGTTGCCATTGATGTACACCGCACTTGGCGCCGCGGACCGTGCGGTTCGAGCCAGAGACGCGTTGACGCGCGTTGGCTTAGGTGAGCGGATGGACCACACCCCCGCTCAGTTGTCCGGCGGCCAGCAACAGCGCGTGGCCATTGCCCGCGCTCTGGTCAACCATCCCAAGATGATCTTGGCCGACGAACCGACCGGCGCGTTGGACACCGCCACGTCTGAAGACATCATGGCGTTGTTGCAAGATCTGAACGCCGACGGGGTGACCATCATTCTGGTGACCCACGAAGAGGAAATCGCGGCCTATGCGCGGCGGGTTTTGCGGTTTCGCGATGGGGCCTTGCTTGACGACGTCGAGCAAACGCCGCGCACTGGACGGGGGCTGTCATGAAGCTCGGCGCATCACTGGCCATTGCGTTGCGCGCGATTCGCACCAACACGCTGCGCAGCGCGCTGACCATGTTGGGAATCATCATCGGCATTGGCGCCGCCATCGTGTCGGTGTCGATCTCACAGGGCGCCGGCCAGCAACTGAAAGAGCAAATCGCCAGTTTCGGCACCCACACCCTCCAGGTGCGCTCTGGCGCCAGAATGTTTGGCGGGCGTTCGCGCGGCGCAGAAAGCGCCCGTCCACTGACCGATCGGGACGTCCAGGCCTTGGCGGAAATGTCCCATCTGGTCGAGGCGGTCTCGGGCCGTGAGCAAACCTCCGCGACGGTGATCGCCAGCGGTCGCAATTGGAGTACGTCGGTGTTGGGCGTCAGCGATCACTTCGCCACCATCGAGAGCCTTGAGATCATTGAGGGCCGCAACTTCACCGAGGCCGAGGCGCGCTCGGGCGCTAAGGTCGCCATTGTGGGTCAGACGGTCGCCGACGAACTGCTGCCAGGCGCTGATCCCATTGGCGCGCGCTTGCGCATCGGCCGGATCCCGGTGACCGTCATCGGCGTCCTGGAAGAGCAGGGCGCCTCGACGTTCGGCCAAGACCAAGACGATGTGATTTGGATGCCGCTTGAGACAGTGCGCACACGCATATCGCGTTCACAAAACAGCGTGCCCGATGATGCGGGGCGCATCTATGTAAAGATCTGGGATGATCTCGACGTCGTGGCCGCGCAGGCCGAGATCGAAGAGCTCATGCGGTTGCGCCGAGACATCGCGCCGGGCGCCGATGACGACTTTGTCGTTGTGAACTTCGCCGAGTTCATTCGCGCCCGGAATGAAACTGAAACGCTGCTGGGTTTCTTGTTGGCGGCTTTCTCCGTCACTTCGCTGGTGGTTGGCGGCATTGGCATTATGAACATCATGCTGGTTTCGGTGACCGAGCGCACACGCGAGATTGGGCTCCGGCTCGCTGTCGGCGCGCGCCGCCGCGACGTGTTGGCCCAGTTCCTGGTTGAAGCCACGGCCTTGGGATTTTTGGGCGGCCTGCTCGGGATGGCTGTCGGCGTTGGCGCAACCCACCTCGCCGCCCGATTTGGCGAGTTTCCCGTGCTCATCAGCCCCGTCACCTTGGTGGGCGCCGTGGCGACGGCCATTGTGATCGCGGTGTTTTTTGGCTTCTATCCGGCCCGGCGCGCGTCCCGCCTCAACCCGATTGAGGCGCTACGGTTCGAGTGACACCCCGATCGCCGCCTCCGGTATCGCCACGCCCATGGCGCGCAGTCGGTTAACCCGATAACGATGTCCCGGATCGGTGTGTTCCCATTCAGTCGAATAGCCAAACACCTCAAAGGCCTCTGCGCCGGCTTCGGGTCCATATTGGAGCGTTCCCAGATGGGCGGCGGCCAGAACCAAATTGGGGTCGGGGTTGCCCGGACTGGGTCCCATGATCCCGTGGGTCAAGCGCACCAACTCGGTCAACTCGGTGGTCGCGCGCTCAAACTCTCCTTGCATGGCCAAGTGCTCCACCAAACGTCCGCGCGCAGGCCGCTCTTGTCCAAACGTCAGAAATAAGCCTCGCCGCGAGCGATCGAGCAGGTCCTCGGCCAGGGCGAAATCCCCGTCATGGGCTGCGATGTCTGCGCGGATCACCTGGGCGCTTTGGAGGGTAAAGCCTTCATGCGCCGCTGCTTCGGCGATCACCTGGTCAAGACGCGTGCGCGCTGAATCCACGTCGTTCCTGTGATAATACTCCAACAATCCCAATTGGGCCCGGTGAATGTTGATCAGATTGCGGTCGACGAGCGGGTCGCTCTCCAGGAAGGTCACCACCGCCTTGGCGTAGTCATAGGACCGGTCGAAATCACCTTGAATCTGGGCGAAGTTCACCAGGAAGAAGTAGTAAAATGAAATCTCGAATGAGGTTTCAGTCACCTCCACCGCATCTTCCAGCAGGACGGTGGCGCGATTGATATCCCCATCGTCAACCGTAATCGCGGCGATTTCTGAGAGCGCCCACACCCGCTCGAGAGCCAAGCGGCCGTTGGGATCAGAATAGGCTTGCTCCAACTCTTTGAGGATGACCAGGGCCTCGTCGGCGCGGCCCACATTGCGATAAGCCGTGGCCAAACTGAGCTTGCCCAGATTGATGAGTTCTCGATCGCCAAACCCTTCGGCGAGCCAGGGTTGGAGCACAGTCATCGCGCTGTAGTAGTCCAGCCAGTAAACAAGGTGGCGACCAACGGCGAGGATGATCTGCGCTGCGCGTTGTGGGCTTTCGTCCTTGCTGGCGTAGGCCTCATTGACGCGATCGAACAAGATTTGGCGAAAGCGCGCCCGTTCGCCAGGTTCGCTGAATGCGCGTCCAAAGATGACCAAATAGGCGCTTTCAATGTCGGCGAAACGTTCGGCGCGCTCAAGAAAGTACTCGGCGCGCACCAGCTCCGCGTTAGCGCGTTCCGCCTCAAGGCTGGCGCGCTCGGCTTCCAGGGTGACCCGGTGTCCAAAGGCCAAGCTGACGGCGAGCCCCGCGGCCAGCGCCCCCACCGCGATGGTCCCAAGGACGCTCGCCACCGGGTAACGCTGCAGAAAACGGATGGTGCGGTAAACGCCTCCCCCCTCACGGGCGGCGACCGGACGGCGTTCGAGAAAGGCGCGAATGTCTTCGGTGAACGCTTCAGCCGAGGGGTAACGTGCGTCAGCATCGGTCGCCGTCGCCCGCGCCAAGATGGCCGCAAGGTCTGTGTTCGCCAGGCCCGGTCTATCAAGCTCAACGCCGGCGTCGCCTCGCCGTGTCGGCAGACGACCGGTGACCAATTCATGAGCCAGCATGCCCAGCGCGAACACGTCGGTGGCGACCGAAACCGGTTCGCCGAGCAGCTGTTCAGGCGCCGCCGTCGCCAGCGTCATCGGACCGGCGCTCGCCGTTGCGTCCTCTTCGAGCAAAGATGCAATGCCAAAATCGATGAGCTTCACGTCACCTTGCCCGGTGACCAACGCATTGGACGCTTTGATGTCACGATGCAGCACGAGGCGAGCGTGCGCGTGGCTGACCGCACGGCCCAAATCGGCCACCAGGCCAAGCCGAGCGGCCACGGGCAGGTTAGTGGCCTGGCAGTACTGGTCAATCGGCCGGCCGTCGACGTACTCCATCACCATGAAGGGCTGGCCGTCGTCAGCCGTGCCGCCGTCGATGATCCGGCTCACACCTGGGCTATCAAGGCGGGCAAGGCGTTTGCGCTCGCGTTCGAACGCCCCCGCGCGCGTGGGGCTCAGCTGGCCATGCATCACTTTGAGGGCGGCGACTTGCTCATAGAGCCCGTCAGCGCGGCTGGCTTGATACACCTCGCCCATGCCGCCGGCGCCCAAAAACGCTGTGATGCGCCACACGCCCACTTGGTCGCCAATGGCCAGCGCTGGCGTGTGTTCGGGCGCGCCATCCTCAGCGGCGGTGCGCATGAATGTGTCGGCATTGCGCGCCGGTCGGCCCAAACGCTCAACCGTGGTGGCGATCTCGGGCGCCTCGGTGCGCAACTGAGCCAAATAGGCCGCCGCTTCAGCCTCGCTCAGCGAACGAAGATGCTCGACCTTGGACAGTATGGTCGGCCAGTGCATAAGCCCCATAACCCTGTTGTCAGACCCGTGCAGTCTGGCAAACCATGCGGCCTTGGCGCAAATGTGGAGATAAGCTCGTGTGCAGCAGTCCCGTCCCTATGAACTGCGCGCTGGCGATTTAAGCGAGGCTGGCGGCGCGGGCGCGATGTTGACGGTGCAGCAAGGCCGCCATGTCGTTGCGAATTTTGCGCTTGGCGGCCATGACACGCGCAATCACGCCGCCATCAGGATTGGCGCGCTGGCGTTCGCTCACAAGCTGGTGTTCCAGCTTTGCGTGTTGGTTTTGAAGTGCGATGAGCCTGGCCTGCATCGCTGGGTCTCCTCTCATACAGTTGCCAAATAAGGGTGAACCCACATATCGATCGGGTCCAATCGAATGAAATTGGCGATTGCATCGGAAAGTACGAATTATGCCGCTGCCGACGATCCGTCAGCTCACCTATCTCATCGCTGTCGCCGACGCGGGTCGGTTCAACCTGGCGGCGCGGCGCGCCAACATCAGCCAACCCGCGCTGTCCGAGCAAATCTCCCAACTGGAGCACAATCTGGGCGCCAAACTGCTGGAGCGCGGACGCAGCGGGGCCAAACTCACGCCGATGGGTGTGGAGATCGCCGCCCGCGCGCGACGCATTCTCGCCGACGTTCGTGAACTGGAAGATGTCGTGCGCGCCAATCAGGACAGCCTTGGCGGGCTCATCCGCCTGGGCGCGCTGCCGACCGTCGGACCGTACCTGCTTCCCCAGGTGATCCCCGACTTGCACGCTCAGCATCCCAATTTGCGGCTCTATGTGCGCGAGACACGCACCGTTGAGCTGGAAAATCGGCTGCGCGGCGGCGAGTTCGACGTCATCCTCTCCACCCCGCCAGAAGACGCATCCAGCCTCGTTGTCGAGCGGTTGTTCCAAGAACCGTTGAGGCTCGGCGTCCCGAGCGGCCACGAACTTGCCGCTGGCGGGCCCATCGGCATTGATGATCTGGCGGACAAAAACCTGTTGACCTTAGAAAGCGGGCACTACCTGGCCGATCGGGTGCGTGACCTCGCCGAGAGCGCAGGGGCGCATTTGTTGATCGACTATGAGGGCACCAGCCTTGACGGTCTGCGCCAGATGGTGGGCATGGGCATGGGCTCAGCCTTGTTTCCCGCGCTCTACGAGCATTCGGAAATGCGGGACGAAGCCTCCGTCGCGGTGTGCGACATCGCCCTGGACGAGCCCTGGCGATGGATTGCGCTCATCTGGCGCACGAGCTCGCCGCGCGGCGATGACTTTCGCGTTCTGGGCGAGCATCTGACCAAGCGCGCGCTCAGCCTATTGGCCCAGGACCAACGCTGACCAACGCTGACCAACGCTGACCAACGCTGACCAACGCTGACCGCCGTGTGAGCCGCCGTGCGCGACCCGTTTCGCATGGGCGGCCAAATGGGCTAGGGCTGACATCGCGTATGCCCGCCGTCCGGGCGCATTGGAGACGCCGATGACTCCCAAAGACCCCGCCGGCATCATCGCCGCCTCGCCGATGAGCCGATTCCAGATCGTGGCGGTCTCGCTGTGCGTGTTTTTGTTCGCCCTTGATGGTTTCGACATCCTCGCCATCAGTTTCGCCGCGCCGGGCATCTCGGAGGAATGGGACATCTCCCGCAGCGCGCTCGGCGTTGTGCTGTCCATGGAGCTCATTGGCATGGCGATTGGTTCGCTGACGCTGGGTGGGCTAGCCGATCGTATCGGGCGCCGACCCACGGCGTTGATATGTTTGGCGATCATGACCAGCGGCATGTTCTTGGCGTCGCTGGCCGACAGCGTCACCAGCTTGTCCGCGTTCCGGTTTTACACCGGCCTTGGGATTGGCGGCATCTTGGCGGCGATCAACGCCCTGGCCGCCGAATACGCCAACGAGCGCCGGCGGGCCATGGCGGTGTCGTTCATGGCGGCCGGTTACCCCATTGGCGCCATTGTGGGGGGCGCGATCTCAGCCGTCCTGCTGACCCAGTTTGATTGGCGTTCGATCTTTGTGTTTGGCGGCTTGGTCAATCTGATGGTGATCCCGCTGGTCTGGGCGTTTCTGCCCGAATCCGTCGCCTTCCTCAGCCATAAGCGCCCCCGGCGCGCGCACGAGCGCATCAACGCCATCCTCAAACGCATGGGCCATCGCCCTGTGGAGACGCTGGGGCCCGCGCCCGAAGGCCCCCGCAAGCCGTCGCTCGCGCGCCTGTTTCGACCGGATTTGGCGCGCCTCACCATCCTTTTGACGCTCGCTTACTTCGCCCACATCATGACCTTCTACTTTTTCCTCAAGTGGATCCCCAAACTGGTCGCTGACATGGGCTTTGCCGCTTCGCTGGCCGGCGGCGTGTTGGTGTGGGCCAGTGTCGGCGGGGCTGTGGGCGGGTTTTTGCTCGGCCTTTTGACTCAGAGATTTGGCCTGCGTCCATTGACCATCGCCGCCATGCTCGCTGCGGTTGTCGGCGTTGTGGTGTTTGGATCCGGCCAGCCAGATTTGGTGTGGCTGTCGACCGTGGCCGCCATCGTCGGGTTTTTCACCAACGCTGCGATTGTGGGCATGTATGCGGTGTTTGCCCAGACCTTCCCCACCGAGGCCCGCGCGGGAGGCACTGGGTTCGTCATCGGCGTTGGCCGTGGCGGCGCTGCGCTTGGGCCGATCCTTGCCGGGGTGTTGTTTGACGCGGGCGTGGGCCTTCAAGGCGTGGCGATCGCCATGGCCGCCGGTTCAGCGATTGGCGCGCTCGCGCTGCTTGTTCTGCCGCGAGCATCCGCGCTCAACGCTCCGCGAGCGACCTGAGCGCGATCCCCGGCGCAGGGGCCGCTAGCTGTCGCGTTCGCGCACCCGGCCGCGATCCTCCAACGTGTCAGGCGGGTAGGCGACCACAGTGTCCCCCAGCTCCAGACCCGTCATGACTTCGGCCTCCGCGCCGTTTGTTCGCCCCAGCGTGACCGCGCGCCTGCGCGCCCGACCGCTGTCGACGACAAACACATTCCAGTCTTCCCCGGTGCGGAACAACGCCGCGTCGGGCGCGCGCACAACGTCGTCGCCGCGCCAGATCTCCACGTGCACGTCGACCCGGTAGTCGTGCCCAAGGCCCGCCCAATCCTCACGCGGGGCGTCAATATCGATGATGACGTTGACGCGTTGTTCTTCGATACCCAGCGCGGAGACTTTGGTGAAGGCGGCCGGTTCCACCCGCTGCACCCGCCCTTCAAGCTCGGGCCCGCCCCAGCCGTCAATGCGCACGCGATCCCCAGCCTCGACCAAGACGGCGTCGTTGGAGAGCATCTCGCTGTAGATCTCAAGGTCGCCAGGATCACCAATGTCCAAGATCATCGAGCCCGAGGCGAGCACGGTTTCGCTTTCCTGGCGCAAACGCAACACCACGCCATCGACTGGCGCGTGCAGCTCAATGCAACAATCAGCGTCATCAGACCATGTGCTGTCATCAGCCGGTTCGATCAGCGCGGCTTCGGCGCGCGAAAGGTCGGCTTCGCGCGCTTGGAGCAGGCTGCGGGCGGCGTCACGAGCCGCGCGCGCCGCGTCGCGAGCCGCGCGGGTGTTGTCCATCCGCGCTTCGGCGATGGTGTTGCGCGCGAGCAGCCTTTGGTCGCGTTCATAGTCCGATTGAGCGCGGGTCTGTTCGGCTTCAGCGCGGCGAAGATCAGCTTCGGCGGCGTCGCGCGCGGCTTGGGCGGCGTCTCGCACACTCGCAAGCTCGGCCTGGGTGCGCCGGTCGCGCAGCCCTGGGGAGGTGGGGCGGATCCGCGCAACGACAGTCTCGCCAGCACGAACCGGGTCGCCCGGCTCAACCTCAACGCGTTCCAATCGCCCCGCCAACGGGGCTGACAGGGTATACACCTCGCGCACCCGCGTGCGGGCCTCTTCGGTGACCTCCACAGTGAGCAGACCGCGCGTGATCGGCTGCATGTCGACCAAGATCGGACGAGGCGCCAACGCCCATGCGAAAAACACAACCACGCCCACCGCAAACACCGCGGCGACAAGCAGACGGCGACGCCGGACATTGCGCGCTTGCGGCGTCGAGGACGACTGGTTTGACTGGGCCATGATTACTCCCGCGTCTTGAGGACTTCGACAAGGTCGAGCTGGTCGATGCGCCGGCGCACGATCAGACCGGACACAAAGGCGAAGAAAACCGTGAAGATCATGGCCGTGGCGTAACGCTCTGTGGTCACGATAAGCGGAGGGCGCACCAGGTCGGCGTCGAACATGGCGTTCACCACGATCCACGCTATACCCCAGCCCATAAGGCATCCCAGCGGCAGAGCCAGCAGCACAAGCACGCCAAGTTCGCCGAGCAAAATGTAACTCACCTCACCGCGCGTGAAGCCCAGCACACGCAAGCTGGCAAGCTCGCGACCCCGTTCCGACAGCGCGATGCGGGCCGCATTGTACACAATGCCAAGGCAAATCGAGGCCGCGAAGATCGAAAACATCGTGGTGAAAATCGCAATGTTCTCATCCAACGTTTGGCGAAACTTCTCCAAAATCAGCGGCCGGGAGGTGGTGCTCTGCAGAAGCGGCGACTCCTTCACCGCGTTAAAGAACGCATCATAGTGTTGCGGATCCAGGCGCACATGGGCCACCGACACCGTCGGCGCCTCATCCAAGGCGTCGGCCAGGGCGTCCGCGCTCATATAGGCCGCCAACGCAATGTGGTCGTCCACCAGACCATGCAGCGGCGCGACAAGCGTTGGCCGCCGCCCCTCCAGCACTTTCATGCGCACCGTGTCGCCAAGCTCAAGGTCGAGCTTTTCAGCGAGGTAGCGCGACATCACCACACCGCCCTCGCGCAACATGATCGGATCGAGCTCGGTGTCGAGCGGGCGGTTGAGTTGTGGATCGGGCTTGAGGCCTTGCAGGCCGACCCGTTCAGACCGTGGGCCATTGACCATGTCGACGGGCACGATGTGGGTGCCCTCCACGGCGCGCACACCGGGCAAGTGGGCAAGCGCGGTCAGCGCGCGTTCGGGCTGCTCGAGAGGAAATGAGATCGTCACGTCCGAACGGTCCATATGTTGGAACTGCACGGTCATGAGCCGATCCATCGACTCGTGCATGAATGTGCCCGCCACCATGGTCGCGCATCCCGCCGCGACGCCGACGACTGTTAAGCTCGAGCGGAAGGGCGCGCGTGAGATGTTGCGCACGATAATGCGTCCGGGCCCGTCAAGCAGGCCGATTAAGCCCAAGCGATCCATCCAACCACGCGTGAAACGGGGCGGCGCCGGCGGGCGCATCGCCACAGCCGGGTCAAGCCGCACAGCCTTGCGCACCGCCGCGACGGCGCCGGCCGCGCACACCCCCACAGCGATCAGCACGCTCAGCGCATAAGTCCCAATCGGAGGATCGCGCACCAAGAACGGCAGATTGTAAAAGTCCTTATAGATCACGGTGAGCCCGTCGCCCGTGAGCGAGCCGACGATCACGCCGAACACACCGCCCGCCACGCCGGGGATCATGGCGAGCTTCAGATAATGCGCGGCCACCGTGGCGTTGGAATAGCCAAACGCCTTCATCAGCCCGATCTGCTCACGCTCGGTGTCGATCAAACGGCTGATGGCGACATAGAGCATGAACGCCGCCACCCCGAGGAAGATCGGGGGCAAAATGCGCCCCATCGCCTTGTTCTGGTTGATCTCGCTTTGGATGAAGCTGTGGGAGAGCTGGTCGTCGCGCCCAAACGCGCCCCGGCCGCCATACGGGTCGAGCACATCGTCCAAGGCGTCGATGACGGCGGCTTCATTGGCGTTGCGCTCGAGCTTCACCGCCACGTCATTGAACGCGCCATCCAGATCAAACGCGCGTTCCAAGCTATCGCGCGCCATCCAAAGGATCGCAAACCGGTCGTGTTGCGGGATGATGTCGCCTGGGCCGATCGCGTAGATGAACTCCGGCGACGCGCCAATGCCGACCACGTCAAGATCGCGCTGTCGCCCATTGATGATGGCGGTGACCGAGTCGCCCGGACTGAGGTCCCATGCGGCGGCGAACTCATTGGAGATTATGGCCTCATCGTGACGACCAGGCTCCGGCCATCGCCCGCGTGAGACCAAGACGTCGTTCAGCGCCGGCCGGCCTGTACGCGGTATGGACATCAATGCAGCCGAGGCCGGTTCGGTCAGTCCGGGCATGTCCAGGCGCGCGTTTTCTTGAATGCGCAACACAGCCGATCGCACGCCGGGGATCGCTTCGATTTGGTCCTCAAGCCTCAGCGGCGCACGGCGCACGCCCGAAAACACATCCGAAAACCGATAGCGCTCATAATAGGCCTGCTGGGTTTGGCTGAGCGTGGCAAACAGATAGTTGGACATCACCAACACCGTGATGCCGCTGGTCAGCACCAGCGCCGCCGCCAACAACTGGCCCCATAGCCGCCGCGCGTCCCGCAGAAGCTTGACGTCAAGCGGATGGATCAGGCGACGGCTCACCACACGATCTCCTGCGGCGTTCGTTTGTCCGGGTTGAACCGATCCTCACGCACGCGTCCGTCGGCCAGGATGACGACTTGGTCGGCCATGTCCGCCACGGCGGCGTTGTGCGTGATCACGATCGTTGTGGCGCCCAGCTCCTCATTGGCCCGACGCAACGCGTCCAGCACAATGACGCCGGTTTCGCTGTCAAGCGCACCGGTCGGCTCATCACAAAGCAACACTTCCGGGCGCTTGGCGATGGCGCGTGCGATCGCCACACGCTGTTGCTGGCCGCCCGACAACTGGCCTGGGAAATGGTCCATCCGGTCGCCCAACTGCACAAGGGACAGCGCATCGTCGGCGGACATGGGGTGGGCGGCGATCTCGGTCACCAAAGCCACGTTCTCGCGCGCCGTTAGGCTCGGCATCAGATTATAAAACTGGAAGACAAAACCAATGTGTTCGCGCCGAAACCGGGTGAGCTCGGCATCGCTGGCGCGCGCGATGGAGTGTCCGTCAAACATGACCTCACCATCGCTGCCGCGATCCAAACCGCCAAGAATGTTGAGCAAGGTCGACTTGCCAGACCCCGAGGCGCCAAGCAGCACGACAAAAGCGCCGCGGGCAATGGTCATGTCCACCCCGCGCAGGGCGTGCACCGAGACCTCGCCGCTCGTATACACCTTGGTCAGACCACGCGTTTCGAAGGCAGGCGGCCGCGTGGGGCTGTCGGTCGGCTGTGTATTGGCGGGCATGGCGGATCCTTCGACCAAGGGCCCGGTCATCAAGACCAGGCGTTGGGCGCGTGACAAGTGAGCAAACCTACCAGGCCTCGACCGGATCCTGCGGCCAATGAACGCCGGTCGCCCT
Organism: uncultured Caulobacterales bacterium; assembly: GCA_964483775.1. GTDB lineage: Bacteria > Pseudomonadota > Alphaproteobacteria > Caulobacterales > Maricaulaceae > CAZADA01. The sequence continues at coordinate 45,341 of CAZADA010000005.1, forward strand.
CATCACAACGTCAGCGCGCTAACGGCCGTCGCCCGCCATGCACTATGGCGTCCCGCCAAACGCGGCGATCTCAACCCAACCATGGCCGAGGATGATTGACAGCGATCTTGCCGAGCTTCTAATACCGGGTTCCCACACGCCAAGCAGCATTGCGTGTTGCGTGAGGTCGGGCGGTTAGCTCAGCGGGAGAGCACTACGTTGACATCGTAGGGGTCACTGGTTCAATCCCAGTACCGCCCACCATTGTTTTCAAAGGGTTAGGGCCATTTTTAATCGCTCGACGGGCTTCACGGCATCGGTCAAGGTCTGAAAGCTCGCCGTTTGCACAACCACGCCGCCAAATCCAATCGCGGCCGCCGTGGCCATCAGGGGGATGATGGCGTCTTGTGTGCCGTCCCCAAGCACTGGCGGTGCGCGCTCGCAGACAGTGCAAAAGAGACACAAGGCTAAGACGCTGCCACCCCGAGCGCGATGGATGGCCATAGAACGGGTTCGCTGCTGGCGAAAGCCAACAGGGGCGTATCGCCGCCAATGCCGGCGAGTGAAAGGAGCCGGGAGTCAAGATGGTGGCGATGACCAGCGCGAGGGGCAACACCGCCAGCGCCCAATGGGGTTGGTCCGTCTCGATCTCGGCAAGGTCGGGGATGTTGTCAGAGGCCCCGACTCAACCCCTTCGTCAGCCTCACGCGCCTGCAGCCGTTGGCGCTCCAGATACCAGATGCCCAGACCGAACATGATCGCGCCGCCAAACAATCCCAGCCACCCGCCCGCGAACGGGTCAGCGCCGAGCGCGGCGGCGGCGCAGAACAAGCGTTTGGGTATGTTGGCTTCTTTCAGGAGGCGCAGTGTCGTGGTCCGTCGACTGTGACCGATCGCGCTCGGTGTCACAAAAACCGCAGATTGCGCAACGTGACGGCATCAATGGGGCGTGTCGGATCGAGCAGGGTGGTCGCCGTCTGCAGACCATCATCGATGAACAGTTCAAGGCCAAAACGGCTAACGTAGAGGCTCATGCCAAAGCTGGGCGTGCTCGCTCGGCGTGGAAAACTGAAACGGGCGGCGAGGCCGTCTGAGCGACCGGCGGGGTGGGCGCGGCTGCGATCGATGATGAACGCATTGGATTGATGGTCAAATTCAATCACCGCCATCGTCGACCCGCCACTCATGAGCTCGACGATCGCCGGTCGCCCGTTACGGGCGTGCGCGGCGAGGTCAATGCGCTGCAGTCCTTCGCCGATGGCAAGTGTGGAGCCTTGCACGCCATGGCCCGGCCGAGGAGCGAGCGCCGCGCTCCGGCCGCCAAGGCGGTACACGCCGTTGTCGCGCCGGATTGAGAGCTCGCGCGGACAGGTCATGCGGCCACGTGCAGGGGTTTCGAGCGTATCGTTGGCGTACGCCCAATTGTTCATCCAGCCCACAATAAGCGGGCGGGGCCGTGTTTGTGGGAGGTTCGCCCAACAGATCGACGCATAATTGTCGGGGCCCCAGTCAAGCCATTGTGGGCCTTCGGCGCCGAGCGTCTCGGCGAATGCCGGGCACATCTGAAACCGAAATCCGTCGAAGTCGCCAACGAAGTATTGTGTGCCAGAGC